>JBCCWI010000051.1:0-29935 GCA_039193795.1 Actinomycetota bacterium | reverse complement strand
GCTCCACGAGGGTCTCGCCAAGCTGTGGGGTGGCGTTGCCGTGCACAATGTCGGCGCCGCCACCGTGGTGTCGGTGAAGTAAAAGACGCACCGCTCCGACGATGCGGTGTCGACCACCAAGGCCGCCATCGAAGAGGGTGTCGTCGCTGGCGGGGGCACCACCCTCATCCGGGCCCAGGCTGCGGTGAACGCCATGATCGACTCGCTGTCCGACGCCGACGCACAGGTCGGCGCCCGCATGGTCGCTCGTGCGCTCGAGGGGCCGCTCACCCAGATCGCCGTCAACGCCGGCATGGAGGGTGGCGTGGTCGTCAACACCGTGCGCGACCTCGAGGGCAACAACGGCCTCAACGCCGCGACCGGCGAGTACATCGACCTGGTCGAGGCCGGCATCATCGATGCCGCCAAGGTGACCCGTTCGGCCCTGCAGAACGCCGGCTCGATCGCGGCGCTCTTCCTCACGACCGAGGCGGTCATCGCCGACGCTCCCGACGAGGGCGGCGCCGGCGGCGGCATGCCGGACATGGACTTCTGAACCGCCGGTTCGCCACGAACGACGAAACGGCCCCCGCGATGTGCGGGGGCCGTTTCGCATCTCAGGCCGGAGGGGTCACCGCGTCGGTGCCGACCACGAAGGTGTGGCCCGTCGACGTGCCCATCTCCTGCAGCAGCCGAAGCTGGAACAGGGCCGGGTTGTCGCGGACGAGCCCGCCGGCGTTGGCCAGCGCCCGCAGCGACGCGGTCTGAGCTCGGGCTCGCTCCAGCGCCGCCTGTCCCTCGAGTCGGGCGGCGACGACGTCGCTCAGCAGGCGCCGGGCCTCGCCGGGGACGATGAGGTCGCGCACCGTGGTGCCCGACACCTCCACCCCCAGGTCGGCGGGCACCGTTGCGAGGGCGACCGCCATGGGCTCGTCGAAGGCGTTGCGGGCGGCCACGACCTGCTCGAGCGTGCTGGCGGCGACCTGCTCGCGCAGCGCGAGCTGCAGCCGCAGGTGCAGCTGGTCGCGCCAGTCGCCCGCCCGCACCGTGATCAGCGGATCGGTGACGGTCGCGACGGTGGCGACCGACGCCCGCACGCCCACACCGTCGGCGGTGAGGATCTCCTGTCCGTGCGCGATCACGGTCCGGGGGACCGCGGGCGCCCGCCAGAAGCGGTCGACCTTGCGGTTCACCCGATGCCGGCCGGGAGGCAGCACGCGCACGTCGGAGCCCCGGAACCGAACGAGGTGTTCGAACGGGGTGACGACGATGGAGCGGGGAAGCCGCGGTTCGGTTGCGACGTTGAGGTCTCGGTGGGTCGTGTGGAACTGCATGGTGATCGGGCCTCCTCTCGAGGCGTGGCTGGGGAAGGGGCCGACGGGTGATCGACATCGGCGACGCGTGGGAGCCCGGGGCCCGCAGGACGCGACGCCGACGAATGTCGACCACCCGTCGGGGTGGGTGGAGTCGAACCACGGTGTACGCCGAAGGCGATCCCGTACCCAGGACCGGATCCCGAAGACGAGACCCGACTGATGGACATCCGCCGGGGCGCACCGTACGGAGCTCCGCAGTGGTTGTCGATCGAATTTGCGGCCCGCTTCGTCGGCTACCGTGCCGCCATGGACGCACCGGAACTGCATCCGCTCAACGCGCCGTTGATCCCGTTGCTGGGCAGTTGGCAGGGCACCGGCGAGGGCAACTATCCGACGATTCCGTCGTTCGCGTTCGGTGAGGAGTTGCGGTTCGGTCACGTCGGCAAGCCGTTCGTGGCGATGACGCAGCGCACCCGTCAGCGTGAGTCGGGAGCGCCGTTGCACGCCGAGTCGGGCTATCTGCGCCCGCAGTCGGCAGGCGACGTCGAGTTCGTCTTGAGTCAGCCGTCGGGGATCGTGGAGATCCACACCGGATCGGTCGTGGAGACCGAGGTCGGGGTGGAGGTCGACCTGTCGTCGGAAGCCGTCCACGTGTCGCCGGCCGCGAAGCTGGTGCGCGAGACCCGCCGGCGGTACGTGGTCGAGGGCGACACGTTGACGTGCGACTTCTGGATGGCGGCGATGGGGGAACCGCTCACCCACCATCTGCACAGCGTCCTGACCCGCCAGGGGTAGTCGGCGCAACGTCCCGACCCCGGGGTCGATGGTGTTCGTTCAGTGGGGGAGGTGGGGGCGCACCTCGGCGTCGAAGCGTCGGAGCTGTTCGACGGTCTCCCCGAACGGGATCAGCACGAGCGAATCGGCGACCGCGCACACCGGTGCGAGGAGCTCGGCCAGGTGGGCCGGGTCGTCGGTGACGGCGGCCCAGCCGTCGGGCACGCCGTCGGTCGGTGGCGGCGGGAGGGTGGACTCGTCGCCGAGGAAGAAGCCGCAGTAGACGGTGAGCCGGTGCTCAGCAGGGGCGTCGGGTTGTGTGCGGCCCTCGGCGATCCGGTCGCGGACGTCACGGATGGCGTCGGCGTCGAACCCCTCGGCGAGGATGGTGCCGTCGGCGATGGCTCCGCTGAGGGTGAGTGACTTCGGGCCGGTGACGCCGGCGAGTACCGGTGGCACGATCTCGGGCGGGAACACGAGCTCGACGTCTCGCAGGTCGACATAGCGACCGGTGTAGGTCACGGGTCCGCCGCGGAGGATGCGGCGCGTCGACTCGATCGTCTCTCGGAGCAGGGTGAGCGGCGAGGCGACGGCCTCGCCGATCTGCTCCATCCAACGGGGGAGTCCGTGGCCGATGCCGGCATGGAGCCGGCCGGGGTACATCCGGGCGAGTGTCGCCCACTCCATCGCCAGCGCCGCCGGATTGCGGAACGGGGCGGGCGCCACACCGTGGCCGATGACCGGTGCGCCGACCGTGGCGGTCGCCTCGAGCACCGCGGCGAGCTGAGCGACGCCGCCGGGCCAGTTGAGATCCTCCACGATCCACAGCTCGTCGACGATCGGTGCGACCGCTCGAGCCGTGTCGAGCAGGGTCTCGGGCGGCAGGTCCCGCCGCAGCATGGCGCCGATCGAGGTCATGGTCGGACGCTACCGCGCCCCCAAATTCGGTGACGGGCGTAGCCTGAGAGGTGTGAGCCCGCGCAAGCGAAGTGAGCAGCGGCTGGTTCGGCCCTGGTCCCACGATGATCCGTCGCGCGGCCGTCGACCGGTGACCCTCGCGACCGAGGAGCCGATGGCGATCGAGCTCGACGGCACGCGGGTCGCGACCACGATGCGGACACCGGGCAACGACTTCGAACTCGCGGTCGGCTTCTGCCACAACGAAGGGCTGCTCGCGGGATTCAGGCCGATCGAGGTGAAGTACTGCGCCAACGGTTCGGCTGCGGCCACCGCCTTCAACATCGTGACGGTGTCGACCGGCGGCCGAGCCCCCGAGCCGACGCCACGGCTCGCCACGACCACCTCGTCGTGCGGGTTCTGCGGCACCGACGAGATCGACGAGCTCGCGGCGAAGCTGGCACCCGTCACCGGGGACCCCATCGACTGGGGCGTGCTCGCCGACGCGCCGGCGAAGCTGCGCCCGATGCAGGACCTGTTCGACACGACCGGGGCGGTCCATGCCGCCGGCGTGGTCGAGCCCGACGGCGGTATCGCGCTCGTGCGCGAGGACGTCGGCCGCCACAACGCGGTCGACAAGTTGGCCGGCCGAATGCTGCTCGACGGAGTGATCCCGGCGACCGGCAAGGCCGTGGTCGTGAGCGGCCGGGCGAGCTTCGAGCTCGTTCACAAGGCGTGGGCCGCGGGGTTCCGGGCGCTCGTCGCCGTGAGTGCGCCCACCGCGCTCGCCGCCGCCACCGCCGAACGGGCCGGGCTGCAGCTCGCGGGCTTCGCACGCGACGGATCGCTCGAGATCTACGTCGACGCGTGACCGCGCCCGAGGTCACGCTGATCGGGGTTCCCTACGATGCCCACTCGTCGTTCCTGCGCGGGCCGGCGAACGCGCCCGACGCGGTCCGGGCTGCCCTCGACTGCGGGTCGGCCAACTGGTGCTCGGAGACCGGGCTCGATCTCGGTCCGCTCCGTGGCGATCGATGGGCCGACCTCGGCGACCTCGACCTTCCCGACGAGACCCTGCCGGCTCTCCATGCGATCCGGTCGGCGGCGAGCGATGTCGTCGCCGCGGGAGGCCGAGTGCTCGCCGTCGGTGGCGATCATCTCGTCGCCTGGCCGCTGGTGCAGGCCGTGACCGACCATCACGACGGCGTGACGATCCTGCACTTCGACGCCCACCCCGACCTGTACGACGAGCTCGACGGCGACCGGTACTCGCACGCCTGCCCCTTCGCCCGGATCATGGAGGAGGGTCGGGTCGACCGGCTCGTCCAGTTCGGCATCCGGACGATGACCCCGCATCAGCGCGAGCAGGTCGAGCGCTTCGGTGTCGAGGTCCACGAAGCCCGGACGGGTGTCGTGTCGATCGACGATCTGCGCGGTCCGGTCTATGTCTCGATCGACGTCGACGTGCTCGATCCGGCGTTCGCTCCCGGCATCTCGCACCACGAGCCGGGTGGCTGGTCCGTGCGGCAGCTGCTCGACGCGATCGCGGCGACTCGCACCGCCGGTGTTCCGGTCGTCGGCGCCGATCTGGTCGAGATCAATCCCGACCGCGATCTCAACGACATGACCGCGATGGTGGGCGCCAAACTCGTCCGTGAACTGCTCGATCTGTTGCTGACGGCGCCGCATGTTTCCGCAGGGTGACATCGGTCGAAATCGGGCCGGTCGCCACCCGAAGCCCCGGTAGCCTGTTCGACGCCTCTCACATGGGGCGATACCTCTGGAGGACACATGTCCAAGCGACTTCTGCAGCTGCTCGCGCTGCTGCTCGCCCTCGGACTCTTCGCCGCTGCGTGCGGTGACGACGACGAGAGCACCGACACGGCCGATTCCAGCGACTCCGCCTCGGAGTCCGGCGATGACGAGATGGCCGAAGACGACGCCAACGACCTGGGTGGTCGCGAGATCACCATCGCTGTCGAAAACGCCTACCTGCCGTTCAACTATCTCGATCCCGAGACCGGTGAGCCCACCGGCTGGGACTACGAGGTCATCGACGTCATGTGCGGGATCCTCAACTGCACCCCGGTGTACCAGGAGTACCCGTGGGAGCCGATGATCCAGGCCGTCGCCGACGGTCAGTTCGACATGGCCGCCGACGGCATCACCATCACCGAAGAGCGCGGCGAGGTCGTCGCCTTCTCCGACGGCTACATCGACATCGAGCAGCGCATGCTCGTGCGTCTCGGCGAGGACCGCTTCGCCGATTCGGCCGAGCTCGCCGCCGGCGACTTCACGATCGGTTCGCAGATCGGTACCACCAACTACGACACCGCCGTCGAGTTGGTCGGCGAGGACCGCGTGCAGCCCTACGACGAGTTCGGCTTCACCATTCAGGCGCTCATCGCCGGCGACATCGACGCCGTGATCATCGACGAGACCGCCGGTCAGGGCTACCAGGGCGCGAACGCCGACGAACTCGAGCTGATCGGCGACGGTCTGTCGTCGGACTCGCTCGGCTTCATCTTCCCGCTCGACTCCGATCTCGTGGGCCCGATCAACGCCGCACTCGCCGAGATGAAGGCCGACGGCTCCCTCGCGGAGATCTCCGGTCGCTACTTCGGCGATGCGTTCACGATCACCTACGACGACCTCGAGTTCCCCGAATACGAGGACGTCGAGGAGTAAGGCTGATCCAGCCGCGATCTGTGCGACAGTGACGGGGCGCCGGCCGCAGGGCCGGCGCCCCGTGTCGTTTCGGGAGGGGAGACCATGGGGGCGACGCAACACCAACGCGAAGCGGGTGGCACCGCGCCGGAGCGACCGCTCGACGAGGAGTCCCGGTGGGAGACGTTCCCCTACTGGATCTTCCTCCTCGCCGCGATCGTCGGCTGGCTCGGTTACCTGGCGCTGTTCAACGAGAACTACGAGATCGCCTGGGAGCGGATCAGCGAAGGCCTCTGGCTCACGATCAAGATCACGCTCTACGCGTTCGTCCTGTCGCTGACGCTCGGCGTCATCCTCGGGATGGGTCGGATCGCCGAAGTCGACCCCAACAAGCCGGTGGCGCTGCGCGGCGCGGCGGTGCTCTACCGCAACGTCAGCCGCACCTACATCGAGTTCATCCGCGGTGTCCCGATCCTGCCGCTGATCTTCTTCCTCGCCCTGGTGATCATCCCCGACGTCACCGACTGGCTCGGGGTGTCGCGCCAGACCGTCGACGAGTTCTGGCGCGGCGTGATCGCCCTGTCGATCATCTACGGCGCGTACATCGCCGAGGTGATCCGCGGCGGCGTGCAGTCGGTGCCCCGAGGCCAGTTCGAAGCCGGGCGAGCCGTCGGGATGAGCCGCCTGAAGACGATGCGCTACGTCGTGTTGCCCCAGGCGATGCGGGCGATCATCCCGCCGCTCGGCAACGACTTCATCGCCATCTTGAAGGACTCGTCGCTGTTGTCGGTGCTCGCCGTCGCCGAGGTCACCCGGCTGGCCCGCCAGTACAGCAGCGGCAGTTTCAAGTTCCGGGAGAGCTATGTCGTGCTGGTGTTCATCTACGTCACCCTCGTCCTCGTGCTCTCCTTCCTTCTCACCAAGCTGGAGGAACGAATGACCCGCGACCGGGTGGGGGAGCGCTGATGATCCGCGTCCGAGGACTCCACAAGCGCTTCGGCGACGTCTACGCCGTCCGCGGCATCGACCTCGACATCGAGAGCGGCGAGGTCGTCGTCGTGATCGGGCCGTCCGGGTGCGGCAAGTCGACCGTCCTGCGATGCCTCAACGGGCTCGAGCGGCCGACCGAAGGCACGATCGAGATCGACGGCGTCGATCTGTTCGCCCGCTCGACCGACATCGACGCCGTGCGGGCCGAGACCGGCATGGTCTTCCAGCAGTTCAACCTGTTCCCGCACCTGACGGTCGGCGACAACGTCACGCTCGCCCTGCGCAAGGTCCGCGGGATCGACAAGGGCATGGCCCTGACGATCGCCGAGGAACAACTGACCCGGGTCGGCATCCCCGAGAAGATCGACGCCTATCCCCGTCAGCTGTCGGGCGGACAGCAGCAGCGAGTCGCCATCGCCCGAGCCCTCGCCATGAACCCCAACGTGATGCTCTTCGACGAGCCGACGTCGGCCCTCGACCCCGAGATGATCAAGGAGGTGCTCGACGTCATGCTCGAGCTCGCCGAGATCGGGATGACGATGGTCGTCGTCACCCACGAGATGGGGTTCGCCCGCGCCGCCGGCGATCGGCTGGCCTTCATGGATCAGGGCCAGATCGTCGAGATCGGCGAGCCCAACGCCATGTTCGAGCATCCGGGTGAAGCGCGCACCCAGGCGTTCTTCGACCAGATCCTCTGATGCCGAGCCCGATCCGTTTCACGGTTGCGCTCGTCCGGCCGCCGACCCCGAGCGTCGTCGCCGGGCTCCGGGCCGGCGACGGCCCCGACCCGGACTTCGGCGCGTTCGTCGCGGAACACGACGGCTACGTGCGCGCCCTCGCCGATGCCGGGCTGCGGGTCGAGACGATGGCCGCGCTCGACGACTTTCCCGATGCGGTGTTCGTCGAGGACGCCGCGCTCTGTATCGGCTCCCACGCCATCGTGCTTCGCCCCGGTGCGCCGACGCGGGCCGGTGAAGCCGACGCCATCGTCGACGATCTCACGGATCGGTTCGCAACCGTCGCACGGGTCGAGCGGGGCTACGTCGACGGCGGTGACATCCTCGTGACCGGCCGGGAGATCCTCGTTGGCCTGTCGGCCCGCACCGACGAGACGGGCACCGCCGCCCTCGCCGACGCCGCTGCGCCGACCGGACTCCCCGTGCGGGTCGTGACCACGCCGCCCGGCGTCCTGCACTTCAAGACCGACTGCGCCATCGTCGACGACACCACGATCTTCGCCACCGGCCGGCTCGCTGCGAGCGGCTGCTTCGACGGCTACGACGTGATCGAGTGCCCGGCGGGCGAGGAAGCGGCCGCGAACCTCATCCGGGTCAACGACCACGTGATCATGCGCACCGGCTTCCCCGCCACCGAGACGCTGCTCCGAGATCGCGGCTACGAGGTCGCGACGGTGCAGGCCGACGAGGCCGCCCGCATCGACGGCGGCCTCTCCTGCATGTCTCTTCGCTGCGCACCGTGAACCGCCGGCATTCGCCGGGATCCTCCCACCCGCATCGTGCGGCGACTCGCCCGCATTCGCCGGGATCCTCCCACCCGCATCGTGCGGCGACTCGCCCGCATTCGTCGGGATCCGCCCACCCCTCGCGCAGTCGCTGCTGCTACCCCGTGAATTCGAGCAGCCGCTCGTAGAGCGGCACCGCCTCGTCGAGGATCGGCCCGAGGTGCTCCGGGGTCGGGTGGCTCGACGGCCGATACGGGCTGAACCCGGTCGACTCGTGCACCGACGCGTACCAGGCGGGTGCCCACACGCCATCCTCGGGCTTGGGACCCGGCGGCCACGACAGCATCGCCTCGTCGAAGTCGAGGTCGAGCCGCTCGCAGACCCGGCCCAGCACGCCCGGGGGATCGTCGAGCAACTGTCGCGAGTCGATGACGATGGGCGCCCCACCGTCGGCGAGGATCGCATCGAGGAGCTCGATCTGCTCGGTGAGGCCCGTGTCGGCCAAACCACAGTCCGGGAGCTGGACCGACAGCGACCGCAGCATGTCCCGCGGGTCGCGGGTCAACAGGATGTTCTCGGTCTTGTGCAGCCACCCACGAGGCACGCCGTGGAGATGGTGCGCCATCTGCTTCATGAAGAACACCGGCGTGTCGCAGTCGCCCAGGATCACGTCCATGATCACGTCCCACGGGTCGGTCGACTGCGCGGCCACCACCTCGTCGAACATCGGATGTTCGCGAGCCGTGAGGCTGAGATAGTGGGCGTAGAACGGCTCGTCGTAGACCGTCGTGTCGGCCCGCTGCCCCCACGAGTACATGAGCGCGGTCGACACATTGCGCGGCCCCGACCAGCACTGGATGCGCTTCACGCTGCCGGTCGCTGCATGCGCAGACCCGCCCGATGCCGAGCCCATGGCCTCAGCTCCGACCGGCGACGTCGGCCTCGATCGCGGCCTCGTAGAGCTCACGAAGCCGCACCGTCATCGGGCCCTGCTCGCCGGTGCCGATCGTGCGACCGTCGATCGTGTGGACCGGCGTGAGCCCGCCGAACGTGCCGGTCACGAACGCCTCGTCGGCGGCGTACACGTCGGTCAACGAGAACGCATGGCGATGGACCGGGATGCCGGCCGCCTCGGCCACCTCGCACACCAGCGCGGCGGTGATGCCATTGAGGTTGTACTGGCCGGTCGCCGTGTGCACGCCCTCCGCATCGACGATGAAGAAGTTCGTCGCGTTGCACGTCGCGACTGCGCCGGTCGGGTCGAGCATCAACGCCTCGTCGGCCCCGGCCTTGGTCGCCTGGATGAGTGCGATCACCTCGTGCAGCTTCGAGTGGCAGTTGAGCTTCTGATCGAGCGTGTCGGGAGGCGGACGGCGGACCGTCGCGGTGAACAGGGAGATCCCGCGGTCCCTGACGTCGGGATCGGCCGCCTTGTGCTCGGCGATGATCACGACGTTGGGGCCACCGATGTTGTTCGACGGGTGCTGCGAGGGGGTCTTCTTGTCGCCGCGCGTGATCATCAACCGCACGTGCACGTCGTCGGCCATCGCGTTGCGATCGACCGTCGATCGCAACGCGGCCTCGACCCCCGCCCGGTCCATGCCGATGTCGAGATCGATCGCCGCCGCCCCGGCGAAGAGTCGATCGAGGTGACGGTCGAGATGGGCGAAGACACCGTGGTGGAGGCGGATGCCCTCCCAGATCCCGTCGCCGACGAGGAAGCCGGAATCGAACACGGAGATCTTGGCGTCGGCCCGGGGGAAGAACTCGCCGTTGATGTAGATCTCCACCGATTCGTTGCGTTCGTCGGCGAGCGCCTGATGCGTACTGCGGGTCATGTCGGGCACGCTAGGTCAGCTCCGGACCGACCGGTGATCCGGTAGCGGGTTGCCGAAGCGGTGGTTGGTCGTACTGAGGGCCTGCTCGCGTACACAGTGCAGGAGTTCGACCCGCCCCTCGGCGACGACCGGCTGGTCGGCGAGGTGCACGCCGCAACGGATGGCAGCCTGTCGAAGGGGGTCGCTCGCGGGGTGGCCGACGAGACGGATCCGCTCGACGCCGAGGTCCGGGAGTCGTTCCGCCAGGCGGTCGTCGGTCTCGTCGGCGGCGTCGCTCTCGACGACCTCGACGCCGGCGACGGTGGCGGCCCGCCGGACGCGCTGCAGATCCTCGGTCGAGGTGCTGGGGCCGTGGCGGACGACGATGCGCGGGAGCGGTCGATAGCGGAAGACGTTGTGTTCGCGCTCCAGCGCGGTCGGGTCGTGCTCGATGGAGACGTGCTCGCGCCAGACCTCGGCGTAGTCGTCGGCTCGGTCGCCGCGGGGATGCCAGGTGCCGAGTTGGGCGACATAGTTCGGCCCGCCCGCCTTCGCCCCCGGCCCCACCGACGACCGCTTCCATCCGCCGAAGGGCTGCCGCTGCACGATCGCACCGGTGATCGGCCGGTTGACGTATGCGTTGCCCACCTCGACCGCGCCGGTCCACCGCTCGATCTCGCGGGGATCGAGGGTGTGGATGCCGCCGGTGAGACCGAAGTCGCTGCCGTTCTGGAGATCGATCGCCTCGTCGAGGGTGTCGACCTCGATCAGCCCGAGTACGGGGCCGAAGCACTCGGTGCGGTGGAACCACGATCCGGCGGCCACACCCTCGCGAACCCCGGGCCGCCAGAGGTCGTCGCCGAGGTGTCGTGGCTCGACCAACCAGGACTCGCCCTCGTCGAGCCGATGGAGCGCCCGTTCGAGTCGGTCGTTGGGCGGACCGATCAACGGACCCACGTTGGCTTCGGGGTCGTCGGCCGGGCGGACCTCGAGCGTCTCGACCGCGTCGACGAGCTGGCGGCGGAAGCGAGCGGTTCGGCCCACGCCACCGACGAGGATCGCCAGGCTCGCGGCCGAGCACTTCTGGCCGGCATGACCGAACGCGGATCGCACCAGATCCTCGACGGCGAGGTCGACGTCGGCGTTCGGGGTGATCACGAGGGCGTTCTTGCCCGACGTCTCGGCGAAGAGGCGCATCGCCGGGTCCCAGGAGCGGAACAGGTCGGCCGTCTCGCTCGAACCGGTGAGGATGACCGCATCGGCGGTCTCGACGACCCGTCGGCCGGCCTCGTCGTCGCTCGCCGGAGCGAAGGCCACGAGCCCGTCGGGCAGGCCGGCCGCCTCGACGGCGTCGTGGATGAGCTCCGCGCATCGCACCGCTTCGGGAGCGGGCTTGAACAGCACCGCGTTGCCGGCGGCGAGCGCGGCGAGCACCCCACCGGCCGGGATGGCCACCGGGAAGTTCCAGGGCGGCACGACCGACACGAGCCCGAACGGCTCGAACCAGGCGCCGCGGCGGTCGAGCTCGACACACCGTTCGCCGTAGTACCGAGCGAAGTCGATCGCCTCGCAGAGTTCGACGTCCGCTTCCGCGAGCGTCTTGCCACACTCGTCGGCCATCGTTCGCATCAACACCTCCCGGCGGTCGGCCAGCTGATCGCCGATCCGGTGCAGCTGCTCGCGCCGTTGCGCCGGGGCCAGCGCGAGCCATCGGGTCGCGGCGCGGCGGGCCTCGGCCGCCAGTCGGTCGACCGCCGAAGGATCGGTGAGCGCTTCGGCTCGCCGTCGATGGGGTGTCGTCGATGCGACGCCCGTGAGCCACTGGCGGTTGGCCATCAGCGACGGGTCGGTCTCGGGTTCGTTGCGGAACCGATGGCCCGGCTCGAAGGCGCGGTGGGGCGCCTCGCGACGGTCCTGGGTGCGGCGGGGCCCGATCGACGGTGCCGACCGATCGCGCACCGACGCGGCGAACCGCTCGGCCTCGGCGGCGAAGTCCGGGGTGCCGGGGGCGAGGTCGAAGAGGGCGCGCAGGAAGTTCTCCGGTGCGGCCGTCTCCTCGAGCCGGCGGAAGAGGTAGCCGATTGCGACGTCGAAGTCGTCGCGGTGCACCGCCGGTGTGTACAGCAGCGGTCGCACGGCGCCGGCAGCGTCCGCAGCCACGGCACCGGCCTGCGCTTCGGCCATGCCCTGCAGCATCTCGAACTGGATGCGGTCGCTCACGCCGCGGGTCTCGCCCAGCTGCATCGCCCACGCCAGATGGAAGAGGTTGTGGCTGGCGATCCCGATCCGCAACCCGTCGAGGCGTTCGGGCTGCATGACCCAGTCGAGGCACCGGACATAGTTGGCGTCGGTCTCGGCCTTGGTGTCGTAGGGGGCCTGCGTCCAACCGTGCACCGCAGCGTCGACTCGTTCCATCGCGAGGTTGGCGCCCTTGACCAACCGGACCTTGACCTCACCGCCTCCCGTGCGATGACGCTCGGTGGCGAACGCCGTCAGTCGCTGGAGGGCGGGAAGTGCGTCGGGGAGATACGCCTGGAGGACGATGCCGGCGTCGAGGTGGCGGCGGGTCGCCGAGCCGAGCACCCGTTCGAACGCATCGAGGGTGAGCTCGAGGTCGTGATACTCCTCCATGTCGACGTTGACGAACGTCGGCGGGTCGGCGGCCGCGGCGGTGTCGACCAGATCCGCCAACCGGTCGCTGACGAGGTCGAGCGACGCCTCGTGGGCCCACGGGTTGAGTTGGGCGGCGACACTGCTGAGCTTCACCGACACGTAGTCGACATCGGGTTGTGCCAGCAGCCCGGCGAGAGCGTCCCATCGTGCGGCGGCCTCGCGGCGCCCGAGGACCGCCTCGCCGAGCAGGTTGACGTTCGACGCCCAGCCGTTGCGTCGCTGACGGCCGAGATGGGCGGCCAGGCCGGTGGACTCCGCGGGCGCCACCAGATGGCCGACGATCCCCCGCATCCGACGTCGTGCGATCGGCATGACCAGCGCGGGCGCCACGGGTGCGATGCGGGCACCGACGCGAAGCAGCATCCGGTCGACGGTTCCGAGGAACGCCGGCAGCCGGTCGGTGTCGTCGACGAGGGCGCGGAGTTGGCGGGCGGCGACGGCGTCGTCGTCGGGGCGGGCGACCCGGTCGATGAAGGCCATGACGAACGCGACCCCGGCGTCGTCGACGACCACGCCGCGCAGGCGCGCCATCGTCGTGCGCATCCGCGCGGTCTCGAGTTCGTCGGCGCGGTCGAGCCAGCGCTCGACCTGAGCCACGGCGTCCTCGATCAGACGCTCGGCGTCCGATGTCGGCTCGGAGCGATCGACGGGGGGCGGGGCGACGTCCATGGCCCCATCGTGCGAAATCGGGTCGGGTGTCGTCTTGTACGATGCCGCGGATCATGGTGGGTGTTCCGCACAACGCGCCGAGCGACGGGCTCTTCGCCTGTCAGCCCGAACTGATCGGCCTCTTCGAGACACTGATCAACGTCATCTTCTGCGCGAAGGATCTCGACGGACGCTACGTGGAGGTCAACACCGCGTTCGTCCGCCGGACCGGCAAGGCCTCGAAGGGTGAGGTGATCGGCACCTCGGCGCGCGATCACTTCATTCCGGCCCTCGCCGGTCGCTTCGAGGAGCAGGACGCCGAGGTCTTCTCCTCGGGCGAGCCGCTCTACGACGAGCTGGAGCTGATCCGGCGACCCAACGGCGACCTGGGCTGGTACCTCACGACCAAGCTCCCGGTTCGCGACCCGTCCGACGACCGCCCGATCGTGGGACTCGTGTCGGTGAGTCGTGACCTGGTCGCGCCGTCGGATTCCGACATCGGCGCCGAGGGCTTGCGCGAGGTGGTGCGTCACGTGCAGGAACGCTTCGGCGAACCGATCCGGGTCGCGGATCTCACCGCGGTCGCCGGGTTCAGCGAGGCTCAGCTCGAGCGTCGCATGAAGCGGGTGTTCGGCGTGACCGCGACCCAGCACGTGTTGCGCGTGCGGGTCGAGGCGGCGACCCGCCTGCTGGCCGAGACCGACGAGGCGATCGCCGACATCGCGGCGCGGTGTGGCTTCTACGACCAACCCGACTTCACCCGCCGGTTCGCCCGCCTCACCAACGCCACCCCCGCCCAGTTCCGGGCGTCGGCGCGGGCCGCGGACGAGGCCGGCCCGCCTGCGGCCGAGGGGAGCCCGCCGCCGTCGGGCTCGTAGACTGTGAGCATGCTCGATCCGGTCACCACCTCCGAGGGCGTCGCCGTCGTCCACCTCTTCTGTTCCCGCCTGCCCGACACCGACGACGAGGCGATCATCTCGGCGGTGAAGGCAGCGCAGGCCGACGGGGTGCAGGTCGTCACGATCGCGGTCCTCGGCCACAAGGCCGAGTTGTGCTTCATGGCGCTCGACCCGGACTCGTGGAAGCTGCGCGATCTGCAGACCGGGCTGACCAACGCGGGCCTGGCCGTGGTCGACAGCTTCGTGTCGATCACCGAGCTGTCCGAGTACGCCCAGGGCATCCCCGACGAGATGAAGAACATGCGCCTCTACCCCGAGCTCCCCCCGGAGGGGAAGGCGGCGTGGTGCTTCTACCCGATGACGAAGCGTCGAGAGGCCGAGAACAACTGGTACCGGCTCGAGTACGACGACCGCAAGGCGCTCATGTACGAGCACGGGTCGTCGGGTCGCAAGTTCGCCGGCCGCATCGTGCAGCTGATCACCGCCAGCACCGGGCTCGACGACTGGGAGTGGGGCGTCACCCTGTTCGGCGTGAAGCTCGACGACCTCAAGGACACCGTGTACACGATGCGGTACGACACCGCATCGGCGCTGTACGCCGACTTCGGGCCGTTTTACACCGGGATGATCGGCCCGGTGGACGAGATCGTCGCCCGGACGGCCTGAAAACACGCGGGTTTGCACGAATCCCGTCCTCCGAGGCGCGGATTCGTACAAGACCACGAATTCTCCGACTGGAAACACTGAGCCTGTCGGATTCGTGATCCGGCAGCTAACCTCTAGCGCCATTGCACGGCCCCGCGGTGCCGTGTCCCATCCACCGCGATCTATCCCATATGGAGGGGATTCACCCATGAAGCTTTCACGCAAGCTGATGATGCTGCTTGCCGTGCTGCTCTCGTTCTCGCTCATCGCCGCCGCCTGTGGCGACGATGACGACGACGCTGACGCCGGTAGTAGCGACTCGTCCTCGGAGTCGGAGTCCGCGTCGTCCTCGGAGATGGCCGAAGACGACGAGATGGCCGAAGACGATGAGATGGCCGAAGACGATGAGATGGCCGAAGAAGAGCACAGCGCCCTCGGCGACGGCTCGCTCGGCACCGTCACCGTCGAGGCCGGCGCCCAGGTCCAGATCCGTTCGCTGAACGCGATCTCCGGCGACGTGGCGTTCCTCGGTGTTCCGAACCAGCGTGGTATCGAGGCCGCGGTCGCCGACTACGGCACCATCAAGGGCTTCGAGGTCACCTCGGGCGAAGGTCTCGACGACCTCTGCTCCGCTGAGGGTGGCCAGGCCGCCGCGCAGCAGATCGTCGCGGACGAGCAGGTCGTCGGCGTGATCGGCACCTCCTGCTCCGGTGCGGCCGCCTCGGCTGCGCCGCTGATCAGCGACGCCGGTCTCGTCATGATCTCGGGCTCCAACACCTCGCCCTCGCTGACCTCTGACCTCCAGGGCAACGCGAACGAGAACTACCGCCCGGGCTACTACCGCACCGCCCACAACGACCTCTTCCAGGGCGCCGCCATGGCCGAGTTCGTGTTCAACGAGCTGGGCTTCACGACCGCTGCGGCGATCCACGACGGCGACCCCTACACCCAGGGTCTCGCCCAGGCCTTCGCCGACGCCTTCGAGGCGCTCGGCGGCACGGTCACCGGCTTCACCGGCGTGAGCAAGGAAGACACCGACATGGTCCCGGTCCTCACCGAGGTCGCGGCCGACGCCCCCGAGGCGCTGTTCTTCCCGATCTTCCAGCCGGCCGGCGACTTCATCGCCGACCAGGCGGCCGGTGTCGCCGGTCTCGAGAACACCCAGCTCCTCGCGGCTGACGGTCTGCTGACCGACGGCTTCCTCGAGCTGCCCCAGTCCGAGGGCATGTTCTTCTCGGGTCCCGACGTCCGCTTCGGCACCAACACCAACGAGTCGACCGGCATGACCGCCGAGGACGTCCTCGCGCAGTACGAGGCCGACCACGGTGAAGCCCCGTCGGCTGCCTTCTGGGGTCACAGCTACGACGCCGCCGCCATGCTCCTCGACGCCATCGACGCCGCCTCCATCGTGGACGGCGACGGCAACCTGGTCATCGACCGGGCCGGCGTGCGCGAGTACCTGAACGGCCTCACCGGCTACAGCGGCCTCATCGGCACGATCAACTGTGACGACTTCGGCGACTGCGGTTCGCAGAAGATCACCGTCATCGATCACCAGGACTCCGGCGACATCGAGGCCTCCAAGGCCGCCGTCGTCTTCGAGTACGCCCCGTAAGGGGATCGCCTCTTCGGAGGCAGCCGCCCCGGTCCCTGACCGGGCGGTGAATCCACGGTGGTGAGCCTTCGGGCTCGGCACCGATCTACGCACGAACGGCCCCCGTCCGCCCGAGGTGGGCGGGGGCCGTCTGCGTCTCACTGGAATCTCCACGTTTCGAGGGGGAAGCGTGACTACTGCAATGCGGAACAAGGCCGCACCGAGAACCGGTGTCGACTGGTTCCTGACCTTCCTGCGCGTGCTGCTCAGTGCACTCGTCGCGTTCGGTCTGCTCGCCTTCATCTGGCAGCAGATCGATCCGGGCAACCCGCTGGCCTCGGCGATCAACCCGGACGCAACCCGCCTCAGCTGGGACGCCTTCCAGGGCCTGGTGATCTCGGGCCTGTCGCAGGGAGCGATGTACGGCCTGATCGCCCTCGGCTACTCGATGGTCTACGGCGTGCTCGGGTTCATCAACTTCGCCCACGGCGAGGTCTTCATGGTCGGCGCCATGACCGGCATGATCACCTCGAACAAGCTCTTCGAGGCCGGCGTCTGGGAGGACAACTTCATCGTCGCCATCCTCGTCGCCGTGCTGATCTCCATCATCTGCTCGACGCTCACCGCCGTCGTGATGGAGCGGGTCGCCTACCGACCACTCCGAGGCTCCCCTCGCCTCATCCCGCTGATCACCTCGATCGGCGTCTCGTTCTTCATCCAGAACACCTCTGCGGTGCTGCTCGGTCCGGGCGCCAAGAGCTACCCCCGGCTCCCCGACTGGCTCCGCGACGACATCGGGATCGGCCCGTTCGACATCGAGGGCAAGAAGCTCCTCGTACTCGTCGTCGCCGCCTGCTCGATGGGTGCGCTCTGGTACCTCGTCGAACGCACGAAGACCGGCAAGGCGATGCGGGCCGTCGCCGAGGACAAGGAGATCGCCTCGCTGATGGGCATCGACGTCGATCGCACGATCGTCACCACGTTCGCCGTCGGTGGTGCCATGGCCGGCGTCGCCGGCATCCTCTGGGGCATCCTCTTCGGCTCGGTCACCGAGTTCACCGGCTTCCTGCCCGGCATCAAGGCCTTCTCCGCAGCGGTGGTCGGCGGCATCGGCAACCTCGGCGGCGCGATGGCCGGTGGCCTCACCCTCGGCAGCTCCGAATCGCTCGCCCCGCAGCTGGTCCTCGAACCGCTCGGCGTGACCGGCCACACCCAGCTCAAGGACGCGGTGGCGTTCCTCGTGCTGATCTTCGTCTTGTTGGTCAAGCCCACCGGCCTGTTCGGTGAGCGTCTGTCGGCGGAGGATCGAGCATGAGCGACATGACCGAAACCCCGGCGATGGCACCCGCCCGTGGCCCGTTCGACCAGGACTGGCGCAAGGTCGTCAACTGGGGCCTGATCCTCGCCCTCGCGTTGGTCTTCGTCTCGCTGACCGACATGCCCGAGAAGCTCGACAAGCGCATCATCGTCGAGCCGCTGCTCTCGATGGGCTACCTGTCTCTGATCTGGATCCCGATCGCCCTCGGCAACATCGTGACCCGCGAGGTCGTGCTCGAGGGCATGACCACCCACAAGAAGGGTCCGCGCGAACTGGTCGCCGGGATCGTCGTCGGTGCCATCGGCGGTCTCGGACTCGCGCTGCTCGTCTGGCTGCTCGACACCCGTGACCTCAGCGATCCGCTGGTCAACTGGAACGACGCCCTCCTCGAGGTCCTGAGCTTCGGTGAAGGGGTCGGGTACGGCGTCGTCTTCTGGATCCTCGCGTGCGCCGGCCTCGGTCTGATCGGTGGTGCGCTGCACCTGCTGCCGCCGTTGGCGAACCGGCTCCTGTTGGCCATGTCGCTGTCGATCGTGCTGGTCGCCGCACTCGAATCCGCACTCGACGACATCTCCGAGGGCTTCCGCCTCGAGTGGCTGTTCGAGGCCGTCTTCGAGCAGAACGGTGGCCTGTCGATCCAGGGTGCGATCATCGTCGCCCTGTTCGCCGCCGCCTGGGTGCTCTTCCTCGGCGGTCAGGCCAAGAAGGGCCGTGCCGTCGTGGAGGCCGCGCGGGAGGAGAACCCGATCGCGGTCAACACCGTCGGGCTCCTCGTGATCGCCGCCGCCGCCATCATCTTGCCGATGTTCCTCGGTCGTCTCACCAACGACCTGCTGACCAACGTCGGCCTGTTCCTGTTGCTGGCGCTCGGGCTCAACATCGTGGTCGGCCTCGCCGGCATCCTCGATCTCGGCTACGTGGCCTTCTTCGCGGTCGGTGGCTACACCGCCGCGATCATGACCTCGCCGAGTTCGCCGGGCATCTCGCCCGAGCTGCCGTGGTGGGTGGCGATCTTCGTCGTGATCTTCATGGCGATCGTCGCCGGTCTGTTCATCGGCGCGCCGGTGATCCGGATGCGAGGCGACTACCTCGCCATCGTGACCCTCGGCTTCGGCGAGATCATCCGCCTGACGGTGCGTTCGGACTGGGCCAGCGGCTTCACCGGCGGCGCCCAGGGCATCTTGTCGATCCCCGGCGCTGACATCTTCGGCGTGGTGACCGTGAAGGGCACCGACCCCCAACAGGTGCTGTATCTGGTGATGGCGTTCGTCGCGATCGCGATCTACGTCAGCTGGCGGTTGGAGAACTCCCGCATCGGCCGTGCCTGGATGGCGGTCCGCGAGGACGAGTCCGTCGCCGAGGCGATGGGGATCAACACGGTGAACTCCAAGCTCCAGGCCTTCGTGGTCGGCGCCATCCTCGCCTCCTTCTCCGGAGCGATCTTCGCCGCCAAGGTCGGTTCGGTGTTCGAGAGCTCGTTCAAGATCCTCGTGTCGATCGTGATCCTCGTGATCGTGATCGTCGGCGGCATGGGCCGCATCGCCGGCGTCGCCGCAGGTGCACTGGTGCTCGTCGGCATCCTGGGCGGCCCCAACCAGCCGGGTCTGTTGGCCGAATTCTCCGAGTTCAAGCTGCTGATCTACGGAGCCCTGCTCATCTGGATGATGCTCAAGCGGCCCGAGGGTCTCATCCCGAACGTGCGCCGCAGCCGCGAACTCCACCAGGAGGAGTTCCTCCAGGACGCCTGGCTGAAGGGTCAGGTCGACGACGACGATGGCGAAGCCCCGAGCGCGGAGGTGGCACCGGCATGAGCGAACGACTGCTCGACATCCGAGACCTCAGCGTCAGCTTCGGCGGTCTCAACGCCCTCTCCCATCTCGACTTCCACGTCGACGAGGGCGAGATCGTCTCGGTGATCGGCCCCAACGGCGCCGGCAAGACGACGTTCTTCAACATGATCTCCGGCATGGTCACCCCGACCTCGGGCGACATCCTCTTCAAGGGCGAATCGCTGCTCGGGCTCGACCCGAACCAGGTGACCGCTCGCGGCATCGCCCGAACGTTCCAGAACGTCCGGCTCTTCGCCAACATGACGATCCTCGAGAACGTCATGGTCGCCCAGCACTGCCGCACCAAACAGGGCATCGTCGGGGCACTGCTCCAGACCGCGGGCTTCAAGAGCGAGGAACAGGAGATCCGCGAACACGGCGAGAAGGTGCTCGGCTTCTTCGGGAGCCGCCTCGTCGGCTACCGCCTCAACCAGCCCGCCTCGGTGCTGTCGTACGCCAACCGGCGTCGACTCGAGATCGCCCGGGCCATGGCGACCAAGCCCGAGGTCATCCTGCTCGACGAGCCGGTGGCGGGCATGAACCCCAAGGAATCCGAGGAGCTGACCGGACTGATCGGCAAGCTCCGCTCGGAGTGGGGGTTCACGATCGTCATGATCGAACACGACATGGGCGTCGTGCGTGACGTGTCCGATCGGGTGGTCGTGCTCGACCACGGCGAGACGATCGCCCAGGGTTCCTACGACGAGGTCTCGACCGACCCGCAGGTGATCGAGGCCTATCTCGGTCGTCCCGCCGAGGAGGCGTCATGAGCGACGACACCCGTACCCCGTTGCTCGAGTTCCGCGGCATCAACACCCACTACGGCGCGGTCCACATCCTCAAAGACGTCGACCTCGCCATCTACCCCGGTGAGCTCGTCTGCCTGTTGGGTGGCAACGCGTCGGGCAAGTCGACGACCCTGAAGACCCTGCTCGGCATGGTCACGCCCACCACCGGCGACGTCGTACTCGACGGCGAGGTCGTCAACGACAAGCCGACGTCGTATCGCGTCGAGCGTGGCGTGACGATGGTCCCGGAGAACCGGCGCCTCTTCAAGCGGCTCACCGTCAAGGAGAACCTCGAACTGGGGGCGTATCTGCGCACCGACGACGGTGTCGAAGCCGATCTCGAGCGCATCTACGAGATGTTCCCGCGGGTCAAGGAGCGCCTCAACCAGAAGTCCGGCACCCTCTCGGGTGGCGAGCAGCAGATGGTCGCCATGGGTCGTGCGCTCATGGCCAGCCCCCGGGTGCTGTTGATGGACGAACCGTCGATGGGTCTCGCTCCCGCACTGGTCCAGACCAACTTCGAGCTGATCCAGCAGATCCACGAAGAGGGTGTGGCGATCTTCATGGTGGAGCAGAACGCCAACATGGCGCTCTCGATCGCCGACCGCGGTTGGGTGCTGCAGACCGGACGGGTGGTGCTCGACGACTCCGCCGATGCCTTGCTCGCCAACCCGGATCTCCGGGCCAGTTACCTCGGCGAGGGCAACCGTTAGGTCCGGTCCCGATCAGGCCCGGTCGCGGGCCTGATCGATCGACTCCCACGGGGTCAACATCTCCGCCGGCATGAGCAGGTGCAACAGCGCGCCCGTCGACGACACCATCGCCCGCTCGAAGGCGGGTGCGAACTCCTCGGTGCGACGCACGGCCTCGGCGTGGAAACCGTAGGCCTGCGCGATCGCGACGAAGTCGGGATTGTCGATCGGGGTACCGCTGACCCGGCCGGGGTAGTTACGCTCCTGATGGGCGCGGATCGTGCCGTACATGCCGTTGTCGAAGACGAGCACGATCGGTTCGAGTCCGGCCTGCCGGGCGGTGCCGAGCTCCTGGATCGTCATCTGGAGATCACCGTCGCCGGCGAAGCACACGACGGTGCGTTCGGGGTGGGCGGCCTTGGCGGCGATCGCAGCGGGCAGGCCGTAGCCCATCGTGCCGTTCTGGGGCGCCAGCAGACGCGCCTGGGCGCCGTAACGGAACCCCTTGTTGTTCCAGACCGAGAAGTTGCCGGCGCCGTTGGTGAAGATCACGTCGGCGGGGGCGTGGTCCTGCAGCCACCGCATGGCCGCTCCCATGTCGAGAGGGCCGGGCTGGGGCGGGATGACCGAACCGTCGACGAACGCGGCCCGACGCGTGGCCCGCCATACGGTGCGCCGATCGCGGTCGGGGACGATCCGGTCGCGCAGCAGCCCGATCGTGACCGACGGGTCGCCACAGATCCCGACCTCGGTCGGATAGATGCGGCCGAGCTGGGTGCGTTCGGGATGTACGTGCAGGATGCGCTGGGTGGGTTCATCGAGATCGATGAGCGTCCACCCGGCGGTCGTCATCTCGCCGAACCGGATGCCGAGCCCGATGACGAGGTCGGCGTCGGTGATCGTGTCACGGACGGCCTGGGGCATCGCCAGGCCCGCCTCGCCGCAGTAGATCTCGCTCAGGTTGTCGACCACGTCGTGGAAGCGCCAGGCCGCGAGCACGGGGATGTCGTTGACCTGGGCGAAGTGGGCGAGGTCGGCGCGGGCGTCGAGGGTCCACCGTCCGCCACCGGCGATGATCACCGGCCGTTCGGCGGTCGCGATCTCCGACACGACCGTGTCGATCTCGGCGGCCGTCGGGGTCGCCCGCTCGACCGGCAGGGGTTCGACGTCGACGGTGGTGGTCGTCGCCCGCAACATGTCCTCGGGGAGGGCGACCGCCACCGGGCCGGGACGGCCGCTGGTGGCGATCTTGAACGCCATCGTGAGGGTCTCTGCGAGCCGGTCGACGTCGTCGACCTGGGTGGCCCACTTGGTGATCGGCCCGAGGAACGATCGGTAGTCGACCTCCTGGAACGCCTCGCGGCCGATCTCATGGGTCGCGACCTGGCCGATCAGCACGACCATCGGCTGCGAGTTCTCCCGGGCCGCGTGGATGCCGACCGATGCGTTCGTGGCGCCGGGGCCCCGCGTGACCATGCAGATCCCGGCGTCGCCGGTGAGGCGTCCCCACGCCTCGGCCATGTACGCCGCGCCGCCTTCCTGGCGGCAGATCACATAGGTGATGTCGGTGTCGTGCAGGGCGTCGAGCACGGCGAGATAGCTCTCGCCGGGCACACCGAAGGCATGGGTGACCCCGTGGGCAACCAGTGCGTCGGCGACGATCTGGCCGCCGGTGCGAGGAGCGCTCACCGGCTCAGAGATCGTCGATCGACGGGAAGGTGTCGGGATGGACGATGTCGACGGTCGCCGATCGCTGCTGGGCGAGCATCCCGCCGTCGACCTTGATGATGTCGCCGGTCACGTACGACGAGTCCTCGCTGGCCAGGAACAAGGCCGGGCCGGTCATGTCGTAGGGATCGCCGATCCGGCCGGCCGGGATGTTGACGCCTCGGTAGGCCCGGGCGTCGGCGTCGAGTCCGGCGGTGTCGATCGACCCCGGCATCAAGGCGTTGACCCGGATGTTGTACGGGCCGAGGTCGAGCGCCATCGCCCGGGTGAGCGCTTCGATGCCGCCCTTGCTGGCGTCGTAGGCGGTGAAGCTGCGATGGGCCCGGGTCGCGCCGCCGGAACTCATGTTGATGATCGAGCCGCCGCCTCGCTTGGCCATGATGCGTGCCGCCTGGTGGCAGCACAGGAAGTGGCCGGTCAGGTTGACGTCGATGATCCGGCGCCACCACTCCTCGTCCGCCTCGAAGAAGTGCAGCATCGGGGAGACGAGGCCGGCGTTGTTGACCAGCACGTCGACGGTGCCGTAGGTGTCCATCGTCGTGGCGAACATGGCGGCGACGTCGCCGCTGTCGGAGACGTCGGCCGGGGCAGCGATGGCGGTGCCGCCCGTGGTCACGATGCCGGCTGCGACGGTCTCGGCGGCATCGGCGTCGACGTCGTTCACGACGACCGACGAGCCGACCGCACCGAAGCGTTCGGCGATGGCTTGGCCGATGCCCTTCCCGGCACCGGTCACGATGACGACCTTGCCGGCGAGATCCGGATGACTCGACATGGTTCCCTCTCTGACGTCCACCCCGGTCCGTCCACTGGTGGATCCCTAAGCTAGCGCCGCACCACCGAGCGAGGAGCGCCCATGAGCTGGATCCAGACCGTCCCCGACGACCGGTGGGACGGTGACCTCGAACCCCTCCACGGCCGGGTCGTCGACCCCGAGCTCGGCCGGGTCGACAACATCATGGCCATCCACACGCTCAACCCCGCCGCGCTGGCCGCCCACGACGGGCTGTACCGGTCGTCGATGGCGGGTACCGGTTCGCTCCGCAAGGTCGAGCGGGAGCTGATCGCCTACGTCGTGTCGGCCGAGAACGACTGCCACTATTGACTCACCCACCATCGGCGCGGTCTGCGCCGGCTGCTCAAGAACGATCCACTGCTCGCCGAGATCGATGCCGACTGGCGGAGCGCGGCGATCGGCGAGAAGCGCCGGGCGATGCTCGCCTACGCGGTGAAGCTCACCCGCACCCCCGGCGCGATGGTCGAGGCCGACGTCGAGGCGTTGCGGGCGGTCGGGTTCTCCGATCGCGACATCCACGACATCTGTGAGGCGACGTCGTACTACGCCTACGTCAACCGGATCGCCGACGGACTCGGCGTGATGGTGGAGGAGTGGTACCCGCCCGACCCGCCTCACGGCCACTGGCCCGGCCCGGATGACGGGAGCCAGGCGTGAGGTTCTTCACCGACGACGACATCGGCGCCGCCCTCCCGTGGAGTGCGTTGATCGAGTCGATCGAGCAGATCCTGGTGGAGCCCGGTGCGGTGGCCCCGGCACGGACCTTCCACACCGTCCCCGACGGCAACGGGAACGACGCCGCGTTCCTCCTCAAGCCGGGCTGGGTCGCGGGCGAGATCATCGGGGTCAAGGCGGTCACCGTCTTCCCCGACAACGGCGCCCAGAACCTGCCGATGGTGCAGGCCGGAGTCTTGCTGTTCGACGGCTCCACCGGTTCACTCGTCGGCGCCTGCGAGGCCAACACCCTCACGACCCGCCGCACGGCCGCGGCGTCCGCGGTCGCCGCGAAGCGACTGGCCCGGGCCGACGCTCGGCGCCTCCTGGTGGTCGGGACCGGCGCGCTGGCCCCGATGGCGGTGCAGGCCCACGCCCACGTGCGTGACTACGACACGATCGAGGTCTGGGGCCGCGACACCACCAAGGCGGAGGCGGTCGTTGCGGCCGTGGCGGTCGAGGGCGTGGAGGCGGTCGTGGCGACCGACCTCGACGCCGCCGTCGGCGACGCCGACGTGATCTCCTGCGTGACGGGTGCGACCGAACCGTTGGTCAGGGGCGCGCTGCTGCGTACGGGCGCCCACGTCGACCTCATCGGGGGGTTCAGCCACGCCATGCGGGAGGCCGACGACGAGGTCGTGCGGCGGGCGACGGTGTTCGTCGACACCTATGACGACGCCGCCCTCGCGGGCGACATCGCTCAGCCGATCGAGTCGGGTCTGTTGCGCTCCGAGGATCTGGTCGCCGACCTCGCCGATCTCGTCGCGGGGCGCCATCCAGGCCGACGCGACGACGACGAGATCACGATGTTCAAGTCGGCGGGGACGGCGCTCGAAGACCTTGCGGCCGCTCGGCTCGCTGCCGGCTAGCCGAGGGTGATCGACCCGTCGGCGCCGATGATCGCCGACTCCGCCGCGGCCACCTGGGCGTAGGTCGCCTCGTCGACGATCAGGATCGGCATGACGATGCCGTAGATCTCGTCGGCGACGATCGCCCCGAGCACGATGATCTCGTCGGACTCCTGGAGGATCAGCGCCGCCGGAGCGGTGCCCTCGCGGATGGCCTCGGCGAGCACCGACGACGCGGAACTCGACCCCCGGCCGACCGTCATCATCACGATCCTCCCGACGAGCGACTCGCCGACCTGCGGATGGGCCTGATCGATGATCGTGCCCGTCTCGGATTCGAAGCCTCCCCAGAACGAGAGCGGTTCGTCGAGGGCGAGCACGGCCCCCCGGGTCTCGCCGGCGACGAGGACGCGGGCGGCGTCAGGCATCGGCCCACACCCGTTCGTCGCGCACCACCTCGCCGCGCACGGCGGACTCGATGCAGTCCTCGACCGAGCCGAACGCCACGTCGAGGCCGAGATTGCCCGGTGCGTAATAGGCCCACTTGGCCGAGTCGGTCATGGCGGTGCCGTGGATGTCGGCCATCACCGGCGTGATGTAGGTGCAGGTGTCGGTGACGATCTGCACGCCCGCCGCAGCGAGGCGGGCGCCCCAACCGCGCAGGTCGATCTCGTGGGCGACGGAGCGTCCGGTGTTGACGTAGGCGTGCACGTCGGGGTGGATTGCACGGTCACCCAGCAGTGTGACGACGCGGCCGAACTCCTGGACCGAGTAGTGCGGTGTGCCGAGGCTGATCGCCCCGAGGCGCGGATCGGTCGACGTGGTCAGCTGGTCGCGGGCGACCCGGAGGTCGGCGATGGTGACCGTGTGCTGCTGCACCGGTTCGACACCGCCGGTGGCGCCGTCGAGATCCGGTGCCTCCGGCGTCGAGCCGACGACGTGGAACATCGCGAGCGAACCCGACGAGGCACCGGCGCTGCCGATCGCCTTCAGGCGGTCCTCGCTCAGCCCGACCGGCGCTCCCGTCACCACCGGGACGGCGCTCCCGACCCGCTTGCCGATGTGATGCCCGAGCACCGGATAGGCGACGTCGAGGTCGAGCAGTGTGGACGGCACCTGCGAGACGTCGAAGTGGACCGTCGCACGGCGGGCTGCATCCAGGTGGAGTCCGGCTGCGGGGGCGCGGCCGGTGATCGCCGCCGCGATGTCGAGGAAGTCGCCGTAGCGATGGGTCCGGGCCCCGAGCACGGCGTTGGCGAAGACGATCGCGTTCGACTCCGCCCAGGCGACGTGCTCGCCCAGTCCGGGGCGGGCGTCCATCTGATACGGCGCGCAGGTCCAGGTGGGTTCGCATCCCATCTGCTCGTAGGCGGTCATCAGCGCCCGCGCCTGCCGGCGGGTGTGATCGTCGCCCCGATAGAGCTCGGGATGCAGCAGGTCGAGCGAGCTCACGTTGAGGGTGGTCGGCACCGCGACGCGGGCGCCGTCGGCGGCGAGCCGCTCGGCGAAGTCGAGGCCCGCCTGACCGTGATAGAGGCACGAGTCGATGTGGGCGCCGGTGATGTCGAGCAGCCGCTCGGCCTGCATCGACGCAGCGGTGCGGAGAACGACCCGCATGGCCAACGCAGCGGCGGGGCCGTGCTCGCCGTCGAGCAGCGCCTGGTCGCGAGGGGCGAGGGCCACCGGCATCTCCTCACCGTAGCCTGAGCGGGTGGACGCCCAGCCCGAACCCAGCCTCGCCGAGGACGAAGCCCGCCTGGCGGCGTTCGCGGCGACCCTGGGCGACCAGATCGACGCCGCGTTGGAGGGGTGGGTGCAGCGCTCGTTGACCGTCGCCGCCGCGGTCGGTGGGGTCCAGGTGGTGCCCGACGACGTCCCCGACGTGGTGGCGAAGACACGCCTCGTGGTCATGCCCGAGCTGCGTCGGGTGCTCGAGGCCGACGTCGACGCCGGGGCGGGCAGCCCGCTCGCAGCGCTGCGTGCGGGCGTGGGCCCGATGACCGAACGCCTGGGCGCCTGGGGTGCCGCCCGACCGCCACGCGACGAGTTCCTCGACCGGCAGTTCCCGGGGGACCCCTACCAGCTCGGCCCTGCGGCCTTCAGCGACATCGCCCCCGAACTGCACGAACCCGGGCTGGTGTGGGGCGCCGCCCGCGCCCATGTGCATCTGCGCCGTCGACGCGAGGGTGAGCATGGCTGAACGTGTGGTCGTCACCCGCGACCTGATGGACGGGGGCCGCTTCCGCGCGGCCGTGCCCGACGTGGTGATCGTCCGCTCGCCCGATGCCCCCGAACTCGCCGACGCGACCTTCGTCCTGCTCGACCTCGGCGCCGGCATCGACCCGTCGTCGCTCGTGGAACCGGGCCGCACCGTCGTGGCCTACGGGGCCCATGTCGACGAGGCCGCGTTGGCGGCGGCGATCGAAGCCGGCTGCGCCGAAGCCCTCCCACGCTCGCGCGTGTTCCGGCGCGCCGCCGAGCTGTTGGCTGAGTAGCCTCGGGCGCCGTGGTCGACCGTTCGTTTCCCGAGATCCTCGCCTCCGTCGCCGATGTCGAAGGCTGGATGAGCGATGATCAGGCTCGGCGCTTGCACGACCGTGCGGCCGAGCTCGGTGCCGGCACCCAGATCGTCGAGATCGGGAGTTTCCGGGGTCGCTCGATGATCGTGCTCGCTTCGACCGCAGCTGATGAGGTCTCGATCACCGCCATCGACCCCCACCTGGGATCGGACCGTGGCCCCCAGGAGATCGAGGCCAACGAAGTGGTCGGCGACGACGACTACTCGGTGTTCCATCGCAACCTGACCGAGGCCGGGGTCGACGGTCGCGTTCGGCACGTCCGCAAGATGAGCGACGTGGCGCTCGGCGACGTCGATGGGGAGATCGACCTGCTCTACATCGACGGTGCGCACCGCTTCGCTCCGGCTCGAGCCGACATCGCGGACTGGGGCGCCCGCGTGAGCGGTGGCGGCACCATGTTGATCCACGACTCGTTCTCGTCGATCGGGGTCACCCTCGCGCTGCTGACGACGACCTTCCTCGGCGGTCGGTGGAAGTACGTCGGGCGCTCACGGTCGATGGCGGAGTACCAGAGGGTCAACCTCTCGCCGGGGGAGCGGATCTCCAACGCGCTCCGTCAGGCGGCGCAGCTGCCCTGGTTCGTGCGCAACGTCGTGATCAAGGTGCTCATCGTCGCCCGGCTGGGCCGGCTGACGAGGCTGCTCGGCCATCGCAACCCCGACGAGTGGCCCTACTGAGCCCGCTCGCTCATCCCCAGGTGCCTGTGGACGACGGCGGTGCCGCCGGTCGACGGTGTTCGTCGGCTGGTGGTGATCTGTGCGTCCCATGACGTGATGCACCGCCCAAAGGCAGGGATCTGACGACCATCTGACCGTTGATGGGGGTGCGGGTAACACACGAAACAGTTTCCCGAAACACTCCGGAAACACTGCGTTCCTACCTTCGAGGCCGTCCCACCTGGGGAGTGTGGGTCGAATCGAGAGGAAGAATTATGGAAGGCAATATCGCCTGGATGCTGACCAGCACGGCCCTCGTGCTGTTCATGGTCCCGGGTCTCGCGTTGTTCTACGGCGGCATGGTCCGCTCGAAGAACACGCTGAACATGTTGAACATGAACACCTACTGCCTCGGCATCGTGCCGTTGATCTGGGTGCTGTTCACCTACTCGCTCGGCAACTCGCCGAACGTCGACGAGGCCGGTGAGGCCGACAAGTCGGGTCTGTTCGGCGGCGAGTTCCTCGGCAACTTCGACGCCGTGGGCCTCAAGGACCTGTCGGGCAACACCGAGGCCTTGATCTTCGTGGGCTTCCTCATGACCTTCGCCGTCATCACGCCGGCCCTCATCTCGGGCGCGGTGGCCGACCGCATGAAGTTCTCCGCCTGGGCGGTCTTCGTCCCGGTCTGGTCGATCCTCGTGTACACCCCGGTGACGTACTGGGTCTACAACGGCTGGCACACCGAGCTGAGCCCTGAAGCGATCGACTTCGCCGGCGGCACCGCGATCCACATCAACGCCGGCATCGCCTCGCTCGCCCTGGTCATGGTGCTCGGCAAGCGCGCCGGGTGGCCCGATCAGGCCATGCCGCCGCACAACCTCACCTACGTGATGCTCGGCGCAGGCATCCTGTGGTTCGGCTGGTTCGGCTTCAACGCCGGTTCCGCCGGCGAGGCGAGCGGGCAGGCCGTCCAGGCCTTCCTGAACACCTTCGTGGCGGCGGCGGCCGGCATGATCGCCTGGCTCGCCGTCGAGCGCATCCGCGACGGTCACGCCACCACCCTCGGCGGCGCGTCGGGCGTCGTGGCCGGCCTGGTCGCCATCACGCCCGCCGCCGGCTATGTCGGCGGTCTGTCGCCGATCATCTTCGGCGCGGTCGCGTCGGTGGCCTGCTACTTCGCCATCCAGCTGAAGACCCGCTTCGGCTACGACGACAGCCTCGACGTGGTCGGCATCCACATGGTCGGCGGCATCGTCGGCGGTGTGCTGCTCGGGTTCTTCGCCGACGCCAACATCGGTGGTGCCGACGGTGCGTTCTTCGGCGACGCCGGCCTGATCGTCAGCCAGATCATCGCCATCGTCTCGGTGATGGTCTTCTCCTTCGTCGTGACCTACGCGATCGCCAAGGTCCTCGACAACGTCATGGGCCTGCGGGTCAGCGACGACGAGGAGCAGACGGGCCTCGACCAGACCCAGCACGCCGAGACGGCCTACGTCGACTGATCCCCCGACCGGTCGAGAAGCGGGGGGGGGGGGGGGCCCGCCCCCGCACCGCCCCGGGGGGGGGGGGTGCTGGGGGGCCGGCCCCCCCCCCCCCCCCGGAACACAAACCCCGCCGCCCCGGGGG
>JBCCWI010000050.1:0-30419 GCA_039193795.1 Actinomycetota bacterium | reverse complement strand
CGTTGATCGTGCGCCGGACGGTGCCGGGGATGTCGACGTACGCCTCGGTGGTGATCTCGCCGGCGATGACGGCGAGGCCGGTGGTCACCATGGTCTCGCAGGCAACCCGACTCATCGGGTCCTGGGCGAGCATCTCGTCGAGGATGGCGTCGGAGATCTGGTCGGCCATCTTGTCGGGATGGCCCTCCGAAACGCTCTCGGAGGTGAAGGTCCAACGGGTCACGGGTACTCCTGCAGGTAGTTGCGGTTCATGCGAGGCGGCTCGTGGCGGTGTCTAGCACGCGCTTGGCCACCTCGCGTTTATCGGTCAGCGGGACGTCGATTCGAGAACCATCGGCCGACAAGATGCTGACCTCGTTGGTTCCGTGTTCGAATCCGACCCCCGCTTTCGACACGTCGTTGGCGACGATCGCATCGAGGTTCTTGCGGGCGAGCTTGTCGCTCGCATGGTCGATCAGGTCGTCGGTCTCGGCTGCGAACCCGATCAACACCTGACCGGCGGGCTTCGAGGCGCCGAGGCCGGCGAGGATGTCGTCGGTCGGGACCAGCTCGACCGTGGGTGTGCCGTCGGCCTTCTTGAGCTTGCCGTCCGCAGCCGTCGCCGGCCGGAAGTCGGCCACGGCTGCGGCCATGACGACGATGTCGGCGACCGACGCTTCGGTCGCGCACGCCGCAGCCATCTCGGCGGCGGTCTCGACCGCGACCGTACGCACGCCGGCCGGTGCGGTGTCGGGGCGGGTGGTGACGAGCACGACGTCGGCGCCGCGCGCCACCGCCTCGGCGGCGACGGCGTGGCCCTGCTTCCCCGACGACCGGTTGCCGATGTAGCGCACCGCGTCGATCGGTTCGCGGGTGCCGCCGGCGGTGACGAGCACGGTGCGCCCGGCGAGATCCCCAGAAGTGAGTGCAGCCTCGACCGCGGCGGCGACCGTCGCCGGCTCAGCGAGGCGACCATGACCGATGTCGCCGCCTGCGAGCCGGCCGCTCTCGGGCGGCACGATCAGCACCCCCCGATCGGCGAGGACCTGCAGGTTCTCCTGCACCGAGGCCTGCTCCCACATCTCGGTGTGCATCGCCGGGCAGATCATCACCGGGGCGCGGCTGGCCAGGATGGTCGCCATCAACAGATCGGCGGAGCGTCCGGTGCGCAGGTCGCTGATGATCCGGGCGGTGGCGGGGCACACCAGGATGAGATCGGCCGCCTGGCCCATCTTCGTGTGCGGGATCGGCGTCTCCGGGTCGTCCCACAGTTCGGTGCGCACCGGCTCACTCGCCAGGGCAGAGAACGTGGTGGCGCCCACCATGCGCTGCGCGCCGTCGGTCAGCACCGGGCTGACGTGGGCACCTGCGTCCACGAGGCGCCGGCAGACCTCGACGGCCTTGTACGCGGCGATGCCGCCGGTGACACCGAGGACGATGCGCTTGCCGGCGAGCACGGACATGACCGGACTCGGCTCAGGCCGAGTCGTCACCCAGTTCGGCGGCGGCGGCCGCTTCGGCGGCGGCCAGGGCGGCAGCCGCGGCCTCGGCCTCGGGATCGATGTCGATCGAGGTGATCTTGTCGGCGCTGATCTCCTCGAAGGCGATCGAGAGCGGCTTCGCCGCGGTGGAGGTCACCTGCGGCGGCACGTTCGCACCCACGCCCTGGCTCAGCTGCCCGACATAGTTGGTGATCTCACGCGACCGCATCGCCGAGAGCGAGACGAGTCGGAACTTCGAGCCCGTCTTCTCGAGGAGTTCCTCGATCGCCGGGTTCATCATCGTGTCGTAGCCGTGCGCCATGGACTTGCCTTTTCGTTGGGCCTGCGGAACGCGGGCTCGACTCGCCCGCGAGGGCGACGTTTTGCCGCGGTACCGAAGGGTCAGGCTAGCAGCCGGGGGTCGCGGAGCGACGCGTCTCGATGAGGCCCTGGATCTCCTCGACCGCCCGTTCGAGGTCGTCGTTGACGACGAAGACCATGTCGAGTTCCTCCGCCACCGCCCGTTCCTCGGCGGCCTTGGCCATGCGGGCCTGCACCTTCTCGTCGGGATCGCCCCGGCCCCGAAGGCGGGACTCCTGGTCGGCCGGCGAGGGCGCGTCGACGAAGATCAGCAGCGGATCGTCGTACCGCTCCGCGATCTGACGGGCGCCGTGCACGTCGATCTCGAACACGACGTCGTGGCCGGTCGGCGGATCGGGTACCGGCGTGCCCTGGTAGTAGTCGAGGAACTCGACCCACTCGAGGAAACCGCCGGCCGCCACGTGGGCGAGGAACCGTTCGCCGTCGGTGAAGTGATAGGCCTCCATCGCCTCGCCAGGGCGGCGATCGCGGGTGGTCCAGCTCCGCGACAGCCACAGCGCCGGGTCCCGATCGAGCAGGCGGGCGACGATGGTGCCCTTGCCGACGCCGCCGGGCCCCGACATCACGACGATCACGCGGTCCGAGAGGTCGGTCACCGGCTCACTCATCGAAGGAGAACGCGTCACCGTCGCGCCCGAAGGCCGCGAGCAGTGCGTGACGCTGATTCTCACCCAGCCCCTGGATGCGGCGGCTCTCGGCGATGCCGATGCGTTCCATCGTGCGGCGGGCCTTCACCTTGCCGACGCCCGGGAGCGCCTCGATCAAGGTGAGCACCTTGGTCTTGGCGACCAGTTCGTCGGTCTCGGCGCGTTCGAGGACGTCGCTGAAGGTGATCACGCCATCCTTGAGCTCACCCTTGAGTTCGGCTCGCACCCGACGGGCTTCGGCGGCCTTTGCCAGGGCGGCCTCTCGGGCTTCGGCGGACAACGGAGGCGGGGTGGCCATGCGGCGACCCTACCCGACCGACATCACAGAGCGGACGCCGCCGATTCGTGGATGCGCTGCGCCGCTGCGACGGGATCGTCGGCGCGGGTCACCGCACGCCCGATGACGAGCAGGTCCGAGCCGCCGCTCAGCGCATCGGCCGGCGATGCCGCCCGCGCCTGATCGTCGACATTGTCGCCGGGGAGACGGATACCGGGCGTGACCCGGGTGAGTCGCGGCGCGTAGTGGTGGGCCTCCTCGAGGTCCCCGACCGCGCACACGATGCCGCTGCAGCCGGCCTCGGCGGCGAGCATCACCCGCTTGGGCATGATGTGGGGCGGCGCGTCGCCGTCGCTGGTGAGCACGGTGATCGCGAGCGACTGGGGCTGCTCGAGGCCGGCGTTGCGGGCCCCTTCTTCGAGTCCCTGCACGCCGGCGGCGAGCATGTCGACACCGCCGTGGGCGTGCATCGTGAGGTAGTTGACCCCGACCGCACCGAGGACCCGCGCCGCCTTGCCGACCGTGGTCGGGATGTCGTGGAGCTTGATGTCGAGGAAGATCTTGTAGCCGAGATCGGCGATCGCACCGATCGCCTCGGGTCCGGCGGCGGAGTACAGCTCCAGCCCGATCTTGGCGACACCGAAGTAGTCCTTCAGTCCTCGGCCGAGACGGATCGCGGCGACCAGATCGTCGACATCGAGCGCCAGGGCCAACCGATCGCGGATCGCGGTGTCGATCTCGGTTCCGGTCTCAGTCATGTGCTCCTCCGATCAACTCCGAGACGGTCCTCACACCGTGTCGGTCGCACCACTGTTCGAACTCCGCCAGGATCCGCCGGGGAGCCCGGGGATCCGCGAACGTCGCCGTGCCGACTTCGACCGCCGACGCCCCGGCGAGCAGAAACTCTACGACATCGGCTCCGCTCGATGTTCCACCCACACCGACGATCGGCAACTCGGGAGCGGCCTCGTGCACGTCGTAGACGGCCCGGACGGCGACCGGATGCATCGCGGCACCGGACAGCCCGCCCTTGCGGGCGCCGAGCACGGGACGCCGGGTGTCGATGTCGATCACCATGCCGAGGAGGGTGTTGGTGAGCACGACCGCCTCGGCGCCGGCCTCGTGGGCGGCGATCGCGATCTCGGGCAGATCGGCGGCGTTGGGGCTCAGCTTGGCCCACATCGGCCGGCCGACGGCGCGGGCGACCTCGATCACCGCCGCGGTCGACGCGGCGCTGTGGGCGAACATCGAGCCCCGGTCCTCGAGGTTGGGGCACGAGACGTTGACCTCGACGGCGACGACCTCGGCCGGCGCGTCGGCCAGCGCCTCGGCCGCACGGGCGTAGTCGTCGACACTGCTCCCCCAGATCGACGCGACGACGGCGGCGCCGGTCTCGAGCAGGGCCGGCAGGTCGTGCTCGAGCCAATGCGGCACGCCCTTGCCCTGCAGGCCGACACTGTTGATCATCCCCGCGGCGGTCGGATGGACGCGGGGCGCGGGATTGCCCGCCCACTCGTCGGCCTTCATCGACTTCACCACCACCGCCCCGAGCGAGGCGGGATCGAGATAGTTGGCGAACTCGGCGCCGTGGCCGGCGGTACCCGACGCCGTCATCACCGGTGCCCGCAGGGCCACCGATCCGACGGTCGTCGAGAGATCCATCAGGACGCGCCCTCCGCCGCTTCGAGCGCACTCAGCGAGACACCCTCGTGGTACTCCTGGAGGCTGCGCACGGCGAGCTGGTGGGCTTTCCAGTCCTGCATGCCCTTCGCTGCGGCCAGGGCGGCAGCGCCGGTCGTGAGCAGCGGCACGCTGGCCCGGCCAGCCGCGGAGCGGATGTGGTCGCCGTCGGCTCGTGGCCCGCGACCGCGGGGCGAGTTGACGACCAGCTTGACGTCGCCGGCGTTGATCAGGTCGACGGCGTTGACGCCGTCCTCGTCGCCGAGCTTGGCGACCACGACGGCCACGTCGACCCCGGCCTCACGGACCGAGGTGGCGGTGCCGCTGGTGGCAGCGATGGTGAACCCCATCTCGGTGAGCAGCTTGGCCGCCTCGACCCCGGCGGCCTTGTCGCGGTCGGCGAGCGAGAGGAAGACCATTCCGTCCTCGGGAAGGCGGGTGCCGGCGGCGAGCTGGGACTTCACGAAGGCGAGGCCCGGCGTGAGGTCGATGCCCATGACCTCGCCGGTCGAGCGCATCTCCGGGCCCAGGACCGCGTCGGCCTCCGGGAACCGGTTGAAGGGCAGCACGGCTTCCTTGATGGCGACGTGGTCGCCCTCGACGGGATCGCGCATCAGGCCTTCCTCACGGAGTTCGGCCAGGGTGGCGCCCACCATGATGCGGCTGGCGACCTTGGCGAGCGGAACTCCGGTCGCCTTGGCGACGAACGGCACCGTGCGGCTGGCGCGGGGGTTGGCCTCGATCACGAAGACCTGGTTGCCCTTCACCGCGTACTGCACATTGATCAGGCCCTTGACGTCGAGCGCCTCGGCGATCTTCAGCGTGTAGTCCTCGATGACCGCGATGGTCTCGGCCGAGAGGCTGGTGGGCGGGATCGAGCAGGCGGAGTCGCCGGAGTGCACACCGGCCTCCTCGACGTGCTCCATGACCGCCCCGATGACCGAGTCGCCGGTGTGGTCGCGCAGGGCGTCGACGTCGACCTCGGTGGCGTCCTCGAGGAAGCGGTCGACGAGTACGGGCCGTTCGGCGGACAGGCCACCCTCCTTGCCGAGGCTGCCGAAGCCGGCGAGTTCGGCCATGGCCCGACGCAGGTGATCGTCGTCGTAGACGATCTCCATCGCCCGCCCGCCGAGGACATAGCTCGGGCGGACGAGCGCCGGGTAGCCGATCTTGGCCGTGATCTCGAGCGCCTCGTCGATGTCGACGGCGGTGCCGCCGGCGGGCTGCGGGATCTCCAGGCGGGCGCACATGGCGTTCCACTGCTCGCGATCCTCGGCGAGGTCGATCGAAGCGGGCGACGTGCCGAGCACGAGCTCCTCGGGCAGACGATCGGCGAGCTTCAGCGGGGTCTGGCCGCCGAGGCTGACGATCACGCCCTTGGGCTGCTCCCGCTCGATGATGTCCATCACGTCTTCGTACGTGAGCGGTTCGAAGTAGAGCCGGTCGGAGGTGTCGTAGTCGGTCGAGACGGTCTCGGGGTTGCAGTTGACCATGATGGTCTCGTAGCCGGCGTCGCGAAGCGAGAAGCTCGCGTGCACACAGCAGTAGTCGAACTCGATGCCCTGTCCGATGCGGTTCGGGCCCGAGCCGAGGATGACGACCTTCTCGCGCGTGCCGTCGCTGACCTCGTCGGTGTCCTCGTAGGTCGAGTAGTGGTACGGCGTGGTGGCTTCGAACTCCGCCGCGCAGGTGTCGACCGTCTTGAAGGTCGTGCGGACGCCGGCGGCCAGGCGAGCCTCGCGGACCTCGGCTTCGGTGACGCCCCACAGGTAGGCGAGCTGCGGGTCGGAGAAACCGAGCTGCTTGGCCCGCTTGAACCCCCGCGGCGTGATCGTGTCGAGCGAGAGGGTCTCGAGGTGCGCCCGCTCCTCGGTGATCATCGACATCTGGTCGAGGAACCACGGATCGACCGCCGTCGCCTCGAACACCTCGTCGATGCTCACGCCGCGCCGCAGCAGCGCCTCCAGCTGGAAGGGACGGTCGGGGGTGCCGATCGCCGCCATCTTCATCAGCTCTTCGGTCGCCACGTCGTCGAGCGCGGTCTCGCCGGGGTCGGCGTTGAGGCCGTACCGGCCCTGTTCGAGCGAACGCAGCGCCTTCTGCATCGACTCGGGGAAGGTCCGGCCGATCGCCATGACCTCGCCGACCGACTGCATCGAGGTGCCGAGCACGCCGCTGGTGCCGGGGAACTTCTCGAACGCCCAGCGCGGGATCTTGGTGACGACATAGTCGATCGACGGCTCGAAGCTGGCCGGCGTCTTCTCGGTGATGTCGTTGGGGATCTCGTCGAGCGTGTAGCCGATGGCGAGCTTGGCGGCGATCTTGGCGATCGGGAAGCCGGTGGCCTTCGAGGCGAGCGCCGAGCTGCGGCTCACCCGCGGGTTCATCTCGATCACGATCTGGCGACCGGTCTCGGGGTCGACGGCCCACTGGACGTTCGAACCGCCGGTCTCGACCCCGACGCGCCGGATGCAGGCGAACGACCCGTCGCGCATCTTCTGGTATTCGACGTCGGTGAGGGTCTGGGCCGGGGCGACGGTGATCGAGTCGCCGGTGTGCACGCCCATCGGGTCGAGGTTCTCGATCGAGCAGATGATCACACAGTTGTCCGCACGATCACGCATGACCTCGAGCTCGTACTCCTTCCAGCCCTTGATCGACTCTTCGATGAGGATCTCCGAGATCGGGCTGGCGTCGAGGCCGTACGCCGCCATGCGCTCGTACTCCTCCATCGTCTCGGCGATGCCGGTGCCCCGGCCGCCCAGGATGTAGGCGGGCCGAATGATGACCGGCAGGCCGACCTCTTCGATCGCGACCCGCGCCTCGTCCATGTTGTGGGCGATGGCGGAGCGAGCCGATTCGAGACCGATCTCGGTCATCGCGACCTTGAACTTCTCGCGGTCCTCGGCCGTCTCGATCGCTTCGGCGTCGGCGCCGATCAGCTCGACGCCGTGCGTGTCGAGCACACCCGCCTGCTGGAGCTCCATCGCCAGGTTGAGGCCGGTCTGACCGCCGAGGGTCGGCAGCACCGCGTCGGGCTTCTCCTTCTCGATGATCTTCTCGAGGATCTGGAGATCGAGCGGCTCGACGTAGGTGGCGTCGGCGAAGCTCGGGTCGGTCATGATCGTCGCCGGGTTCGAGTTGGCGAGGATGACCCGATAGCCCTCCTCCTTCAGGACTCGACACGCCTGGGTGCCGGAGTAGTCGAACTCACAGGCCTGGCCGATCACGATCGGGCCGGAACCGATGATCAAGATGGAGTGGATGTCGGTGCGCTTGGGCATCAGTTGTCCTTGCTCGGCGCGGCGGCCGAGACCGCCAGCAGGTCGTTGCGATGGGTCATCACGCGGCCTTTCCGTGGAAGTCATCCATCAGCTGGGCGAACTCGGCGAAGAGGTAGGCCGAGTCGTGGGGGCCGGGGCCCGCCTCGGGGTGGTACTGCACGCTGAAGGCCGGGTACTCGTCGTGGACCAGGCCCGAGAGCGTGCCGTCGTTGAGGCACACGTGGCTCTCGGTCACGTTCGGCACTGAGCCGGCCTCGACGGCGAAGTTGTGGTTCTGGGCCGTGATCTCGACCTTGCCGGTACGGGAGTCCTGCACCGGAACGTTGCCGCCGTGGTGGCCGAACTTCATCTTGTAGGTGCGGCCGCCGAGGGCGAGCGACAGGACCTGGTGGCCGAGGCAGATGCCGAAGATCGGGACCTCGCCGATCATCTTGGGCAGCTCGTCGACGATCGGGCCGGCTTCCTCAGGATCGCCGGGCCCGTTGGAGAGGAACACCCCGTCGGGGTTCATCGCGAGAACCTCCTCAGCGGTCGTGTGCGCCGGCACGACGGTGACGGTGCCGATCTCGCCGAGGTGGCGCAACATCGTCTTCTTCACGCCGAAGTCGTAGGCGACGATCGTTCGCGGTCCGTCGCCGACCGTGTACGGCTCCTTGGTGGTGACGAGGCTCACCAGATCGATGCCGGCCGTGCCGGGCTCGGCCTGCGCCGCCGCGAGCAGTGTGGCGTGGTCGGCCGGTCCGAACGCACCCGGCATGGCGCCGGTGTCGCGGATGTGGCGGGTGAGCCGACGCGTGTCGATCCCGGCGATGCCCGCCAGGTTGTGGCGGCGGAGGAAGTCGTCGAGGTGCTCCTCGCTGCGCCAGTTGCTCTGACGACGCGCGAGATCGCGGATGATCACGCCGCGACAGAAGGGCTTGGCCGCCTCGTCGTCGGTTGCGTTCACGCCGTAGTTCCCGATGTGGGGGTAGGTGAACGTGATGATCTGCCCGGCGTAGCTCGGGTCGGTGATGACCTCCTGATAACCCGACAGCACCGTGTTGAACACGACCTCACCGGCGGCGAAGCCATTGGGGTCGAGTTCGGCACCGATGCCTTCACCCTCGAAGGTCTCGCCGTCGGCGAGGACCAACTGGTACTCACGAATGCTCATCGCGTCGCTTCTCCGTCCTGGACCACGAGGGCCCCGTTCCAGATCGTGTGTCGTACTTTGCCCCGCACCGAGCGCCCCTCGAAGGGAGTATTCATGCTGCGGCTCGCCATCGCCGCGCCGGTGATCGTCCACTCGTGGTCGAGGTCGACGAGCGCCAGGTTTGCGGGGCGTCCGGCCTCGATCGGCCCGCCGTGGCGATCGTCGATGCCGGCGATGCGCGCCGGGTTGATCGAGAGCAGCTCGACGAGCTTCTCGATGTCGGCGCCGAGCTCCGTGTTGGCGATGGCGAAGGCCGTCTCGACGCCGAGCATGCCGGGCGGAGCGTCGAGGAACGGGCGCTCCTTGGCCTGTCGGGTGTGCGGGGCGTGATCGGTGGCGATCGCGTCGAGCGTGCCGTCGAGCAGGCCCGCCTTGATCGCCGCCACGTCGGTGGCCGTGCGCAGCGGCGGGTTGACCTTGAACACCGTGTCGAACGACGCGACAGCGGAGTGGTCGAGGCAGAAGTGGTGGGGGGTGGCCTCACCGGTCACCGCGAGCCCCTCGGCCTTCGCCGCCCGGATCATCTCGACACCCCGTGCGGTGGTGACGTGCTGGAAGTGCACGCGGCCCCCGGTGAGGCGGGCCAGGGCGATGTCGCGGGCGATCATCAGTTCCTCGGCCTCGGCGGGCTGACCCGGCATGCCGAGCCGACTCGACCAGTCGCCCTCGTGCATCGCACCGCCGGCTGACAGCGAGTCGACCTCACAGTGCTGAGCGAGCACGATCTCGAAGCCGTCGGCGAGATGCGACAGGCCCTTGGCGTATTCGAGCGCCGTGCGCATCACCCTGGGGTCCTGCACCCCGGCACCGTCGTCGGTGAACATGCGCACGCCGGAGCGCACGAGTTCGGCCATCGGGCTGAGGACCTCGCCGTCGCGGCCGAGGGTGATCGCGGCCGACGGCAGGACCTCGCAGAGGGCGTCGGTGCTGAGGTCGTGGATCTGACGCACGACCGCGGCGTTGTCGATGGTGGGCGTCGTGTTGGGCATGATGACCACCGCGGTGAACCCGCCGAGCGCGGCGCCCCGAGAACCGGTCTGGATGGTCTCGGCCTCTTCGCCGCCGGGTTCGCGGAAGTGCACCTGGATGTCGACGAAGCCGGGCGTGACGACGAGACCGTCGGCATCGATGACCGTGTCGCCGTCGAGCTTCTCCCCCACCTCGGCGATGACGCCGTTCTGGATGAGAAGGTCGGCCCGGCGGGTCCCGGCACCATCGACCAGGGTGCCGTTGGTGATCGCGAGGGAGTGCATCACGCCACCGCCAGCCCGCCATCGCCGACGGAATCGTCGACCGGTTCGAGGCCAGCTCCGAGCAACAAGAAGAGCACCGCCATGCGAACCGAGACGCCGTTGGCGACCTGTTCGGTGATCACGGCGTTGGGTCGGTCGGCGACCTCGCCGGCGATCTCGACCCCACGATTCATCGGTCCTGGGTGCATGATCAACGCCTCGGCGCCGAGGCGGTCGGCTCGGGCACTCGTGAGGCCGTACTCATGGTGGTACTCGCGCAACGTCGGCACGACCGCCTGGTTCTGGCGCTCGAGCTGCATGCGCAGCAGGTAGCAGATGTCGATGTCGTCGATCACCGCGTCGAGGTCGTGGGCCACCTGCACCGGCCAACCGTCGAGGCTCGGCGGCAGCAGGGTGGGCGGGCCGACCAGGGTGACCGTCGCGCCCATGGCCGCGAAGCCGATCGCGTTGGACCGGGCGACTCGGGAGTGCTTGATGTCGCCCACGACGGCGATGTGCTTTCCCTCGACATCGCCGAGGTGAGTCGTCGCAGTGTAGAGGTCGAGCAGGCACTGGGTGGGGTGTTGGTGCCAGCCGTCGCCGGCGTTGATCACCGCGGCGTCGGTCCACTGGGCGACCTGCTGGGGTGCCCCGGCGGCCCGGTGCCGAACCACCACGCCGTCGATGCCCATCGCGGCGATCGTCTCGACCGTGTCTCGCAACGACTCGCCCTTGTTGACCGACGAGCTGCTGACGCTGAAGTTCATCGTGTCGGCCGAGAGGCGTTTGGCGGCCGTCTCGAAGCTGAGGCGGGTGCGGGTCGAGTCCTCGTAGAAGAGCCAGGCGATCGTCTTGCCCCGCAGCGCCGGGACCTTCGGGATACTGCGTTCGCCGACCTCGGCGAACGACTCGGTGAGGTTCAGGATCTGCTCGATGTCGGCCCGGTCGAGGTCGGCCATCGTCAACAGGTGGCGGCTTCCGTTGCGGCGCATCAGCTCTCGCCTCCCCGGTCGTCCTTGACGATCTCACCGAGATCGACGCCGTCGTCGTGCACGTCGACCATCTCGTCGCGCCGGGTCGGGAGGTTCTTGCCGACATAGTCGGGCCGGATCGGCAACTCCCGATGGCCACGGTCGACCATGACCGCCAGCTGGATCGTCGTCGGGCGCCCGTAGGTGTGGATGGCGTCGAGCGCCGCCCGCACCGTGCGACCGGTGAAGAGCACGTCGTCGACGAGCACGATCGTCTTGCCGGTCGGGTCGCCGGGGATGTCGGTCGCAGCCTCGGGCATCACCGGGCGCAGGCCGAAGTCGTCGCGGTGCATGGTCGCGTCGAGCGTGCCGGTCGGCACCTCGGAGCCCTCGATGTCGGCCACCGCGGAAGCGATCGAGCGGGCGAGTTCGACCCCGCCCGTCTGCATGCCGACGATCATCAGATCGTCGCTGCCGTGGTTCCTCTCGAGAATCTCATGGGCCATGCGACGGATCGCCCGGGCCACGTCGTCGGCCGACATGACACGCGTCCGTGCTTGAAAAGCGCCGCTCGCAGGCTGCCCCGCGAGCAGGCGTTCACGCTCTGCCACTGATCTCTCTTTCGTCCGTACGGGCCTCACGGGACCCGTTTCACGGTCGAGATCTGAACATACACGTCGCGCGCCCTCGCGCGGCGCGCGCCGGCTGTGGATTTCCCGGCGGAGGCGGCGGCGCGGTCAGCGACGCACGTAGACGTGAGGCGTTGCGTCGTCGCCCGCCCGCAGCAGGGTGAACCCGGCGCGGGTCGCGATGTGGATCGAAGCCTCGTTGGCGACGCCGATCTGAGCGACCAGCGTGTGGACCCCGAAACCGACCGCCGCATCGGCGAGCCGGCCGATCGCCTCGGTCGCATAGCCGTTGCCCCGATGGCCGGCGGCCACCCACCACCCGATCAGGGCCGCGCCGCGCCGCTGATCGATGTCGGAGAGACCGACCTCGCCCACGCACTCCCCCGCCACGTCGATCACCCGGTCGACCGCCAGGAGCCCTGCTCGCGGACCCCCACCCCCTCGATCCAGCGCCGTGCGGCCGCGAGCGACCGGTCGGCGGGCGGGGTCGAGCCGGCGATGATGTCGGGATCGTGCCAGGCGGCGACCAGTGCGGCGGCATCGTCGACGTGCCACGCCCGGAGCGTCACGTCCGCGGTCGGCTCAGCCACGGACCTCGGCGGCGACACTGCTCAAGACACCGTTGAGGAAGGGGGCCGACTTCTCGCCGCAGTACTGGGAGGCGAGCTCGACCGCTTCGGACAACACCACGCCAGTCGGCGTGTCGGACTGGGTCTCGAGCTCCCACACCGCCATCCGGGCGATGACCCGATCCACGATCGGCATGCGCTCGACCCGCCAGTTGGTCAGATGGCGCCCGATGCGGACGTCGAGATCGTCACGGGTGTCGTCGACCCCGTCGGCGATCTCGATCGCGTACTCGTCAGGCGCGATCTCGCGGGCGGCGAGCGTGGCCTCGACCGACTCGCCGGTGACCTCGACCTGGTAGAGCACCGCCAACGCTTCCTCGCGAGCTTCCCGGCGGCGGTTCAGCCCCGGTACCTCGATCGACATCGGGTCAGGCCCGGCTCAGGTATTCGCCGCTGCGGGTGTCGATCTTGACCTTCTCGCCCTGATCGATGAACAACGGGACCTGGATCACGAGACCGGTCTCGAGAGTCGCCGGCTTGGTGCCCCCCGACGAGCGATCGCCCTGCAGGCCCGGTTCGGTGAACTCGATGGTGAGCTCCACCGCAGCGGGGAGGTCCGTGCCCACGATCTCGGAGCCGAACATCTCGAGCACGACCGACGAACCGTCGATGATGTAGTTGCCGGCGTCGCCCAGCGCCTCGGGCGAGACGTTGATCTGGTCGTAGGTCTCGGCGTCCATGAAGACGTAGTCGTCGCCGTCCTTGTAGAGGAAGCTGAAGTCACGCTTGTCGATCGTGGCCCGCTCGACCTTCTCGCCGGCGCGGAAGGTACGTTCGACGGTGCCACCCGCACGGACGTTGCGCAGGTTGGTGCGCACGAAGGCATGGCCCTTGCCCGGCTTCACGTGCTGGAAGTCGACCACCTGGAAGAGCCCGTCGTCGAGTTCGAGGGTCATCCCGTTCTTCAGATCGTTGGTCGTGATGGTCGGCATGGGTGGTCTCCGGATGGCAGCGGGTCAGGGATCACAGGGCGATCTTGGGTGAGGTCGTGAGGGGGCGACAGCCCGTCTCGGTGACCACGACGAGGTCTTCGACCCGAACCCCTCCGATCCCGGGGAGGTACACGCCGGGCTCGACGGTGAGCACGTGGCCCGGCTGGAGGATAGCGGTGTCGGTCGCATGCACGGACGGAAGCTCGTGGATGTCGAGACCGACCCCGTGGCCGGTTCCGTGACCGAAGTGATCACCGTGACCGGCGTCGCGGATGATCGACCGGCACGCCTCGTCGACCTCGCGGGCTTCGATGCCGGGGCGGACGGTCGCCACACCGGCGGCCTGCGCCTCGGTGACGAGGCGATGGATCTCGATCGCCGTTTCGTCTGCGGCCTCGGGTCCCCCGACCACGAACGTGCGGGTCATGTCGCTGCGATAGCCGTCGACGAGACCGCCGACGTCGATCACCACCAGGTCGCCGGTCTCCATCACCCGGTCGGTCGGGCGAGCGTGGGGCAGCGCGGCGTTGGGGCCCGATCCGACGATCGTCTCGTACCCGGGACCGGACGCCCCCGACGCTCGGATCCCGTCATCGAGGGCGTGGCCGATCTCCCGCTCCGTCACGCCGGGCACCAGCAGCTCCTTCACCCCCGACAGCACGCCGTCGACGATGGTGGCGGCGGTGGCGATGCGAGCGAGTTCGGCATCGTCTTTCACACTGCGCAGCTCGGTCACGACCCGAGTCGTCGGCACGAGCACGACGTCGGCGGACGTCTCGTCGACCCACCGTTGGTGCACGGCCCAGGTGACGACATCGGCCTCGAGCGCGACCTGGCGAGCGCCGCCGAGCGCGGCGACGGCGCCGGTCACGAGCCAACGATCGAGCACGATCGCCGCATCGCAGCCGACCGCCGCGAGCTGGTCGGGGGCCTGGGTCTCGTACCGGCCGTCGGTCACGAGCGTGAAGGCGTCGGGGGTCACGACGACGCAGCCGTTCGAACCGGTGAAGCCGGTGAGCCAACGAACACTCGACAGCCCGGACACGACGAAGGCGTCGAGCTCGTGCTCGGCCATCGCCGCACGGAGCCTGTCCGCCCGACCCTCGACCCGCAGCGGCGGAAGGGAGGCGAGCACCTCGGCGGTCGTCATCGCACCGCCTCGAACGACGCAGCGAGCACGTCGGGGTCGACACCGACGACGGTCTCGACCCCGGCGGGGCCGTCGAGGACGAACGTGACGCCGTCGACCGCCTTCTTGTCGCGCGAGAACAGGGCGATCAGCTCGTCGTCGGTGAGCTGATCGGGCACCTTGGTGGGCAGCTCGTAGGCAGCGAGCACCCGCTGATGCTCGGCGACCCGATCGTCGTCGATGCGCCCCAGCCGGCGAGCCACCTCGGCGACATAGGCGATGCCGATCGCCACACACTCGCCGTGGCGGAGGTCGTAGGCCCCGGCGGTCTCGATCGCATGCGCGAGGGTGTGGCCGTAGTTGAGGATCGCCCGTCTGCCGCCCTCGCGTTCGTCGGCCATCACCACGTCGGCCTTGATCCGCACACAGGCGGCGACGCGCTCGTCGATCGGGAGCTGGTCGAGCTGTCCGCCGCCGAGGAAGTGATACTTGGCGATCTCGCCGACGCCCGACTGGAACTCGCGGTGCGGGAGCGTCTGCAGCGTCTCGGTGTCGCAGATGACCGCCGACGGCTGCCAGAACGCGCCGACCAGGTTCTTGCCCTCGGGGAGGTTGACGCCGGTCTTGCCGCCGATCGCCGCGTCGACCATCCCGAGCAGTGTGGTCGAGACCGACACGAACCGGATGCCCCGGTGATAGACCGCGGCGGCGAACCCACCGAGGTCGGTCACGACGCCACCGCCGACCGCCACGATGGCGTCGGCCCGGGTGAATCCCTCCTGCGCGAGCCGTCGACAGATGTCCTCGACCACACCCATGGTCTTGGCCGCCTCACCGGGCGGCACCTCGATCCGGATGCTCGGCACGCCGGGGTCGATCTCGCACGGGATGCCCGCCTGGGTGACGATCGCCACCCGCTTCACGCCCTCGGGGATCACCGCGGCGAGTTCGGACCGGGCGCCGTGGCCCACGAGCACCGGGTAACTGCGCTCACCGAGATCGACGGTGATCGTGGTCGGGCCGGAGCCCGAGGCGGAGACAGTGCTGGAGCCGGTCACGTCTCCAGGCTACCGGTGCCGGTGGGCGGGGCTCCGCCGGTTCCGGTCGGCTCAGAGGATGAGGTCGGGGAACAACACGACGACCAACGTGCCGATCGCCAGGCCGGGGCCGAACGGGACCGCCATCTTGCGGATCGACGCCGTCGGGTTGCCGTCGGCGTCGAGCTCGGCCTCCGGATCGGGCAGTGCGTTGCGATCGACGAAGCGGCGAACGACGGCGAGGACGAGCCCGAGCACGGTGCCGGCGAGCACACCGAGGAACATCGCCCAGAACGTCAGCCGGATCACCGCGGTCCAACCCACGTAGAAGACGCCGGCCACCCAGCCGGTGTGCAGACCCAGCAGCAGGGCGAGCTTGACGTCGCCGAAGCCCATCCCCCGCGGGTTGATCAGGTGGAGCACGAGGAGCAGGGCGCAGTAGCCGAGTGCGGCGACGACGGCTCGGCCGAGCGCCACCGGCCGGTCGACCTCGACGAACGCGAGGAGCGCCATGACGACGAGCGAGACGCCGAACGCGGGGAAGACGATGCGATCCGGGAGGCGGTACACGTAGAAGTCGATGGTCGACAGGGCGACGAGCGCCACCACCAGCACGAGCGGCACGACGATCAGCCAGTCGGTCTGGTCGTACCGGAACGCCACGAGCACGAAGAGTGCGGCGGTGACGACCTCGACGGCGACATAGGCCGGCGTGATCGGCTGGTCGCAGTGCCGGCACCGCCCGCGCAGGCGAAGCCAGCCGAGGACGGGGATCGTGTCGGTCCACGCGAGCGGCTGTTCGCAGTGGGGGCACCGCGACCGCAAGGTCAACGCGGTGTCGTCGGGGATCCGGTCCACGAGCATCGTGGCGAAGCCGCCGGCGACGAGACCGAGCGGCACGGCCAGGATCACGAGCAGGGTCTGGCTCATCGACCGCTCACCTCAGCACGTTCGTCCGACCGGTCGGGTGATACCCCGAGGCGGCGGGGTTCAGGAATCGACGGAGCCGAGGAACTTGAGCAGGAGTCCCCGGTTGACACTGCCGTCCTCGGCCTCGACCGCCGCCAGCGCGGCTTCCCGCTCGGCTTCGGTGCTCGCCTTGGCTGCCGCAGCGACCGCCTTGGCCGCCTTGGGCGACAGGTTGGCGAGCTGACGGGCCATCTCGGCGGGGTTGAGGTCCTCGGCTTCGGCTTCGGCCTCGGTCGCGGCACCGAACATTCCACCGGCATCGGCGGAGGCGTCACCGTTGACCGCCATGGGCTCGGCGTCGAACCCGATCGGGGCCATGTCGCCGGCGACGTCGTCAGAGCTCGCGAGCGAGGCGAGCGCCGGCACCGTCGAGGGCCCGGCGGCGAACTCGCTCACCTCGGCGAGCGGGTCGAATTCGGGCTGCGGCTCGAGGTCGGCGATGAGGTCGCCGTCGTCGACGTCGTCATCGGTCTCGGAGTCCGAGCCGGTGTCGCTGAGCAGTTCGGGCTCGGGCTCGGGCTCGTCGTCGAGTTCGGAGTCGGAGGCCTCGATCGCCTCGCTCTCCGCGATCGCGTCCATCGAGGCGATGGGCTGCTCGGGTGCGAACTCGACCGGCGCATCGATCGTCGAGAGCAGACCGAGTTCGATCAGCTCCTTCACCAACCGGCAGGCGTCGACCTCGTTGAGGCCGAGCGTCTCGGCGACCAGGCCGACCTGCACGCCCGCACCCACGGCGGCGATGCAGCGCCAGCGCATGGCGTCGACCATCACGTCGGGGCCCGAGAGTTCCGGGAGGAGACCGACCCACACGTCGAGGGACGGGACGACCTCTTCGATCGACTTCCACTCGACGAGCATGTGCTCGGCGGAGCTGAGGATCGGGTCCATGGCCATGCCCGGGCCTGCGTTGGGGGCGACCGCGTCGGCCTCGAACGTGAACGAGCCGGCGTCGAAGCGCAACAGCCCGAAGACGACGTCGACGGCCGACGGATCGAGGGAGTTGATCGACGTCAACTCCGAGGCGACCACCTCGCCGTCCGAAACCCACACGCTGCCCGAGCCCCGGTTCCCCGAGACGCGCAGGCGGCCCGACTTCTCGGTCGACGCGAGCAATCGCAGTACGTCGGGAAGGGCAAAGGTGTCAAGAGTGCCCGAGAGTGCCACGGTGTCCTCCGTCGTCTAACAACACCTGACCATCGGCACGTTGGGCGGTCGAAGTGAGGACTCTTCGCGATATCTCGTCAGAGAATCGGGCGGGCTCGATCAGCCGGCCGCACCCATGTCGGTGGCCACCGCGGCTCGCATCGCCTCGACCGGCGGGGGCCGACCCGTCCAGAGCTCCAGTTGGATCGCTGCCTGGTGCAGCAGCATCGCAACCCCGTTCGCGGTGGTGGCGCCCCGTTCGGCGGCCGCCGCCAGCAGCGGCGTCGTCAGGGGACGGTAGATCAGGTCGACGACGAGGTGGCCCGGCCCGATCCGGTCGACCGGGACCGGAAGCGGATCCTCGGGTCCCATGCCGAGCGAGGTGGCGTTGACCACGACGGCGGCACCCTCGACGTCGTCGAGCGATCCGATCCGCGCATGGGGTCCGCCGACCGCGGCCGCCTGCGCTGCCTTCTCCGGAGTGCGGTTCAGGATCGCGACGTCGGACGCACCGGCTCGTCCGACGGCTTCGGCGACCGAACGGGCTGCGCCGCCGGCCCCCACGATCACGACCCGTGCGTCGTCGAGCGTGACGCCGTGTTCGACGTCGAGGCTGCGCACGAAGCCGTCGCCATCGGTGTTGTACGCGGTGACGACCCCGTCGTCGTTCACGAGGCAGTTGGCGGCCTGCAGTGCCGTCGCCGCCTCGGAGCGCGCGTCGGCGGCCGCGAGCACAGTGTCCTTGTGGGGCATCGTGACCGAGAGGCCGCGGATGCCGAGGACCCGCATGGCGTCGACCGCGGCCGCCCCTGCTCCGGGATCGACCGGGAACGCGAGGGAACGGGCGTCGATCCCGAGCGCGTCGAAGGCGGCGTTGTGGAGTCGGGGCGAGAGCGAGTGACGGACCGGAGAACCGATGACACCGACGGTCAGCGTCGATCCGCTGATCGGGTTCATCCGCAGTAGCCGAGCTCGCGACAGCGCTCGCGTGCTACCTCGTGTTCGGCGTTGGTCACCGAGAAGGTGTGGGCGCCCACGATGCCGTCGTGGTCGGTACGAACCCAGAACAGGTACTCGCCCTCGGCCGGCGCGAGCGCTGCGCGCAGCGCCGCCTCGCCGGGCGCCGCGATCGGGGTCGGTGGTAGCCCATCGATCACATAGGTGTTGTAGGGCGTTTCCGCATCGAGTTCGCTCTGGAAGAGTCCTTCGGTGAAGGACTTGTCCAGGCCGTAGTAGACGGTGGCGTCGATCTGCAGCGGGATGCCCTCGGCGAGGCGGTTGTAGATCGCCCGGGCCATGAGCGGCCGGTCGACCTGCACCTGGGCTTCCTCCTCGATCATCGACGCGATGATGAGCACGTCGTAGTCCGAGAGGCCGAGTTCGAGGATCGCCGGGTCGCGCCCGACGTCGCCGAGTACCGAGTTGAACCGTTGATCGAAGGTGTCGGCCATGCGCTGCACGAAGCGGGCTTCGTCGGCGACGTCCTCCTCGGCGACGTCGTAGGTGGCCGGGAAAAGCGTGCCCTCGAGCCGTTTGTCGAGCGGTACGTCGGGGTCGGTGCTCGGCCACACCAGCGCCGGGTTGCGAAGCGCCGCCTCGAGTTCGTTGCGGTCGAAGTTGGAGTTCACCGCGACGAGACGGTCGACGATCTCGTTGAGGCGCAGGCCCTCGGGGATGGTGAAGTCGACGAAGATCTCCGGCACCGGCCCCTCGTCGAGGACGGCGACGGCCTGTTCGAAGCTCAGGTTGGTGTTGATCTCGTACTCGCCGGCCTGGAACGTGCGCTCGGCGTCGCACCCGAGGAACCCGCTGATCGTCAGCTCGCCCTCGCAGCGCAACCAGTACCGGAACACGGTGGCGTTGGAGATGATCCCCTCGTTCTCGAGGATCGTGGCGACATTGTTGGTCGACGCACCGCTCGGGATCACGATCTCGACGGCGTCGCCGGGCTGCCCGCCCGGCTCGATCTGGTCGTCGACCCAGCCGTAGATGCGGCCGCGCACGGTCGTGAACAGCCAGATCACGACCAGCACGAACAGGATCAGCCGCAAGAAGCCGCCCCAGCTGGTGCGATAGCGCACCCAGTTGCGGTCCTCGTGGTCGTACCGCGGGTCGACGAGGGGGTGCGCGTCGGGGTCGTCCTCGAGCACGTACTCGACCCCCGCCTCGTCGACACCGGCGACCAGCACGGCCCCGGGCGGGGCGGCGTGATCGGGAAGCGCCAGCGGAACATAGGCCTCGCCCTGGTTGGTGATCTCGGGCGGCTGTGCGGCAGGAGGCGGCGTCGCCGACACGGGGCGGGCGACACGGGTGACCGGGCGGCGGGTCTGCGCCGGCGGATACAGCGGTGCGTCGGAGACCGACGATGGCGGGGTCGGCTCCGGCTCGGGCGTCTCATCGGCGGCACCGGTGATGAAGGCGCTCCAGGACCGCTTGCCGCGCGGTTGCTTGGACGGTGGACGCCGCTGCTGGGGTGGAAGACCGGACTGATCGCTCATGCTTCGACTCCTGGCTCTCCACCCGCCGGCATGCCTGCGTCGAGCCACGACTGCAGCATCACCGAGGCGGCGACCTTGTCGACGACCTGGCGACGGTCCTGGGCGTTCATGTTCTGATCCATCAGGGCTCGCTCCGCGGAGACGGTCGTCAGCCGCTCATCGTAGAGAACGACCGGCACCTGGAGGGTGTCACCCAGGGCCTTGGCCTCGGATGCGTACTTCTTGGCCATCGGGCCGGCGGATCCGTCCATGTTGTAGGGCAGGCCGACGACGACGATCTCGGCCTCCCACTCGTCGACGAGGTCGGCGATCGCCCGGTGTTCGCGCGGTCGGTCGCCGAGACGCGCCAGGACCTCGATCGGCATCGCGAGCGTGCCGGCGCTGTCGCTGACCGCGACGCCGACCCGCTTCTGACCGAGGTCGAGCCCCAGGGCTCGCATCAACCGATCCCGGCCGCCGCCCGGACCTGGTCGAGGGCGGCGTCGATCGATTCGACGTGCTTGCCGCCGGCGACGGCGAGGTCGTCGGCCGGCTTGCCGCCACCACCGACGGTCTTCTTGGCGTCCTCGATCAGCACGCCGGCGTTGAGCGCGGAGTCGGGCGTGACCGCAGCGACGAGCCCGACGCCGGAGCCGGCGAGCGCCCCGGCGAGGACGACGGCGTGCACACCCTCGTGGTCACGGATCGACACGGCGAGGTCGCGTAGCGAGTCGCGTTCGAGGTCGTCGACGCGGGCGACGACGACGCCGTCGACCGCCTCGGCGGCGAGTTGCGGTGCCTGGCCGACCGCCACCTGCTGCTTGATCTGTGCGAGCTCCTTCTTGAGCCAGGCGATCTCGGCCATGCGGGCCTCGGCCATCTCGAGGAGTTCGTTCTTGTTCTTGATGCCGAGCGTGTCGGCGGCGTCGGCGACCACCTGCTCGGCCTCACGGGCGAGGTCGAGGCTGGCCGTGCCGGTCAGCGCCTCCACGCGGCGGATGTTCGAGCCGATCGACCCTTCGCTCACGATCCGGAACTGACCGATGTCGCCGAGGGCGCGGACGTGGGTGCCGCCGCACAGTTCGACGGAGTTGCTGCCGGCCTCGAGCACCCGGACGATGTCGCCGTACTTGTCGCCGAAGAAGGCGATCGCGCCCAGCTCCTCGGCGGTCGACATCGTCGTCTCGAAGTGCCGGCAGCTGCCGTTCTCGAGTACTTCGGCGTTGACGAGGTTCTCGACGGCGGTGATCTGCTCGGGCGTCATCGCCTCGTAGTGGCTGAAGTCGAACCGCAGCCGGTCGGGACCGACGTAGGAGCCCTGCTGCTTGACATGGTCGCCGAGGACCTCGCGCAGCGCCCAGTGGAGGATGTGGGTGGCGGTGTGGTTGCGGCGAATCGCGGCCCGACGTTCGTCGTCGATCGTGGCGGTGACGGTCTGGCCCGCCTCGAGTCCGCCGGCGCCGTTGATCTCGTGGATGTGGAGTCCCGGCACGCCGTAGCGGGTGTCGAGCACGGCGATGTCGGCGCCGGCGGCGGTGACCGTGCCGGTGTCGCCGATCTGACCGCCCGATTCGGCGTAGAACGGGGTGCGGTCGAGCACCAGGGTGTCGTCGTCGACGTACAGCACCGTCGCCTCGGAGGAGACGTGGTCGCGGCCGGTGAAGTCGGTCTCGCCGGGCTCGTCGACGAGCGCGGTCAGGTGGGTGGTGTCGCCGACGGCGGCGACCTTGCGGGCCTCCTTGGCCAGGCGCTGCTGCTCGGCCATCGCCGAGCGGAACCCCTCGACGTCGACCTCGACGCCGCGCTCGCCGGTGATCTCCTGAGTGACCTCGAGGGGGAACCCATATGTGTCGTGGAGCAGGAAGGCGACATCGCCCGGCAGGGCCGCACCGTCGGCCAACGCGTCGAGCTGTTCGTCGAGGATGCCCTGCCCCTTGCGGAGGGTCTCGCGGAAGCGGACCTCCTCGCGGTCGATGACGTCGCGCACGAACTGGTGGTTCGCGGCCAGATCGGGGTAGTCGTCGCCCATGATGTCGATCACGGCGTCGACCATGCCGCCCATGACCGGCGTCTCGACCCCGAGGATGTAGGCGTGACGGACAGCGCGGCGCAGGATCCGGCGCAGCACATAGCCCCGGGCTTCGTTCGACGGGAACACGCCGTCGCTCACGAGCATCGAGGTGGAGCGGGCGTGGTCGGCGAGGATGCGCAGCGACACGAGCTGCTCGACGTCGGCGGTGGCGGGATCGACACCGGTGAGTTCGGCGGCGGCCGCCTGCAGCTTCGACAGCTCGTCGGTGTCCCACACCGAGTCGACGCCGAGCAGGACCGAGACCGTGCGCTCCAGGCCCATACCGGTGTCGATCGACGGCTTGGGCAGCGGCGTCTTCGAGCCGTCGGCCTGCTGGTCGAACTGCATGAACACGAGGTTCCAGATCTCGATGAAGCGATCCTCGTCGCCGTGTTCGGGTCCGCCGTCCGCACCGAACTCGGGGCCCTTGTCCCAGAAGATCTCCGAGCACGGGCCGCACGGGCCGACGTCGCCCATCTTCCAGTAGTTGTCCTCGTCGAGCCGCTGGATGCGATCAGCGGGGACGCCGACCTCGTTCTCCCAGATCTCCGCAGCCTCGTCGTCGCTGAGGTGCACGGTGACCCACAGCCGGTCCTTGTCGAGCTGCAACACCTCGGTCACGAACTCCCAGGCCCACCGGCAGGCGTCGGACTTGAAGTAGTCGCCGAAGCTGAAGTTGCCCATCATCTCGAAGAAGGTCAGGTGCCGCTTCGTGCGCCCGATCTCGTCGAGGTCGTTGTGCTTGCCGCCGGCCCGCACACACTTCTGGATGGTGACCGCCCGCGGGAACGGGGGCGACTCCTCACCGGTGAAATAGGTCTTGAACGGCACCATGCCCGCGACCGTGAACAGCAGGGTCGGGTCGTGGGGGATGAGCGATGCGGAGGCCTGGTCGCTGTGGGCGCGCTCGACGAAGAAGTCGGTGAACGCCTTGCGAACTTCGTTGGAGGTGGTGGGCCGCGACTCGGTACTCATCAGGCGGTCAGTCTACCGGCGCCACCGATCCGGAGAACCGGATTGGGCACCCCCACCTGGGACCGGATTCAGTCCGGTGCGGAACCGTGGCGTGGGCGGTAGCCGCGGTTGGCGCGACCGCGCGGCTGCACGGCGCGGGCCGGGCCGGTGTGGAGGACCTCGTCGTTTGCGAACTCGGCCAAGAGGTCGGCCTTCTCGGCCCGCATGGCGGCGATTCCCTCGTTCGCCGCGCTGCGCAGATCGTGGACGGTGTCGCGGGCTCGCGACACGGCCTGGCGGCTCTTGTCAGCGACATCGGCCCGCACCTGTTCGGGGGCGTAGCGGTCGACGGTGTGCTTCACCCGGCGCTGCACGTACCAGCCGGTGCCGATCCCGAGCGTGTACCCCACGCCGGTCCAGAACGTTCGCTTCATCGCAGCTCCTTTCGTCGGGCACCGCGGACCCGCCGCTCGCTTCCCCGCACCTCGATGCTGCGGCGCCGTGGCCGGGCCAGCGCACGGCCGGCGCGGCCGACACCGGCCACCGCGGACATGGTCTTGATCAACCCGGGAGCGAAGGCTCGGTAGGCGAGCCGGGATGCGACGTCGGCGGTCGCCGTGATCCGCTCGGCGCGATCGATCACCCCGTCGACCCGGTCGAGTTCGTCACCCGCCTTCGCGACCGTCTGGTGGAGGTCGTCGACCATCGGGAGCGTGTTGCTGCGCAACTCGTCGACGGTCAACCGCAATTCGCGCAGCGTGCGGACCAGCGCCTGGACGGCGAGCACCAACACCACGACCACGGCGAGACACACGACGGTGACGACGACGGCGGCGAGGTCAGCGGCGCTCATGGGCCCAGTCAATCACACGTCGTCGTCGGGCTGGGGCAGCGTATGACCGGGCCACCACTGACGCAGGCGACCCTCGCGACCGTGGGCGGAGGGCTCGTAGAACACCCGGCCCGCCAGTTCGTCGGGCAGGTACTGCTGCGACACCCAGCCGCTGGGGTCATCGTGGGGGTAGCGGTAGCCGACGCCGTGCCCCAGCGACTCGGCTCCCGAGTAGTGCGCATCGCGCAGATGCGGCGGCACCTCGCCGGTGCCGGCCTCGCGGGCGGCGGCGCGGGCGTCGAAGATGGCGCGGGTGACGCGGTTCGACTTGGGCGAGGTGGCGAGATGGATCGTGGCGTGCGCGAGGTTGAGCTGGGCCTCGGGCAACCCGACGAACTCCACCGCCTGGGCCGCGGCGGTGGCGATCAGCAACGCCTGCGGATCGGCCAGGCCGATGTCCTCGGAGGCGTGGATCACGAGTCGCCGGGCGATGAAGCGCGGGTCCTCCCCCGCCTCCAGCATCCGCGCCAGCCAGTAGACCGCGGCGTTCGCGTCGGAGCCTCGGATGCTCTTGATGAACGCGCTGATCACGTCGTAGTGACCGTCGCGGCCGTACCGCACCGCCTTGGCGTCGACGGCCCCTTCGGCATCGGCGAGCGTCACGTGGATGGGTCGGCCCCGACCGACGGCGAGCGCGACCGCGACCTCGGTGCTGGTGAGGGCATGGCGACCGTCACCGCCCGCCCGCTGGGCGAGGTGTTCGATCGCGTCGGTGTCGGCGATGGCGCCCTCGACCTCGAGACCCCGACCGACCAACTCGGTGACGTCGTCGTCGGTCAGCGGTTCGAGCCGAAAGAGCGTCGAGCGCGACATCAGCGGTGGGTTCACCTCGAAGTGCGGGTTCTCCGTCGTCGCCCCGATCAGGACGATCAGGCCCTCCTCGACGGCGGGCAGCAAGGTGTCCTGCTGCGCCTTGTTGAACCGGTGGACCTCGTCGAGGAACAGGATCGTGCCGGTCCCCCGCTCGCCCAGCCGGTGGCGGGCCGCTGCGATCTCTTCGCGGACGTCCTTGACCGACGCGGTGACGGCCGACAGCTCGACGAAGACCTTGTCGGTCGTCGAGGCGATCAACCGCGAGAGGCTGGTCTTGCCCGTGCCGGGCGGCCCCCAGAAGATCACCGACGACAGCCGGTCGGCTTCGATCAGCGATCGCAGCGGCTTGCCGGGCGCCAGCAGGTGACGCTGCCCGACCACGTCGTCGAGGGTCGTCGGCCGGAGTCGCGCCGCGAGCGGTGACCGCCCGGCCAGGCGCTCCTCGGCCGCTGCGCTGAACAGGTCACCGGTCATCGCCGGGACCCTACCGTCGTACGGAGTCCTCAGGCTGGGCGTCAGGATGCCGATGGGAAGAGTGTGTTGCCCGGATTCCTCGTCGTCGTCTTCTGGATCTGGTTCGCCGTCGGCGCACTGATCCTGATCCACCGGCTCGTCACGACCGGATCGTTCCGGTCGGGCGCGGGCGGTCGCGGCGAAGAGGTCAGCGAGTCCGAGCGTCGTGCGACCGCGGAACGACATGCGGCGTTCGAGGCGCAACTCGCCGCCTTCGCTCCGGAGAAGGCGAGCACGGTTCCCGCCCACCAGGTGATGGCATCGACACCTGCGACCGGCGACGGCGCCCCCGAGCACGACATCCCCGCGGCCCGACCGGCGACGCCGTCGAACCCCGACGGCCTGCTGCCCGCCGCCGCGCGGGCGAAGACCCTGGCCGAGGCGCTGGAGGGGATCCACATGCCCGGCGACTTGGTCCCGGTTCCCGATGAACGCCCCGATCCGCGCCACATGCTGTTCGCCACCACGACCACGCCCGCCGACGCGGTCGGCACGGCACTCGCCGACGAGCTCGAGCGGCTCGGCTTCGATCTGATCCCGATGGACGAGCGCAGCATCGCGGCGGTCAAGCCCGAGGCCCGGATCGAGGTCCGGATCCTTCCCGACGAGGCGGCGGGTACGCCCGGTCCCCTCTTCGGCCGGGTGGCGCCCGGAAGCACCGTCACCGAGTTCCGGCTGAGCTGACCGGACCGACCGGCCCTCGATCGGTCAGGTCGCGGGCGGCAGCACCCGGATGCCGAGCTCCTCGAGGTGGCCGCCGTCGATGGGCGACGGCGCGTTCGTCAGCGGGTCGGCGCCCGACTGGGTCTTGGGGAAGGCGATCACCTCGCGGATGTTCGTCTCGCCGGCGAGCAGTGCGGTGAGCCGGTCGAGACCGAACGCGAAGCCGCCGTGGGGCGGCGCGCCGTACCGGAAGGCGTCGATGAAGAATCCGAACTTGGCCTCGCGCTCCTCCTCGCCGATCCCGAGCAACTCGAAGATGCGGTTCTGGACGTCGGAGCGGTTGATCCGGATCGATCCGGAGCCGAGCTCCCAGCCGTTGAGCACGAGGTCGTAGGCCTGGGACCGCACCTCGAGCAGCTCCTCGCCGCTGCCGTCGAGCAGACCCCAGTCCTCTTCGTGGGGCATCGTGAACGGGTGGTGCGCCGGGATGGGCGAGCCGTCGTCGCCGAGTGCTTCGAACAGCGGGAAGTCGACGATCCAGAGGAAGTTCAGGCCGCCCTCGTTGACCGGCGGCTTGCCGAGCTCGAGCCGCAGCAGGCCGAGCACGTGGCGCACGAGGCGACGCTCGTCGGCGACGAGGAACACCATGTCGCCGGGCTGGGCTTCGAGCGCGGCGATGACCTGCGACGACTCGTCGGCCGACAGGAACTTGGCCACGCCGGCGTCGAGCGCTGGGCCGGCCTCCCCGTCGATGACCTTCATCCAGGCGAGGCCTTTGGCGCCCCAGCGTTGGCACGTCTCGACCAGGGCGTCGATCTGGTTGCGGCTGAGCGCCTCGACCCCACCCTCCATGCGGATGCCCTTCACACAGGGTGCCTGGAAGACCCGGGCCTCGGTGCCCTCGAAGATCGGCGTGAGCTCGACGAGTTCCATGCCGAAGCGGGTGTCGGGCTTGTCGGAGCCGAACCGCTCCTGGGCCTCGAGCCAGGTCATGCGGGGGAACTCGGTGGGGCGTTCGCCGGTGACCGCCTCCGCTGCGTTGGCCACCGCATGGCTGATCGCGGTGAAGACGTCCTCCTGGCTGACGAAGCTCATCTCCGCATCGAGCTGCATGAACTCGAACTGGCGATCGGCGCGCAGATCCTCGTCGCGCAGGCAGCGGGCGATCTGGTAGTAGCGGTCGACGCCGCCGACCATGCACAGCTGCTTGAACAGCTGGGGGCTCTGCGGCAGGGCGTAGAACGACCCGGGCTCCTTGCGCGACGGCACGACGAAGTCGCGGGCACCCTCGGGCGTCGAGGCGATCAGCATCGGCGTCTCGACCTCGACGAAGCCCTGCTCCTCCATGCCCCGCCGCACCGCGGAGTTGACCGCGGCCCGGGTGCGCAGGTTCTTCTGCATGCGCTGCTTGCGCAGATCGACATAGCGGTGGCGGAGCCGGATCGTCTCGTCGACGTCGGTGCGCTCGTCGAGCGGGAACGGCGGCGGCTCGGCCTCGGCCAGGATCTCGATCTCGGTGACCTCGATCTCGACCTCGCCGGTCGCGAGGTCGGGGTTGGCGGTGTCGTCAGGACGCAAGCGGACCTCGCCGGTCATCTTGGCGACGTACTCGCTGCGCAGGTCGTGGCTCGAATTCACCACGCACTGCACGACGCCGGTGCGGTCGCGCAGATCGATGAAGGCGAGGTGCTCGCCGTGCTCACGACGGCGGTCGACCCAGCCGCACACGGAGACAGTGCGACCGGCGTCGGCGGCGGTGAGTTCGCCACACATGTCGGTGCGCATCGAGGTGGTGTGATCCTGCATGGTGATTCGCTACTTGCTTTCAGCTGTCGGAGGGGTTTCGGAGTCGTTCGCGCACGACGGCGTGGAGTTGGTCGAGGGCGACGCGCTCCTGGCCGGCGTCGCCGCGCAGATCGCGGAGGGTGACCTCGCCGTTGGCGACCTCGTCCTCGCCGATGATGGCGGCGAACGGGGCGCCGGAGCGGTCGGCGACCTTCATCTGGGCCTTCATCGAGCGCCCGCCGTAGGAACGATCGGCGCCGATGCCGACCTGGCGGAGTCGGTTGCAGACCTCGAGGGCGTGGCTCCCGCCGGTGACGTCGACGACGAACACCTTCACGCTCGACGGCAGCCCGTCGGCCCAGAAGACCTCCTCGGCGTCGCAGGCCAGGAGGATGCGATCGACACCGAGCGCGAACCCGATGCCGGGCGTGGCCGGGCCGCCGAGATCCTCGACGAGGCCGTCGTAGCGCCCACCGCCGCCGACCGCGTTCTGGGCGGTGGCGAGGGCGTCGGCGGCGAACTCGAAGGTCGTGCGGGTGTAGTAGTCGAGCCCTCGGACGAGGCGCGGCGACAACTCGTACGGGATGCCGAGCCGATCGAGGCCCGACCGCACCGTCTCGAAGTGCTCACGGGTCTCGTCGGTGAGGAAGTCGACCATCAGCGGTGCGGCAGCGATGATCTCGGCGTCATCGTCGCGCTTGGAGTCGAGCACCCGCAGCGGGTTGCGCTCGAGGGTGACCTGGCTCTGCTGGGACAGCGCGGCGGCGTTGTCGGTCAGGTAGCCCCGCAGGGCGTCCAAGTAGGCGGGCCGACAGGTCGGGTCGCCGAGGCTGTTGAGCAGCAGGGTCACCTGGCGGAGGCCGAGCGATTCGTAGAAGCGCCAGCCGAGGGCGATCACGTCGACATCGGCCTGGGGGTCGTCGGTGCCGAGGGTCTCGACCCCGACCTGGGAGAACTGGCGGTAGCGGCCGGCCTGGGGCTGTTCGTAGCGGAACTGCGGCCCTTCGTACCAGACCTTCCACGGCGGGGTCGGGCGGTGCTCGGCGTAGGCCCGACACACCGACGCGGTCAGCTCCGGGCGCAACGCCAGGTGCTGGGGCGGGTCGCCCTTGTCGAAGAAGTCGAACATCTCCTTGGTGACGACGTCGGTCGACTCACCGAGGCGTTTGAAGACACCGAGATCCTCGAAGATCGGCGACATGATCTCGCCGAACCCGGCGAGCTCGGCCTGGTGGGCGAACGCGTCGATCAGGGCGCGACGGCGACGAGACTCGGGCGGCAGGATGTCGCGAGTGCCCTTGGGCGCTCTGAAGGTCGGCTCGGCCACAGCCCCCGAGGCTACCGGCGCGCCTCCCCCACCTTGCGGGCATTCGAGGTTGCCGGGCTGCGTCGGCGGCCGACGCCGGCTAGGTGCGGGCCGCGCCCGGCAGGATCCGGTAGGCGTCGTAGACCGACTCGACGCCGTAGAGCGACGACAGCACCGAGTCGAGCTGGCTGACGTCGGCGAGTTCGAACTCGAACTGCATCTTGGCGACGGCGTCGTCGCCGGTCTCGGTCGACACGCCGGTGACGTTGAGGCCGTGGTCGGCCAGCACCTTGGCGACGTCGACCAGCAACGAGTTGCGATCGAGGGCGCGGATCTCGATGGTGGTCGGGAAGCGACCGGTGTGTTCGGCATCCCACTCGACCTCGATCAGCCGGTCGGGTTGCCCGGCGGACAGCTCGGTGGCGTTGAGACAGTCGCTGCGGTGCACCGACACGCCACGACCGCGGGTGACGAACCCCAAGATCTCGTCGGGCGGCACCGGCGAGCAGCACCGCGACAGCCGGATCATGATGTCGTCGAGGCCCTCGACGTGCACGCCGGCCGACTGGGTCGGACGCCGCTTGCCGCCGGTCCGGCGGGTGACGGTCGACGGCAGGCGGCTGGGCTCGGCCTCGGTGGGCGTCTCCTCCTCGCCGCGCAGCTCGCGACCGATGCGCTCGGCGACGGTGCCGGCGGTGACGTGGCCCTCGCCGATCGCGGCGTAGAGCGCGTCCTCGTCGACATAGTTCATCGACTCCATCACCTCGGCGAAGACGGGCTCCTTGAGGATGCGGCGGGCCGGGAGGCCCTCTCGGCGCAGGGCCTGGATGAGGTCCTCGCGGCCCTCCTCGATCGCGTCCTCTCGCCGCTCCCGCGTGTACCACTGCTTGATCTTGTTGGCGGCGCGACGGCTGGCGACGAACTTGAGCCAGTCGCGGCTCGGGCCGGCACCTTCGACCTTGGAGGTGAAGACCTCGACCTTGTCGCCGGACTCGAGCCGGGTGTCGAGCGGGACGAGCCGATCGTTGACCTTGGCACCGATGCAGCCGTGGCCGACGTCGGTGTGAATCGTGTAGGCGAAGTCGACCGGCGTGGCGCCGACCGGAAGCTCGATGACCTTGCCCTTCGGCGTGAACACGAACACCTCGTCCTGATCCAGGTCGAACTTCAGATTCGACATGAACTCCGACGGGTCCTCGGTCTCCTGTTGCCACTCGACGATGCGGTTGAGCCACGCCAGATCACCGCTGCCGCCGGGCTCGTCCTCCTTGTAGTCCCAGTGGGCGGCGACCCCGTACTCGGCCCGGGCGTGCATCTCCTTGGTGCGCAACTGCACCTCGAGCGACTTTCCCT
>JBCCWI010000049.1:0-31125 GCA_039193795.1 Actinomycetota bacterium | reverse complement strand
GTCGGAGCGGCCACGACGAGCGGGGCCTTGAACTGCACCGTGCCGTGCTCGAGCTCGAGGTTCCGAAGCATCTGCGCGACGATCTTGAGGTCGCCCTTGTGCACCATGCACGAGCCGACGAAGCCGAGGTCGACCGTCTTCGTGCCGCCGTAGTGCGACAGCTCGCGGATGGTGTCGTGGGTGTAGCGCTTGGACGGGTCGTCGTTGAGCACGTCCGGGTCGGCGATCATCGGCTCGTCGATGACGTCGAGATCGACAGTGAATTCGGCGTAGTACTGCGCGTTCGCGTCGGGGGCGAGCGGCGGACGTTCGCCGCTCTCGATCTCGGCGATGCGGGCATTGGCCCGGTCGACGAGGCCCTGGAGCACGGCGTTCTCGTTGTCCATGCCCTTGTCGAGCATGATCTGGATGCGGTCGCGGGCGATCTCGAGCGATTCGATCAGGGTCGGGCCGTCGGAGATGCAGATCGAGGCCTTGGCCTTCATCTCGGCGGTCCAGTCGGTGAACGTGAACGCCTGATCGGAGGCGAGGGTGCCGATGTGGACCTCGATCACGCGACCCTGGAAGACGTTCTCGCCGTCGAACTCCTCGAGCATCTGGGCCTGGGTGGCGTGCACGACGTCGCGGAAGTCCATGTGGGCCGGCATGTCGCCGGTGAAGGTGACCTTGACCGACTCGGGGATCGGCATCGAGGCCTCGCCGGTGGCGAGGGCCAGGGCGACGGTGCCGGAGTCGGCACCGAACGCGACACCCTTCGACATGCGGGTGTGGGAGTCGCCGCCGATGATGATCGCCCAGTCGTCGACGGTGATGTCGTTGAGGACCTTGTGGATCACGTCGGTCATCGGGGCGTACTCGTGCTGCGGGTCGCGAGCCGTGATCAGGCCGAAGTCGTTCATGAACTTCATGAGGCGCGGGATGTTCTCCTGGGCCTTGGTGTCCCACACCGACGCGGTGTGGCAGCCCGACTGGTAGCCGGCGTCGACGATCGGCGAGATGACGGTCGAGGCCATCATCTCGAGCTCCTGGGACGTCATGAGGCCGGTCGTGTCCTGCGAACCGACGATGTTGACCTCGACTCGGGTGTACGAGCCGGCGTGGAGCGTGGCACCGGAGGTGCCGACCGCGTTGCGGTTGAAGATCTTCTCGACGGCGGTGAGGCCCTGGCCCTCGTGGGTGACCTCCGCCGACGGTGCGAACACGGGCGGTGCGGTGATGCCCAGGGTGTTGGCGGCGAAGGTCTGCAGCTTCTTGCCGAAGACGATGGCGTAGGAGCCACCCGCCTTCATGAACTCGACCTTTTGTGGGGTGAAGGCGGACGAGACGTCCATGACCTCGGTGCCGTCGGCCGTGTGCAGCGTCTTGGTCCGAGTGTTGATCGTGAACACCGTGCCGGTGTCGATCGAGTAGGTCTGCTCGAGGACGGCCTCGCCCTCGTCGTCGACGATCAATTCGCCGTCGGCGTCGAACTGGGTGACCCAGTTCTTCAGGTCGAGCCCGATACCGCCGGTGACGCCGACGGTGGTGAGGAAGATCGGGGAGATGCCGTTGGTGCCGCCGACGATCGGGGCGTAGTTGATGAACGGCACGTACTCGCTGGCCTGCTTGCCGATCCACAGGGCGACGTTGTTGACGCCGGACATGCGCGACGAGCCCACGCCCATCGTGCCCTTTTCGGCGACGAGCAGCACCCGCTTGTCGGGGTGAGCGGCCTGGAGCTCGAGCAGTGCCTGCTGCTGCTCCTTGTCATGTTCGAACATGCTCTGGCCGTGCAGTTCGCGGTCGGATCGGGAGTGCGCATCGGCACCGGGGGAGAGGAGGTCGGTCGAGATGTCGCCGACGCCGGCGACGAACGTGACGACCTCGATCTCTTCGTCGATGTCGGGCAGCTCGGTGAAGAACTCGGCATTGGCGTAGCTCTGCAGCACTTCGGTGACCAGGGCGTTGCCGGCCTGGTGGGCCTCGGCGAGGCGGGCCATGTCGGCTTCGTAGAGGAAGACCTGGGTCTTGAGCACGTCTGCGGCCTGACGGGAGGTCGACTCGTCATCACCGAGCAGGAGATCGAGCAGCACCTCGATCGACGGACCGCCCTTCATGTGCGACAGCTGCTCGAACGCGGACGCCTCGGCGATGCCCTCGATCGTGCGGGCACCGGTGATGACGTCCTTGAGGACCTGCGCCTTCAGGCCGGCGGCGCTCGTCGTGCCCGGCAGGACGTTGAACACGAAGAAGTCGAGGCAGTCGGCCCGGTGGGGACTGTCGGCATCCTCCATGTGGGCGACGATCTCCGCGAGCAGGTCGGCGCCGTCGACCGGCTTGGGGTGCAGGTCGTGGGCCTTGCGGCCCTCGATCTCGTGCAGGTAGTCGTCGTACAGACTCATGGCTTCGGCCTCGATTCGGGTGCTGCGACGGGCCGGAGGAAGGCCCTGACCAACCGCCAATTGTATCGAAGTTGTATCGACGCGTCTCCGACCCTGATCGGCGGCCGACGGTCTGCCGGCTACGGCTGGAACGGCAACGAAGAGTGGTGCTGCACGATTCGCAGCACGCCCTCGGAATCGCGGGTGTAGCCAAAGCTCTTGTCGACGGTGGTCACCTGGCCGTCGCGATCGGTCATGATCACCCAGCCCATCCACATGGCCACGTCGCCTTCGATGAAGGTCGCCGCCGTCTCGGACCGCACCTCGCGCCACCCCTTGAGGGCGAAACCTCCGTCGAGCGGGTAGTCCGGGTCGTGGGCCACGAAGTACGACAGGGCGCCGGCCTTGGTCGGGCGGAAGGTCTGCTCACCGCTGGCCATGGTCGGCTTGAACAGGACGGGGCCGAGCCCGTAGCCGTAGGCGGCGTCGAGCACATCGCTCGCGACCGAACGGGCCCCGTCGATGCCGTCGGCCTCGTAGGCCTTGGCGATGGCCACCAGGCCGTCGCCCCACGCTCGTCGTGCGAGTTCGAGGTCGTGCTCGGTGATCGTCATCGTTCGCCTCTCTGGTCGCTGCTGCGCCGAGGGTACTTCGTCAACCCCTGGTCACCCGTCGCCGCTGACGAGGGATGCGACGTTGGCCGTCAGCCACGCGGTCGCAGCACCGAGTTGCAGCCAGTCGCCGGCCGAGCTGAGCCCGTAGACGAACACGCTGGCGATCCAGCACAGGCTGGCCACGGTCTGGCCGAGCCACTCGATCCGCAGTGCCCGGGCGACCAGGCTCGGGCGGGACGTGGATGCCGCGGCCTCGTCGGTCAGCACACGCACTCCTCACCGCAGCAGCTGAGGTCGTCCAGGTACATGCCCCACATGCGGTAGACCTCCAGATCTTCGGCGTCGAGGCCGAGCGAGGTGGCGATCGCCTTCGCCACGACGGCGAAGCGTTGCCGGTACTTGTAGATGAAACAGAACGACTGGTTGCCGTGGCGAACGGCCGGTCCGCAGAGGAAGAGGCCGGGCGTGATGGTCGACTCGTCGTCTTCGCTCAGCAGCGGGAACCCGTCTTCGCGCCGGTCGAACAGGTGGGCGACCATCTGCTGGCTGCCGTCGAAGCCACCGGCGAACAGCGGTTGGACCGGGGTGTCGAACTGCACACCCTCCATCGAGCCGACCGTGTAGCCGTCGTCGGTTCGGCGAACGGCGGCGATCTTGGTGTAGGGCTGGAGGTCGACCCGTTCGACGAAGTCGGGGTCGTTCATCCGCTCCAGCGAGAACGTCGACAGGGCGACGCTGGGGTCGGAGGTCTGGCTCTGCCACGGGCAGCCGCTGTCGAAGAGCTGCACCCGCTTGCCCCGCTTGGCGAGGTGGTAGGCCGCGTCGATCCCGCTCTCGTAGCCGCCGATGATGACGAAGTCGTCGCCGTCGAGTTCGTCGTAGCGCTCGACGAGGGCGGTGTGGATGCAGTGTTCGGCGCCCGGGAAGGCGTTCATGTTCGGGTACTGGAACTCGCCGGCGGCCCAGATCACGTGCTTGGTCCGGATCGTCCCCTCCGCCACCTCGATGTGGAATTCGTCGTCGACCTTGGCGATGCTCAACACGTCGGTGTTGGCGCAGATCGGGAGCTCGAAGTACTTGGCGAGCAGGGTGAGGTAGCCGGCGAACTCCGCGCCCGTCGGGTGCTCGGCCTTGAGGGTGACCGCGGGGGAGGTTCCGAGCGACACCGAGTTGAGGTCGAGCATGCCGATCGAGTTGGTCGGGAACGACGGCGTGATGAACCGGGTCTCGGCCGGCCATCGGGCGAAGGATGCGCCGACGGTGTCGCGGTCGAGGACGTAGAAGTCGTCGATGCCCGCGTGTTGCAGTGTCACCGCGACGCCGACACCGGCGGCACCGGCGCCGACGACCATGACATCGTGCAGTTCTGAGATGAGTGCGGATTCGGACATCTGGTCTCCTGGTGGTGGGGGAGCAGCGCCCTGTGACCCTATCGGCGCCAAGAATCGTTCTCATTGATCGGTCGATCGAGTCGTCCTCGACTCAGTCGTCGTGGCAACAGTTCGCGTCGGCGACGGTCGCCAAGGCCGCCTGATGGCAAAAGCAGCTGGCCGCGATCGGGACGTCGGCGCGAGCGCTCGCCAGGTCGAGCCGGCGACGGATCGCGCCGGCCTCGGCCTCGGCGCCGCGGGCGACGAGACACTCGTGGAGTCCGAAGAGGCTCCAGAGGTTGTCGGGGTGCTGGGTCGCGCGGCTGAGGGTGAGGTCGAGGCCGAGGTCGGCTCGGTAGACCGCTTCGGCTTCGTCGATACGGCCCTGTTCGAGCAGGAGGGCACCGAGCGCGTGTCGGGTCGGCTGCATCCATCCCCACGGTTCGTCGTAGTCGAGCGCGTCCTCCAACTCGACCGCCCGACGGAGGTGGGCGAACGCGGCGTCGTGGGCACCTCGTCGGTAGTCGACTTCGCCGTCGACCATCGCCCGGGCGACCTCGAGCAGGTCGACGACCGTGTTGTTGTGCATCCGGCGCGAGTCCGGCACGCGGTCGGCGGCGGCGACGAACCGCTCCCGGGCGGCCTCGGCCTCGTCGATCTGGCCCAGCGCCGAGTGGGCGAGGGTCTTGCCGTAGAGGGTGATCGCGGTCGTGGCGAACCAGAGGTCGGGGTCGGCGGGCAGGGGGTGGTCGATCAGCTCCTGCCAGCGGCCGAACCGGACCTTCACGTGGACCTCCATCGCATGGAAGACCTCGGCGGCGTCGGCGAACGGCGGCGACTCGATCCGCAGGAACGCCTCGGGGATGCGCTCCTTGAGCGCGGCGGCCGCGTCGGCGGCGGCTCGGTACTGGCCGCCGAACATCGCGCCGTAGACGACGAAGTGCAGGTTGTGGATCGCGTAGAGCGTCCAGACCGAGAACAGGCCCTCGCGGTCGAACCACCGGGCGTCGGCCTCGGCCGCCTTGGTGTTCCAGTGCACGACGTCGTGGTAGTGGCCACAGAGCACGTCGAGGTGGGTGGGCATGTGGATCAGGTGCCCGCAGTCGGGCGCCAGTTCGCGCAGCCGGTCTCCGTGGCGGAGCGCGATCTCCGGCGTCGGCGACATCTCCATCAGGTGGACGTACTGGTGGAGGAGGCCGGGGTGATCCCAGGCGTCGGGATGGTCGGCGAAGAGGCGTTCGAGCGTGCCTTGGGCCTCGACGGTCTTGGCGCCGGGTCCCGGTTCGCCGGTCGCGACGTCCCACATCTTCCACGGTGTCTCGTTGAGGATCGCGTCGACGAACGTCGCCTGGATCTCGAGGTCGTCGGGGTGACGCTTCGCCACGTCTCGCATCGCATCGGTGAAGGCGTGGTTCCACGCCATCTGAGCGTCCGGATCGATCGGCGTGGATTGGGGATAGCGGGCGGGCAGTGCGCTGATCAGCGCCGCCTCGGGTTCGGTGACGCCGGCCGCGTTGGCCTGGGCGGTCTCGGCTGCAGCGTGGGCGGTCGCGAGCGCGCCGGCGAGGCTCGTGCCGTCCATCTGGTCCCACGACAGGTTGTAGTTGGGGCCGGCCGCGATCGCGATCCCCCAGTGCGCCATCGCACACGTCGGGTCGGCGGCGACGGCCCGCGCGAAGCAGGCGATCGCCTCGCCGTGGTTGAAGCCGTACAGCCAGTTCAGCCCGAGGTCGAACCACGCCTGCGCATCGTCGTTCGTCGTGGTGACCGGGCGGGTGAAGGCCCCCAGGTCGTAGTAGTCCGCAAGGGTCGCATCGGCCATGTGGTTCGCCTCCAGCGCCCACTCTCGCGCACGAAGCCGATCGCGTGAATCAGGCGGCGCAGCAGATGTCGTCCACGCAGCGGCAGTTCGCGCAGTCGCGCGGATCGGCGACCCCGCAGTGCTCGAGCATGGCGGCCCGCAGCGCCTTGCGGGCCCGGTGCAGGCGGACGGCGGCGTTGTTGCGAGAGATCTCCAGTCGATCGGCCGCATCGCTGAGCTGCAGTCCGCCGGTGTCGACCAGCGACAGGATGGCGGCGTACGACTCGGGCAGACGCTTCGCCTGGATGACACTGCAGGTGCACGGATCCTCGACACCGACGCTGACCGGTTCGGGGACCTCGCCGTCGCTGTCGACGTATTTCCGCTCGCTCGCCTGCGCACGGTAGGTGTCGATGATCAGGTTGCGATGCAGCCGGTAGAGCCACGCAGCGACTCGCTCCGGGTCGTCGATCGTGTCGGCTCGCTCGATCGCCCGCAAGGCCGCAACCTGGAGCAGGTCGTCGACGTCTTGCGGCGCGACCCGGGCGCGCACGAACGCCTCGAAGTCCGACTGCTTCTCGCGAAGCGTGTCGGCGACGAGGTCGTGTGCGTTGCCGGTGTGGCGCGCCGGTGTCATGTCTCCCAGGTTACGCCCGGCTGGTCGACGGGCAGCCGCAAGAGGCCTGGCAGCTGCAGGTACCGCCGCAGGTGCAGCTCTCGCCGCAGCAGCAGCCGCCGGGCGTGGCCTCGCAGGCGCAGGGGGTGGGGCAGGTGCAATCGCTCATCGTCGCGTCTCCTCTGGGGTGTCTGGAGAAGCTGACGGATGAGGGGCTGGATCGATTACACGATCGTCGGAGAAATTCCGGTTCTGCGCCGTTCTGAGACTCGTTCTCATTTCTGGTACGGTCGAACGATGCCCGGGCCGCTCACTCCTGCTGCCACCCGTTTCGGCTGGCGTCGGCGGTCGTCTGCCAGTCGGCGAGGGCGGAGATGAACGAACCGATGTCGGAATCCGAGTCGGCCTGGCGAGCGGTGACCTCCATGTCGGCGAGGAAGTCGCCGAGCTGTTCGGCGGGAAGATCGCGGATCCACTCACCGAGGTCGCGATGCTCGATCGCAACGAGGTGGTCGCGGACGGCCTGGAGGTCGAGGAGAATCGCCGCTGCGGCCACGCGCCCCTCTCGTTCTTCCGCCTCGAGGGCGGCGCGGCAGCGGACGATGAGGTCGTCCAGGAACGCCGGGGTCACGTTCGAGTGGGCCATCAGGTGAGCGTAGAGCCGTCGACGACAGTGGCGACCGACACGCTCGTGGTCGGCGCCGGCCCGCATGCGCTGACCGTGCTCGCACGTTGGTGCTGTGACCGTCCGCCGGTCGTGAACGACGTCACGGTGGTCGACCCGGCGGGTCGATGGATGCAGGCGTGGCACGACGGCTTCGAGCAGCAGCGGATCGGGGTGCTCCGCAGCCCGGGAGTCCACCACCCCGACCCCGACGACATGGCCTACATTCATGCTCATTCGCGGGGCCGATCGTTCGAGGCGACGTGTGCTGGCCGTCGACGGGACGGCGTGGTCGGGCCCTTGCAACGGCCGACGACCGAGGGCTTCCGTCGCTTCTGCGACGACCTGCTTCGCCGCACCGGCCTGCGGGATCGGGTGAGAGCCGGACGTGTCCGGGGGCTTCGGCGTCTCCCGGCTGTTTCGGGCAGGTCGGGCTGGGAGGCTCGGCTCGACGACGACACGCTGATTCACGCGCGGCAGGTGGTGTGGGCCGCGAACCCGCGGGTGCTGCGGTCGCCTTCCGGGGTCGACGTCGGTGGTGCGATCGAGCACAGCGGAACCGTTCAACTCGCCGACGTGCTCCCCGGCGAGCGCATCGCCGTCCTCGGGGGTGGCCAGACCGCAGGGCAATTGGCGATGGAGGCGGCCCGGCGCGGCACGTCGGTGACGCTCATCTCCCGGAACGCGCTGCGCATCGCGGATCTCGACGTCGATGCCGGGTGGCTGATGGCCGACCATCTCGACCCGTTCCACGCAACCGCAGATCCGGCCGAACGGCGTCGGATCGTCGAGGACGCGCAGCGCGGTTCCATGACGGCGGACCTCGAGCGGGCCCTTCGACGGCTGCAGGTCTCTCGGGTGTGTGATGCGGGCCCGCTCTCGGCGTGGACCGACGAGCGAGGCGCAGTGGTCGGGTTCGCTGGTGTCGAGTGTCCGGTCGATCGGGTCTGGGTGGCGACCGGGGCGCGGCCGGATCTGCGGGCCGCGCCGGCGCTGGCGGCGATCGCCCACGACGGCGAGCCCCATGTCGATGGGTGGCCGGTGCTGGACGAGGCGCTCGCGTGGTGTCCCGGTCTTCATGTGATCGGCGGTTTGGCTGCGTTGCAGCTCGGACCCGCCGCGGGCAATCTCGGCGGCGCGCGGGCGGCGGCGGATCTGCTGGCCGCTCGCGCTCCCGTCGTGCCCGCCACGGTCGGATGGTCGCCATGAGCGCTGGAGGCGGATCCGAGGTCGATCCCCGTCGCGCGCTGTGGCGACGCGGGTCCTATGAGATCGCCGGGGACTGGTTCGCGCCGGCGTCGCGATCGGTCCTCGACGATGTCGCGTCGATGCGAGCCGAAGGGCTCGACGGCGTGTCCCTCCTCGATCTCGCATGTGGAACCGGCGCAGTCTCGATCGAAGCCGCCCGTCGTGGTGCGTCGGTCGTCGGTCTGGATCTCACCGATGAGCTGATCGCGGTCGCCCGGCGACGGGCCGCCGCAGCGGGGGTCGATCTGCGACTCGAACTCGGCGACTTCGACCACCTCGACCGGGTGGTCGACGGCGAGACCTTCGACGTGATCACCTCGTCGTTCGGGCTGATCTTCGCTCCCGATGCCGCAGCCACGCTCCGGGGGATCGAGCCTCACCTCCGGGCTGACGGTGTGCTGGCGGTGGCCGGCTGGGACCCCGAGAGCGTGTTCGTCGTGCCGGACTCCATGCTCGCGTTGTTGCCGGAGGTCCCCCGGATGGTCGACATGAGCACCTGGACCACACAGGTCGACGCGCTCGCTCGCGACGGCGGTTGGGCGGTCGCGGCGACCCGGCGCGGTGACCACCCGATCGCGTTCGCTTCGGTCGTCGACGCCGCCGACCAGCTCGAGCGCTGGTCCGGCGGATGGACCCAGTTCCTCGAGGGCCTCGATGCGCTCGGCCACGGATCCGAGGCGCGCCGACGCCTTCGAGCCCACCTCTCGACATTCGCCGAGACCCGAAGCGGCGGCATCACCGTGACCGCCCGGTATCACACCGTCGTCCTTCGCCCGCCGGCTCGGTGATGGGAACGATTCTCACACGCTGGTAGCGTCGAGTCATGGAAGAACGCCTGCCTGTAACCGTTCTCTCCGGCTTTCTCGGTGCGGGAAAGACGACCCTGCTCAATCACGTCCTCGCCAACCGCGAGGGGAAGCGGGTCGCCGTGATCGTCAACGACATGAGCGAGGTCAACATCGATGCCTCGCTCGTCTCCAGTGGCGCCACCCTCGATCGCACCGAGGAGAAGCTGGTCGAGATGTCCAACGGGTGCATCTGCTGCACCCTGCGCGAGGACCTGCTCGAGGAGGTCGCCCACCTCGCCGGCGAGGGTCGCTTCGACTATCTCCTGATCGAGTCGACCGGCATCAGCGAGCCCATGCCGGTCGCTGCGACGTTCCTCTTCGAGGACATCGACGGCCACAGCCTGTCGTCGATGGCGCGCCTCGACACGATGGTGAGCGTCGTCGACGCCGCCACCTTCCTCGACCGGTTCGACGTGCTCGAGGAGCTCCACGACCTCGGGGTCTGTCGGGACGACGAGGACGATCGATCGGTCACCGACCTGCTGGTCGATCAGATCGAGTTCGCGAACGTGCTGGTCATCTCCAAACCCGATCTCGTCGACGAGGCCCGGCTCGAACAGGTCGTGGCGACGGTGCGACAGCTCAACCCCGAGGCCCAACTCATCGTGGCGGAGAAGGGCGACGTTCCGCTCGACACGGTGCTCGACACCGGGCTCTTCGACGAGGAAGAGGGCGAGGCGAACCCCGGGTGGGTGCAGGCGCTCAACGACGAGCCGATCCCCGAGACCGAGGAGTACGGCATCACCTCGTTCGTGTACCGACATCGGTGGCCGTTCCATCCGAAGCGGCTGGCGGAGGCGCTCAACGAGGAGTGGGCCGGCGTCTTGCGGAGCAAGGGCTTCTTCTGGCTCGCCACCCGACCCGACATCCAGGCGATGTGGAGCCAGGCCGGTCTGTCGGTGATGCTGGAACCGCTGGCGACCTGGCTCGCCGCGACCCCCGAGGAGGAGTGGGGGATCGAGACCGAGGAGGAGCGGGCCGAGCTCGAGAAGCGATGGGATCCGCTGTTGGGTGACCGACAGACCGAGATCGTCTTCATCGGCATCGACATGGACGAAGGAGAGATCCGGCGCAAGCTCGATGCCGCCGTCGTCACCGGCAAGGAGTTCGAGAAGGGTCCCAAGAAGTGGGCTCGCTTCAAGGACCCGCTGCCCGAGTGGGATCTCTCCTGTGACCTCGACGTCGAGTGACGCCGCGCCGATCGCACAGATCGGCATCGTGACCGTCTCCGACCGCGCCAGTCGGGGTGAGTACGAAGATCGTGGCGGTCCGGCGATTCACGCCTACCTCGACGACGTGCTCACCTCGCCATGGGTGGCCCGGGCCGAGGTCATCCCCGACGAGCAGGCCCAGATCGAGTCGGCCATTCGGGCGTTGGCTGCGGCCGGCTGCTGTCTCGTCCTCACTACCGGCGGTACCGGCCCGGCCGAGCGTGACGTCACCCCGGAAGCCACCGAGGCGGCCTGCACGAAGATGCTCCCTGGCTTCGGAGAGCTGATGCGGACCGAGTCGCTGAAGGCGGTGCCCACTGCGATCCTGTCGCGGCAGACCGCCGGGATCTGCGATGGGGCGCTCGTGATCAACCTGCCCGGCCAGCCCAAGGCGATCGCTGAGTGTCTCGACGCGGTCTTCGCGGCGGTGCCGTACTGCGTCGATCTGATCGGTGGTCCGTACCTCACGACCGACCCGGAGCGCATCGACGCCTTCCGGCCGAAGTCCGCTCGCCGTCCCGAGGCCTGACGTCCGCCCACGTCGCCGGGCGTCGGATCAGATCGTGACGGTGGTGAGGTCGTCGCCCATCACGATCTCGCCATCGAAGTGTTCCCGGGCCAGGGCGATCCACTCGTCGTACTGGTCGACCGGCGGAGCGGGCACCATGTGCGTGAGCAGGAGTCGTTTCGCGCCCACCTTGGCGGCGGTCTGGGCCGCCTCAACCACATCGGAGTGGTAGTCGAGGATGTCCTGGATCATCTCCATCGGGATCTGACGCACGAGGTCCTTGCGGATCACCGATTGAAGGTAGGCGTCGGTTCCAGTGGCGAGCTCGTACACCCCATCGCACGGGTTGGTGTCGCCGACCATGGCGACCGAGGTGCCGTCGTGTTCGAGGCGGTAGCCGATCGTCGGGAACACCGGCGGGTGCTCGGTGGCGGCGGTGGTGATGGTGACGTCGTTGACCGAAAAGGTGTCGCCGGGCTCGAGCTCGGTGACCTCGATCTGGGGACCCTCGGTGAGTTCCTCGTGGTGCGCGATCCGGTACCCGATGTCGAACTCGAGCATGTGGAGCGTGCGGTCGACCAGGTCGGCGAGACCGGGTGGTCCGAAGATCCGCAGCGTCGCCTGCTCCTGCGTCATCACCCAGTGGGTGGTGATGACGTCGTTGAGGGCGGCGATGTGGTCGCTGTGGAAGTGGGTGATCAGCACGGCGGAGAGCATCGGCGGCATCGAACCGGCCGCCGCCATCCGCATCACCACGCCCCGTCCCGCGTCGAGGAGGAGGTGGGTGTCGCCGGCCTTCACGAGGGCGGTCGGCGCGGCCCGGTTGGGGTCGGGGATGGGTGAGCCGGTGCCGAGCATCGTGATCTCCATAGCCGCGACCGTATCTTCTGGCAGTTGTTCTGACAAAAGACGCGGTGGGTCGGGATCAAGACTGAGACCCATTCTCAAGTACGGTTCTCGGCCATGGATATCAGCCGCCTTCACCTGTTCCCGATCAAGAACGTCCATCCGACGCCCGCAGCGCTCCTTGGTCCCGGTGCCCACGAAATGATCGGTGTCTCCGCCGCTCAGGTGGGCATCACCCGTGCGCTGCTGATGACCACCGGTCTGCGAGGTACCGGCATCGTCGACGAGGTCAAGACCATCATCGAGAACGCCGGTGTGAGTGTCGAGGTGTTCGACCAGGTCGAGTCCAACCCGAAGGACTACAACGTCATGGACGCCCACGTTGCGTACGTCGACGGGGGGTGCGACGGGTTCATCTCGCTCGGCGGTGGCTCCAGCCACGACTGCACCAAGGCCACTCGGGTCGTCGCCGCCCACGACGGACGCAGCATCAACGACTTCCAAGGCCCACTCGAACTCGACAACCCGGTACTTCCCCCGCACATCGCCGTGTCGACGACGGCCGGTACGGGGTCGGAGACGAGCTTTGCGTTCGTGATCACCGACACCACGTCGGGCCCCGAGAACAACAAGTTCACGGCCTTCGCCCACGCGATCTCGCCGTCGATGGCCATCGACGACCCCGTGCTGTTCATGCCGATGCCGGCCGACCTCACCGCCTACTGCGGCTTCGACGTGCTCGCCCACGCCGCCGGCGCGTACGTGTCGATCCTCGACTCGATCTCTTCGCATGGTTCCGCCCTGCAGGCGATCGAGATGACCTTCAAGCACCTGCCCGCGGTCGTCGGCAACGGTTACGACCCGGTGGCGCGCGAAGGAATGATGTACGCCCAATACATCGCCGGTCTCGCGTTCAACTCCGCCGGCCTCGACATCACCCACTCGGTGTCCCACGCCTTCTCGGCCAAGTACGACACCCACCACGGGATGGGCAACGGCATCGCCATCTCACGTGTGTTCGAGCACAACGTGTCGGCCTGCTACCCCAAGTTCGCGAAGATGGCCCAGGCGATGGGGTACAACACCTTCGGCATCTCGGAGGTGGCGGCCGCCGACCTGGCGATCGAAGGCATCAATCGCCTCGCGGACGATGTCGGCATCCCCCAGAGCTTCTCGACGGCGCCCGACTACACGAAGAGCCGGATCGGAATGAACGGCTTCCCGGAGATCTCGGTTCCCGACGCGGACATCTCGCACCTCACGACCCATGCGATGGGCGATGTCTGCACGATGACGAACCCGAAGATGATGACGCCCGAGTCGATGGCCGCCATCGTCAACGACTCGCTCGTCGGCGCTCGTTCGTGACGCCGAAGCCGCTCGAGTCGGACTCGCTCGGCGAATCGCCCGACACGGTCGCCGACCGGCTCGGCGAGGTCGGCTACATCGCCGACCAGCAGATCGCCGCAGCGGTACATCTGGCGATCGGAATCGGTCGTCCGCTGCTGGTCGAAGGCCCCCCGGGCGTGGGCAAGACGTCGCTCGCCCGGGCGGTCGCCGCGGCGAGTGGGCGACGCCTGGTACGGCTGCAGTGTCACGAAGGTCTGGACGCGACCCAGGCCGTGTACGAGTGGGACTACGGCCGTCAGCTCCTCGCGACCCAGCTGCTCGCCGCGCGCGCGAACGGCGAGGGCGGCGACGTGTCGGCCGCCCCGCTCTTCACCGAGGAGTTCCTGCTCGAACGCCCCCTTCTGACGGCTCTGCGCTCGCCGGAGCCGGTGGTTCTCCTCGTCGATGAGCTCGACCGAGCCGACGACGCCCTCGACGCGCTGCTGCTCGAGACGCTCGACGAGCGCCAGGTCACGATCCCCGAGCTCGGCACGGTCTCGGCGACTTCGGAGCCGTGGGTGTTCATCACCTCCAACGAGACCCGGGAGCTGGCCGACGCCGTTCGGCGGCGATGCCTGCGCATCGGCATCGACTACCCGGACCCGGTCCGCGAGGCCGAGATCATCGAGACGGCCGTTCCCGGCATCACCGCCGCATTGCGAGACAGCGTCGTCGACTCGCTCGGTCGTCTCCGCACACTGGGTCTCGAGCAGCCGCCCGGCGTGTCGGAGGGGCTCGACTGGGCCAAGGCGCTCCTGTTGTTGTCGGCCGACGAACTCGACCAGCAGACGGTCGACGCGACCCTGCTCACCATCGTCAAGCGGAACCGCGATGTCGATGCGGCCCGCGCCGACCTGATCATCGACGACTCATGATCTCCGGTCTCTGCGGCTTCGCAGCACTGATCCGGCGCCACCGCGGCGAGGTCGGAGCGGCCGAGCTGATCGACGCCGCCCGCGCCCTCACCCTCGTCGATCTCACCGACCGGCGGGCGGTCGAGCGCGCCCTACGGATGACTTTGAGCTGGGCCAGTGATCAGCCCGACGCCTTCGATGAACTCTTCGCCGAGTGGTTCAGCGGCGAGACGCTCGAGCCGCTCGAAGCCGAATCCGACCAGCGTCCGTTCGACCATCTCGCCGAGGTGGCACTCGATGCGGAAGTGACCGAGGCGGCGCGGCTCCACACCGACGACGCCATGGCGATCTCGGATGCGTCCGAGGGGGCCGACGGCGCGAGCGCCGAGAAGGGAGTCTCCGGCAACACCCCTGCCCCGGCCCTGCCGTCGACCGACGACGGTCTCCCGGTCGGCGGGCACGGCGATCTGGCCGACGCCCCGCCCGATGACGAAGCAGCGACGTCCGCCAGCCGCGAGTTCGACGTGGTGGTCGCCCTCCCCGATGCGCCCCCGGATGCGTCGCTCGAACTCGCTCGTGGCGCCCTGGTGACCGCACTCGAGCAACGGCGGGAGTCGAGCGGGCTCGGCTTCGCGGCGAAGCGGGTCACCACGCTCACCCAGCCGTTGACGCACGCCGAACGCGAAGGTCTCTCCCGGTGCGCCACTGCGATGAACCGACGGCTCGCCGGCGCCCCGTCGTGGCGCCGTCACCCCGCGAGCATCGGTGCGATCGACATGCGCCGGACGATGCGCCGAGCCGTCACGACCGGCGGGCTGCCCGCCGACGTGCGGTTGATCGGTCGCCGCCGCGATGCCGCTCGGCTCGTCGTGCTCGTCGACGTCAGCCTCTCGGTCCGCGGCACCTCGCGCCTCGTGCTGCACCTCGTCCACCGACTGCGGTCGTCGATCGGCTCACTCCGGGCCTTCGGTTTCGTCGACGCCTTCGAACCCATCGATCGTCCGCTGCGAACCGACGATCCCGTGCGGGCGATCGAGGGGGTGCTCGGCTCGGTCGATGTACAGGCGACGTCGGATCCGGGCCGTGCGCTACGAGCGTGGTGGTCGAGGTGGCATCACCTCGTCACGGACGAGACCCACGTCGTCGTCCTGAGCGACGGTCGGTGCAATGGCAACGACCCGGCATTCGGCACCGTCCGGACAGTGACGGCGCGGAGCGCATCGACGGTGTGGGTCTCCCCAGAGCCGGCCGGGGCGTGGAGCCTGGGTCGCGGTGAAATGGCCGAGTACGCCGCGTGTGTCGACGAGGCGCTCACCGTGCGATCGATCGACGATCTCGGCGCGATTCCGGACGCCCTCCGGCGTCCCTACCGGCTGAGTCGAGCCGCAGGATAGAGGTAGCCATGGCACAGCGGAAGCGAAAGGGAACCGGGCGGGTGACGCCGAAGAAGGAACGGCCGCCGGGCTACCGGAAGGGGTCGTCGCGTGGTTGCTGTAGCCGCCGCCCCCGCATGCCCTCTGCCGGCGCGATCGATCTCGACGGTCGCAGCGATCCGGGGACGCCGGACTGTCGGTGCCGCTGACGATCGGGCCCGTTGCTCGAGACCAGCCGCATCGTGGGCGCGGCCGCAGGTAGATTCGGGAGATGGCCAAGAGCAAGCGCAAGCGGGGCGGTCGAGTCACGCCGAAAGGCACGCAACCCGCGGGCTCCACCGAGAAGCAGGCAGGAGGGTGCTGCAGCGCGTGTGCCCCTTCGGCTGAACGCTGATCGTCAGCGGTCGCGCAGGTGCGGGGTCGCCGTCGTGTCGACGCCGGTGATCGCCTCGGCTATGCGCCGAGCGGCATGCCGCGCGCCCCACAGGTTGCCCGCTGCCGGGCCGAGCTTCAGCGTCGCCAGTCGTCCCATCACATGGACCGGTGGCAGCCCGATCCTCAAGTCGTCGTCGGGAATCGGGAGGCCTTCGACGGTGGCGATGTCGGGGCGGACGGGATCGATGCAGCGCAGCGCCCCGAGATCGGGCGTCGTGCCGGTCGCGAGCCAGACCCGGTCGGCACGACGGTGTTCGCCCGTGGCGAACGTCAGCCGGTAGCCGTTGTCGGTACCGTGGGCTTCGGTGATCTCGACGCCTTCATGGAGACGGATCTGTTCGTGGTCGAGTCGGCTGCGCATCCACGGTGGCATGGTGCCACCGCCTCGCGCTGAGCGGGCCATGGCGAGACGCTCGGCGGGATCCTCGCAGCGTTCGTAGCCACGCAGGTTCTTCGGCCCCAGCCAGCCCGGTTCGGTGTCGAAGGAGCGTGTCACGATCGGCCGGCGAGCCGCGATGTCGACCTGTGCACCTCGGTGTGTGGCCCCGATCGCGAGGTGGGCGGCGGTCAGCCCGCCGCCGACGATGGTGATCCGTTCGCCGGTGAGGTCGGGAAGGGCTCGGAGATCGATGTCGGAGGCGTGGGCCAGCTGCGCGCTCGACTGGCCGCACAGCGGCCACACCCAGTCGGGGATCTGACGGCGATGAGGGTTCGCGGCGATGACGAGTCGATCGGTCGTGATCGTGCTCGATGCGCAATCGAGGCGGAGCCGACCGTCCTGCTCCAGGTGCACCCCCCGGGGCTGCAGCGCCATCGGTTGCGGCAGCTCCGCCCGCTCGATCGCGTGGCGGTTGAACGCCCGGAACGAGCTGGTGAGCGGAAGGTCGTAGGGCAGGCCGGACGACATCATGCTCTGGTGGCTCACGAACGACGCCAGGGCGTCGACGTCGGGATCGGGATGGTGGACGCTGGGGGAGCGGAGCACATCGATCTCGAGTCGGGCGAACTGTCGATCCCACGTCGTCAGCCATTCGCCGGCCGGGTCGAGCACGACCATTCCATCCCGGAGCGACGGGTCGGCCCGGAGCAGGTGGAGCGCCATGGCGAGGCCGTGCGGTCCGGCACCGAGGATGCAGACCTGCACGTCGACGGGGGAGTCCTCGGCCACGGCGCGAGAGTACCAGGACTGAGAATCATTCCTGCTATTCTCACTCAACCACGCGCGGATCGGTGCCGAGACCTCTCTAGGCCGCATGGCCCAGAATGGGAGTGGGAACAGCGATGAGGAACCAGGCGCGTATCACCATGGCCGCAGTGGCGGTCGCCGCTGCGCTGTTGGCGGCGACGACGGCGGCGTCGGCCGATGTCGCCGACGACTACACACCCGGCGAGTGCATCACGGCGGTGATCAACTCGACACCGTTCGGCGATGTCGGCTCAGGCACGTTCTACAGCGCTGCGGTCGGATGGGCGTACAGCAACGACGTGACGGTCGGGACGACCTCGGCGACGTTCTCGCCCGACGGTCTCGTCACCCGGGGCCAGTTCGCGACCTTCCTGTACCGGATGCTCTGCGAACCGGAGTCGACGACCGCCGCGCCGTTCGACGATCTCGAGCCCGGCGCCTACTACCGCGACGCGGTCGACTGGCTGTTCGAACAAGGCTTCACGACCGGCAAGCCCGGCAACATCTACGACCCTCACGGCGTGTTGACCCGCGGCGAGCTGGCGGCCTTCCTGTTCCGGCTCGTCGGCGAGCCGACCGGGTCCCCGGTCGCCCCGTTCACCGACATCGACCGGGAGCGCTTCTTCGCCGACGGTGTCGACTGGCTGTACCAGAGCGGGATCACGACCGGGACGAGCCCGACCACGTTCTCGCCCGAGGGGCTGGTGACCCGGGCCGAGGCGGTGACCTTCCTGTACCGCATGAACCTCGGCGTCAACCCGATCGCCGTACCGATCCAGTTCCTCGCCGATGCGACCAACCCGGGCGAGGCGAAGTGCAAGTTCGTCGACCTCCACACCGTCGAAGCGCCGCCGAACCCCGGGTTCGTCGGCGAGACGTTCGGCGGCGAGGTGATCACCCCCCAGCAGAACTGGGAGGTCGCGTTCTACCTGATGCTCTACGCCAACTGTGAACGTCAGGCGCGGGGCCTGGCTCCCCTGCGCATGTTCACCGACGACCAGATGCTGGCGATGCAGCAGACGGTGCTCGGGATCAGTTCCTCCCACGAGGGCTTCGGTGAGCGGGGTGACATCGTGGGCGGTGCGACCGCCGAGCAGCACGGCGGCACCCTCCTCGTCGGCACCATCAGCCACAACCTCACCGCCGACGACGATGACGACGACCTGTGGTCGCCCCACGAGGTCGCCCGCCGGTCCGCCTCGGGGCGCCAGCACAACGACACCGTGGGGTTGGTCGATCACGGCGGCGCGATGGTGAGCGAGAAGTACCAGTGCATCTTCGGTGCGGCCAGCACCGGCGTCACCGACAACGGCCGGATGGACGTCATCCTGTTCTACGGCACCCGCTGCTGAGCAAGCGTCGGCGCCGCCTGACGTACGATCCGTCGGGGAGGTCGATGCCGTGATCGCACACGTCCGTGTCGTGCCGGTGTGGCTGGCGAGGGCCGGTCTGGCCGGTCTCGCAGCTGCGTTCGTGCTCGGCATCGCCGCGGGCTGGAGCGTCGGCGGCGGCGGCGGGGCCCTTCTCGGCGCGGCGGTGGTGGCCGGCTCGACGCTGCTCTTCTGGGCGCAGCTCCGGTTGTGGGCGTTCACCGACGAGCTGCGACCGACCTGGGTCATGGTGGTCGCCCTGACGCTGGTCGGTGTCGCCGTCGTCGTGTTGATGCGCGACGCCGACTCGGTGCTCGCCTCCTACGCCGGCGTCGGCCAGGACAGCTACGACATCCGGTTCCTCACCCAGACCACCGACGAGGTCGAACTCGTCGCCGCCATCGCACAGCTCGAGGCGTTCGGCTCGCGGCCGGGGGAGGCCTCGGCGGAGGCGACCCTGTGGTGGTTCGTCGCCCTCGACTCAATCTTGTTCATCGCGGCCTACGGCGCCCTCGTGCGTCAGATCATCTCGCGACAGGCCGAGATCCACGCCGGCCTCGGCGCGGACTCACCGATCGGACGGCTTCTCCACATCGCGTTCGTCACGCTGATGGGTGCGGTCGTGGTCGACTGGTTCGAGAACCTCGGACTCGGTGCGTTGTATTCGCTCGTGCTGGCCGAGTTCGAGGTCGGTGCGACCGCCACGGTGCTGATGTGGACGATCAGCGTGCTGTGGGCGATCAAGTGGAGCTTGGTCGGCGTGTTCGTCCTCGCCCTTCTGTTCGAACTCGCCGTCGCGCTGGTCCGCTGGATGAGCAGCCGCTGACGGCCTCCCGGGCGTCGGTCGGGGCGGGTCGGTAGGGTCCGGGCGGTCGTTCCCATCGGTCCGGGTGTGGCCGTGCCGACGGAGGTGACATGTCAACGTTCGTGCAACGCATCAAGCTCGCTCTGCGGCCCTATCGGCGGGGATTGGCGGCGTGGCGAGCGGCCCGGGCGCACAACGCGCAGGCGTCGGGTACGCCGCTGTGGTTCTCGCCGGAACTGCCGGCGCCGAAGTCCGGCATGTTCGCCGTCGCGCAGGCGACCGGGCGTCCGGTGCGGCGAGGCGTGTCCGACACCGAGCCGACGTTCGCGTGGGGTGACCGCACGGTGATGCCGGCCCCGTCGGCGGCGCTGCGTGCGGCCGATGCGATCAATGTCGACTGCACCGACATCTCCAAGCACCATGTCGACGAGGTCCACGGGGAGGTGTTCGGCCGTGCGTTGACGGTCGATCCGCTCACCCATGTCGGGCCGATGGTCGAGAAGTCCGATGACAACGCCGTCCATGACGGCCGCATCGTCGAGGGTCCGCTCACGAGCACGGTCGACGGCTGCGTCTACCAGCGGGTGGTCGACGCGACGGACGGCGACGAAGCGGTCGACCTGCGGGTGGCGGTCACCGGCGACCGTCTCGCCTTCGTGCTCGAGAAGCGACGCCCGATCACCGATCGCTTCAGCAACGACAACTCCCGCGTCATCGTGTGCAGCGACGATGTGTTCACCTCCGAAGAGCGCCGTCGGCTGGTGGCGCTGGCTCGGGGGCTCGGCATGGACCTCGGCGAGTTCGACGTCCTCCGAGACCGCAACGACGGATTGATCTGGGTGGTCGACGCCAACAAGACGCCCTACCTCCGTCCGGCCGGTCTCTCCGAGGAGGACCGGCAGGCGACCGTGGCCGCCCTCGTCGAAGCGCTGGAGGCGACCCTCCTCTCTTGCTGACGGGTCGGATCCCCTCAGCGGAATCGGTGGTTCGAGCGGGCCTTCAGCCCGGGGGCACCCTGCCGATCGGATACGGTCGTTCCGACCGACGGGAGCCCGGCACGTGCCTGGTGATGAGCACAACGTGAGGGCGTCGGCACCCGGCGCCGACGCCGGCCGGCTCCATCGGCCGGCGCTGCTGGTGATGTCGCCGTCGGCCGACCTGTACGGCAGCGACCGTTCGCTGCTCCAGGCGCTTCCCGGCCTCGCCGCTGCGTTCGACATCACCCTGCTGGCGGCCGCCGAGGGGCCGCTGTTGGACGAAGCCCGCGCCCTCGGCGTCGACTGCATCGCCACTCGGGACTGGGCGCTGCGCCGTTCGTCGGTCACGCCGGCGGGGCTGGCGCCGACCGCCCGCAACGTCACCAGCACACTGCGCCTGGCCCGCCGCCTCCATCGTGAGCGCCGGTTCGCCGCGGTCTATGTCAACACGCTCGCAAACGCGACGCTGCCCGCACTTCGACGGGCGCTCGGCATCCCCGTCGTCGTCCATGTGCGGGAGCTTCCGCGCGATCGTCCCGGCCAACTGTCCGTCCTGCTCGGCATGCTCGACCGGGCTGCCACGAGGGTCATCTGCAACTCCGGCTTCACCGCCCGCCAGCTGCTCGAGCTGCGCCCGTCGCTCGCCGATCGCGTGCGCGTCGTGCTCAACAGCGTGCACGAACCCGAGCGCGAGCGGGTCCGGCCCGACGCCGACCAACCCCTGCAGGTCGTGTGTGTCGGTCGCCTGCACCCCAAGAAGGGCCAGGCCGTCCTGATCGACGCCGCGGCCCAGGCCGTCGCCGCTGGGGCCGACTGGCACCTGCACTTCTGGGGCGAGGCCCTGCCCGAACACCAGGAGCTCGCCGACGCACTGCGGGCCCAGGTCGCCGACGGTGGGCTCGAGGGGCGCGTCACATGGCACGGCTACTCGTCCGTCACCGACGACCTCTACGACAACGGCCACGTCGCCGTCGTGCCCTCGGTGCTCTCGGAGGAGTTCTCGCTGGTCACCGCCGAGGCCCAGATCCGTGGGCTGCCCGTCGTCGCGACCGGGCCGGGCGGTCCGTCCGAGATCGTGATCGACGGCGAGAGCGGATCGATCGTCCCGCCCGGCGACGCCGCAGCCCTACGGCGAGCCCTCGAACACCTCGACCAGGACCGTGATCTGCTCGAATGTTGGGGCGACCTCGGCGAGCGCACCAGCCGCGAGCGGTTCGGCATCGCCCGCTACCAGCGGGAGGTCGTCCTCGAGATCGAGGCCGTCATCGACGACCGGCCCGGGATGCTCGTGCTCACACCGTCGGCCGATCTCTACGGATCCGACCGGGCCCTGCTCCACGCCCTCCCGGCGATCACCGAACAGGTTCGTGTCGTCGTGCTCTCCGCCGTCGACGGCCCTTTCGTCGACCAGGCCCGCGCCGCCGGCGCATCGGTGCGGGTCGGCCCCGACTTCGCGATCCGTCGCCGCCAGCTGCATCCGATCCGCGGTCTCGCGATGGCCGGCCGAACGCTCGCGACCATCCGCACCGCCCGGTCGCTGATCAAACGCCACGACCTGGGCACCGTCTACGTGAACACGGTCGCGGTCGCGCCGCTGCCACTGATGCGGATGCTGCGTCGACCGGTCGTGTTGCACGTGCACGAACGTGCGCTCGGCGGACGGCTCGAGACCTTCGTGCTCAGCCATCTCCCCCGTTTCGCGCATCACGTCCTCGCCAACTCCGAGTTCACCCGCTCGACGTTCGCACCGTCGATCCAGCGCCAGAGCGAGGTCGTGTACAACGGCGTCGCCGTCCCGCCGGATCCGTTCATCGTCCCCGACTCGAACCGGATCGTCGTGCCCGCCCGCATCCATCCCAAGAAGGGGCAGCCGGTGCTGGTCGACGCCGTCGCCCAGCTCACGGCGCGCGGCGTCGACGTCCAGGTCGATCTCGTCGGCGACGCGCTCCCCGAACACGCGGAGCTCGAGCGGGCGTTGCGGGCTCAGATCACCGAGCTCGGGCTCGACGAGTGCATCCGTCTGCTGGGCCACAAGTCCGACGTCGAGGCGATCTACGCCGGCTACGGCATCGCCATCGTGCCGTCGGTGGCGCCCGAGGAGTTCTCCCTGGTCGCCGCCGAAGCTCAGATCCGGGGCCTGGCGGTCGTGGCGACCGGCCCCGGCGGTGTCTGCGAGGTCGTCGTCGACGAGCAGACCGGGATCATCGTCCCGGCCCGAGACCCGGCCGGGTTGGCCGACGGCATCGAACGCCTGCTGACCGACCCTGAGCGTCGCTCGCTGATGGGGGAGCGCGGCCGCCACCGCATGCTGGAGCGATTCACCGTCGACACGTATCGAGCCCGCCTGCTCGACGCGATCACGCCGTTCCTGTCGACTCGGCGCTGATCGCCGCGCCGCACGAGGTCAGGCCGGCGTGTCGCTCGTCGCGGCGAGCTCACGATCGCGCATCTCGCGCGACCAGACGGCGGAAGCCCACGCGATGATCACGTAGAACCACACGTTCGAACCGGTGCCACCCTGCGCCCAGTACTGGGCGGTGAGACCGTTGGCGAGCAGCGATGCGAACACCGCGGCGATCAACGGACCCTGCGGCGTGCGCCGGATCACCCGGAGCACGTCGACCATGCGGACGATCAGCAGCGTGAGCAGACCGATGCCGAGCAGGCCGAAGCTGACCAACACCTCGATGTAGGCGTTGTGGGCGCCGCCGAGCCCGATCGTCTCCAGGAAGATCTCTCGCGCCGAGAAGTAGCCACGGCCGAGCAACGGGTTCTCGCCGACTGCGCCGATCGCCTCCGCCCACAGTGTCGTGCGGGAGTTGAGGGTCTGGAGCTGCTCGAGCGACTCGCCGCGCAGGATCAATGCGCCGACGATGCCGCGCGACAGGAACGCCGCCACCGGCACCAGGAAGCAGGCGAGCACGATCAGGTCCTTGCGCCGGCGGATCGCGAGCGCAAGCCACACGACGAGGCCGACGGCGGCGGCGAAGATCGCACCTCGGGTCTGGGTGGCGGCGAGGGCCCCGACGTGGATGACCAGGAGGAGCCATACCGACGCGGGCCGGAACGGTCGGGGGCCGCTGTCGTTGCGGGTCCAGGCCAGCAGGATCATCACCGAGGTGACCAGCAGGGCGGCGGCGACCACCGGGTGGGTGGCGGCCCAGTTGAACCGGCCGGCGACCTGACGGCTGGGGGCCACGCTCCAGACGAAGCCGAGGCCGATGAACCCCGTGAGCAACATGACGTAGGCGCCGGCGATCCGGGAGAAGTCCTGCTCGTCGGCCTGGCGGGCGAAGACCGTCGCCACGGCGGCGAGGATCAGGTGTTGGAGACCGCGGACGGCGCTGAAGACCATCGATGGCGCCCAGAGTGCGCTCACGACCAGCCCCAGGGTGTAGGCCCACATGATCAGCAGCGGGGGTGGGAGCCGCCGTCCCCGTGGCGCGACGGCCCCGAGGAAGAAGATGCCGGCGAGGCCGAAGTACACGACCAGCTCGAACAGGATGGCGAAGTCGACCGACCCTTCGAGCGCAGCGGTGAGGTCGCGCTGGCGGTACTCGAAGTCGCTGACGAACACCATCGCGCACACCGCGATCGCCGGGAACCACGAACGGCGGATCCGGTCGTCGCTTCGGGCGACCAGTGGGCGCGGGGAGACGGTGGTCACGTCAGGCGGGGATCTCGGTAGCGCTCCAGCGGGTGGGAACGACCAGACCGGTCCGGCGGCCGTGCTCGGCCGCGTCGATCAGCAGCTGCTCGTACGCACCGACGACCGCGTCGAGGCCGTACTCCTCGGCGATGCGAGCCGCCGCTGCCGCCCGAATCGCCGCGTCGTCGGCTGGAGTCGAGTCGAGTACCGCGCCGATGGCGGTCTCGAGCCCGCCATCGTCGAAGGTGAAGGTCGTGCCGGCGTCGCCGAGCGCTTCACGATTGAAGGTGGTGTCGAAGGCCACGACCCGCGAGCCGACCGACATCGCCTCGACGATCGACGGATTGATGCCGCCGACCGAGTGGCCGTGGACATAGGCCGCAGCATGGTGGAGCAGGTCGAGGAACTCGGTGCGGCTGCCGACGTGGCCCATCAGCCGGATGCGGTCGTCGGTGTCGGCCAACTCCTGGAGACGGCTGACGACCGGGGAGTCGTAGTTGGCGGCGCCGAGCACCGCGAGCGGCAGCTCGAGGTCGCTGGCGGCGACCGCTTCGGCCACCCGGTGGATGTTGTTCTCCGGGTTGAGGCGGCCGGCGATGATCAGGTATTCGCCCGGGGTGAGGCCGTGCGTGGTGACGTTGGCCGGATCGGCGCTCCAGTCGAGGTCGGGAGCGCAGTAGGGGATGACCGTCGAGTCCGATGCGAAGTCGTCGCGGTAGATGTCGCCCATCGCCTTGCAGTCGGCGATGAGGCCCGATGCGCACCGGCCGGCGATCTTCGCCGACCCGAGGAAGACCTTCTTGGCGGTGTTGCCCCACTTGCCGCGGTCCCACTCCTGCCCGTCGGTGTTGAGCACGGTCGGCTGGCCGGTCGCTCGGCCCACGACCGTGTACGCGGCGTTGGCGACATTGACTGCGAGGATCACGTCGTGGCGCTTGAACCGCGCTGCGATCGCAGCGACCAGCCCGTGGCTCAGCGTGTTGAAGCTCTTGCCGGGAAGCGCAGGCAGCACCCGACGCTTCACCCCCTTCCACGGGGTGGACTCCATGCCCTCGCCCGTGCGGCAGTACATCGTGACGTCGTGGCCGCGCTCGACGAGCTCGGGCAACAGCGTCGTGAGGAAGGTCTCGTAGCCGGAGTAGGTCGACAGCACCCCACGGGCGCCGTACACCCCGATCGACAGACCCATCAGCCGACCTCGTCGTTCCCGCCGCGGCGGCGATCCCACAGGATCGTGACCTCGTCGTCGTGGTCGTCGTAGTCGTCGTCGAGCACGTCATCGCTCCCGGTGACGGCGGGTTCGATGCGCAGCCAGTCGTCCTCGGCCACGCGGGCGGCGAACGGGGAGGCGGTGCGACTTCCGGTCAACACGAGCAGACCCTGAAGGGTCGCGGCGGACCGGGTCATGACCTCCGTGGTGTTGGTGACGTCGGCGATCGGTGCGTTGTCGGGCACGACGATGACGATGTCGGAGATCTTGCCGGCGACACGGGCCGCGGTCGCGTCGACCCGCAGCGGCGGGCTGTCGATGATGACGATGTCGGCCGAGCGGCGGACCTCGGTGAGCGTGCGGTCGAAGTCGGGGGTCTGCACGAAGTCGAGCAGCGAACCGCGGAAACCGATCTCGGTGACGGTCGCACCGTCGTCGCCGGTGCGGTACAAGACGGTGTCGGTGCTGGACCGGAGATCGGGATTCTGGTCGTCGCCGACGATCGCGACGTCGAGGCCGATGTCGGCCAGCGCCCGGCACAGCCCCGCCACGACGTCGGACTTCTGTACCGCCGACGTGCCGGCACCGACCAACAGGACGGTCGGCGCGTCGCCGTCGCCGACGAGGTCGCGCTCGAGCTCGGCGGCGAACTGTTCGTAGGCGACCGCCTGTTCGCCGGTGACCGGCGTGACCAGGCCGCGGATCGGTGTCGAGTAGCGGCCCTTGAGGTCCTGCAGGCCCCACAGGATCGGGTTGCGGTCGTCGGCCACGCCCGCCAGCACGAAGGCGGCGGCGCCGGCCAGCAGCGCGAGGGCGATCGCCGGCAGCCCGACCTGCAGGATCGTGCTCGGCACTGCGACCTCGACCGTGTCGGAGAACGCCACCCCGTCGCCGTACAACGCCTGTTGAATCTCGGAGTCGGTCTGCTCACGAGCGATCGACGAGTCGCCGTCGGGCAGCTCGTCGAGGGCGCCTTCGATGGTCGCCTGTTGGGCCGCGATGTCCTCGGCCCGCAGCGCTCGGAAGGCGGTCACCATCGCGTCGAGGAGCTCTGTGGCGTCGCCCTCCGACGACCCGGTCGCGACCATGCGAAGACCGTCGGCCGACGCGACGTGGCGAGCGGAGATGCGGTTCTCGACGTCGTCGGTCGACAGGCCGGTGGCGTCGCTGATGCGGCTGACCGCCTCCGGGCTGGTCGCGAGGATCGCCTGCGCCTGGACGAACCGGGTGTAGGCGCCGGTCTCGTTCTCGTTGGGAAGCGTGCGGTCGACGGCGTTCGCATCACGCAGCACGAGGGTCGTGCTGGCGGTCGTGTCCGACGACCGGAGCATGCCCGCCATCAGGCCCAACACGAGCCCGAGCACGATGGCCCCGGCGACCCACACCCGGTAGCGCCAGGCCGCTCGGAGCAGGGTCGACGAATCGTTCAATTGGAGTGGTGACTGGTACATCTCGGCCTCTCGGTCGCAACGTTGGGCCATCGGCCGTGGGGGAGTGGTTTTGAGCCGTGATGACCCGCGGCGATCAGCCTGTCAGATCGTGAGGCACATGTAACACGCGACGTTACTCTCGGTGGTAAGTTTTCCCGCTGACGGTGTGGGTGTGGTCGAGACCGGAGGACAAACGGTTAAGACCAGGTGGGTATGAGCCGAACGGAGAACCCAGAACGGGTACTTCGACTCATGATCACAAAACAGGGCGATGCATACGCTCGGTGGCGAGGCCATCGGGCAGCAAACAAGGGCGAATGATGACAACCAACGGGCACGTGACCGAACGGGTGGACTCCGTTCGCCACACACGGCGCAAACCACAACCGAGGGCGGCGGCACCGCGACTCCCGGCGGTCGAGACGACCACCGCACGTGCCGAGGACTTCGCCCTGCCGACCCGATACCTCGCCCTCAAGTATGCGACCTCTCGCGTGCTCGCCGGCCTGTTGCTGGCCGTGCTGCTCCCCCTCTTCGGGCTCATCGCCCTGCTCCTGCGCATCAAGCTCGGCAAAGGCGTGATCTACCGGCAGGCCCGGGTGGGCCGCGGCGGTGAGAACTTCGAGATCCTGAAGTTCCGCACGATGGAGGCCGATCGCCGATCGGCCGCCCAGCCGGTCGACCAGGATCGTCGCCGTACCCACAAGTCCGACGACGACCCTCGTCACAACTCGCTGGGTCGGTTCCTGCGCAAGACCAGCCTCGACGAACTCCCGCAGCTGTGGAACGTCGTGCGGGGCGACATGACCCTCGTCGGGCCGCGCCCCGAACTCACCGAGGTCGCCGACAGGTACGGATTCCGCGATCACCCCCGCCACGTCGTCGTGCCGGGCATCACCGGACTGTGGCAGGTCTCCGAGCACCGCCATGATCTGCTGCACGAGCACATCGACATCGACGTCGACTATGTCCAGCAGGTGTCGCTCGGGCTCGATCTCACGATCATCATGCGCACCCTGCTGCTGTTCGTGCGCCCGACCGGGCGCTGAGCAGACCGCTCACCGCACCGCCGTTCCTCACGTCGCTCGCCGGGCGACCGATCTGATCCTCGGGACGCTTCTACGCTGGCGTTCCCTTCCCCCTCGAGGTGAGAGCGCCATGTCCCAGCACCACGCCGACCGCCGATTCGCCCGTCTGGTCGTCGCCCTCGCAGCCGTCGCCCTGCTGGCGGCCGCATGCGGCGGCGGGGACGACGAGTCCGCCGACGACGCCTCTGCGCCGTCGGACGTCGCCGACGAGTCCGCTTCGGCGTCGACCGCCGCCGACGAGGCCGAGGGCGGTACTGACGACGGAGCCGCCACCGATACCGCATCCGAGCCGGCCGAAGACGCCGCGGCCGACGGCGACGACGCCACCACCGAGACCGACACCGGCACCGACGACGAGCCCGACGACACCACCACGACGTCGGCGGCCCCGACCACGACCGAATCCACGGCCACCACGACGACCCTCCCGGCCGAGACCGGCCTACCGCCCGAGGACGAGCGCGGCGAGAACGAGGCCGGGGTGCGCATCGATCTCGACGAGACCGCGACCCTCACGTGCGCCAACGCCGAGTTCGCCCGCGATGCGTTGCGTCAGTCGATGCTCGACGTCGCCCTCCAGTACACCGCAGCGGCCGCCGACCGGGCCGAACCCTCAGCCGTCGTCGAGCTCGCCGAGCTCGTGCCCGAGATGCGGGCGGCGCAGACCGAAGCCGAGATCGACGCCGTCATCGAGGAGACCCTCGAGATCTGTGTCGAACGGGGCCACCAGATCTGAGCCGTCTCCGGCTCCTCCGGGGTCAGGTCCCCCAGGAGAGCCGCCACAAGATGGTGGCGACCTGCGCTCGCGTCGCGATGCCGTCGGGCGAGAACGTCGACGGACCCGTTCCGGTCGTCGCCTCGGTGTCGGCCAGCCAGCCGACCGCGAGGTCGTAGTAGGCGCCGCGGGGAACGTCGAGGAAGTACGCCGAGCCGGCGTGATCGTCAGGCCGACCCTCGAGGCGCCACAGCAGTGTCGCCAGCTGGGCCCGGGTCGCGACGTCGTCGGGCGAGAAGGTGGTGGGCGAGGTGCCCGTGGTCGCGCCCGTGGCGACCAACCAGCCGACGGCGACGTCGTAGTAGCTCCCCGCCGCAACATCGGTGAACGTCGCCGAGCCGGCCGCCGCGGCCGGCGAGCCGGCCAGACGCCACAGCAGGGTGGCGAGCTGCGCCCGGGAGGCGACACCGTCGGGATCGAAGGTCGTGGGTGAGGTGCCCGTCGTGGCGCCCGTCTCGGCCAGCCACCCGACCGGCAGGTCGTAGTAGGACCCGGCGGGGACGTCGACGAAGACGGCCGACCCGAGCGGCGCCGAGGGGCCGCCGGTCGCGCCGCCACCACCCGAACCGCCGGAGCCGCCGGACCCGCTCGAGCCGCCGGACCCACCGGATCCGCTCCCGCCGCCACCACCGGCGCCGTTCTCGCACGTACGGGGGCCGAGGTCGGCGCTGGGCAGGCGAGCGAGACCGATGTCGTCGCTGCCGGTGCCGAGACGGCTCACGATCCAGCCCGGCAGCGGGGTACCGGCGCCGTCGCCGGGACCGCCCGGCTTGACCCGCAGGTCGCCGTCGTCGTTGCGGACGGCGGTGAGGCCGCCGGTGGTCTGGAGGGAGCCGGTGCCGTTCGAGCCGGGTCGGGCCTGCCAGCCGCCGACCGTCGTGAAGGCCTCATCGTCCCAGCCGACGACCCACTTCGGTACCGCCGTCGTGGAGCGGTGGTACAGGTTGTAGGTGGTGATGATGTCGAGATCGTCGGCGGAGACGCCGCCGCTCGGATCCTTGACCAGCAGCATCGAGACGTCGGTGCGGTCGCCGCGGGCCATCACCGTGTTGTGGATTCGGACGTCTTCGATGTTCCAGGTGATCTCGGCCGGATGGTTGTGGGCGCCATCGCGGTACGGCGGATCGAAATCGGGGTTGATGGCGCCCGTCGCAGCGTCGCGGTAGCCGTCGAGCACCGTGATCGCCTGCTCGTCCGAGTCGAGGACGACGTTGTTCCAGATCTGGACGTCGTTGGCCTCGGCGATCTGAATGCCGCGGTAGTTGCCGACCACCGTATTGGAGGCGATCAGCACGTCGGCGCTCACCTCGATGTGGATCCCGATACGGGTGTTGTCGACGAACCGGTTGGCGAGCACGTCGGCCCGCAGGCTGCTGACGTCGATCCACAGCCCGTGGCTGTAGTTGCGTTCGAAGCGGTTGTCGCTCACCTCGGTGACATAGCCGGCGGTGACCTTCACGCCTCCCGACGCCGCATTCGTCGCGAAGCGCTGGTCGTTGTTCTCCACGAATTCGGAGTGACGGATGACGAGGCGGTCGGCCTGATCGGCGTTGATGCCCATTCGGCCGTTCTTCTCGAACATCGAGTACTCGACGACGACGTCGTCGCCGAGGATCTGGGCACCGACATTGCTGTTGTCGCTCACCCGCAGGTCGCGCAGCGCGACACCGTTGGAGGCGCCGTCGATCACGATCGCGCCCTGGTCGCTGTTGTTGGTCGCATAGCGACGCACGACGAAGCCCGAGAGGCTGGAGTGGTCGGCGTTGTAGAAGGCCACCCCGATGTTGCGCTTGGAGACCTCGACATAGTGGCCGGCCGGGTTGGTGCCGATCGTGACGCGGCCGCTGCCGTCGACGTGGAAGCGGTCGCCGTCGACCGCGCCCGCCGAGCCGACCTGTTCGAGTTCACGGCCGTCGACGTAGACCTGGGCGAGGTGGCCGGCGAGCGGGTGGTCGCTGTCGATGAGCACGCCCTGGAAGTTGCCGTCGAGGCCGGCGGCCGGTGTGCCGCTCGAGCGCCAGCGGCCACCTTCGAGTGCGGACCACGACGTGATCGCCTCGCTACCGGTCAGGTACACGGTCTCGTCGGGATGGGCGAGCAGGTGGATCGTCTTGTCCTGGATCTCGACCGACTCGCGGTAGTCGCCGCCGCGGACGAGGATCGTGCCGCCCGAGCCGGTGCGATCGACGGCCCGCTGGATGGTGCGGTAGGGCTGGGCGGCCGTGCCCGGGTTGGAGTCGGAGCCGGTGGCTGCGTCGACGTGGGTGGTCGCCGACGGCGTGGAGCACAACGCCGCTCCGGCGGGTCCGACGGAGGTGGCGGCGGCCAACACTGCGGCGAGGACGGCCGTCGCCAGGACGGCCGCGGTTCGGGTTCGACGGTCGCCCGAAATCACGTGTGTCGTCTCCGTTCCACCTACCGCGCCCCGGACAGTGTAACGGAAACGTAACGCAACGGGTAACGCACCGTGGTCATTCGGCTCATGCACCGTGGTCGAG
>JBCCWI010000048.1:0-31350 GCA_039193795.1 Actinomycetota bacterium | reverse complement strand
GGCGATCGCCCCCATCGCGATCAGGTGGCAGTACACGCTGGTCTCGTCGAGATGCCGCACCCGCGCCGCGCGGACGTCGGCGATGGCGGTGGCCAACGGCACATCGATCCCCGCCCCGCCGCCGTTGTTGCCGACGAGCACACCCGCGGCGCCGGTGCGCATCAGGTGCAGACCGGCTTCATAGCTCTGACAGGCGCCGACGATCACCGGCGTGTCGAGGCTGCGGATGAACGACTTCAGGTCGAGGGTGTCGCCGACGGTCGACACGTGCTCGGCCGAGACGACATCGCCGCGGATGATGATCAGCTCGGCCTCGGCCTTGACCGCGTGCGGGACGAGCTCCTCCGCGTTCTTCGGTGAGACGCTGACCGCGATGCGGTGCTCGCCGCGAGCGGCGTCGAGCGCCGACGCCAGACCGGCGGCATCGCCGTGCTCACCCCACAACAGCTCGAGGTTGACGACGGCCAGCGCGCCCGCCTCACCTGCGGCGATGGCGTCGTCGGTCGACATCGGCGCATGGATGCCGGCGGCGATCATCGGGAGGCCCAGCTTGTAGGCATCGATCTTCCACGAGAGATCGACGTCGTCGGCGTTGCGGGTACGCCGACTCGGGACGATCGTCACGTCGTCGAGTTCGTAGGCCTGGCGAGCGGTCTTGCCTCGCCCGATCTGCACTTCGGCCATGGGGACGCCTCTCCGTTCACCCCGCGCCTGCGGGGAGGAAAGCGCCGATGCTAGCCGCCGAGGATGGACTTCAGGAGCTGCTTTGCGGTCGCGGTGTTCATCTCGTACGCCGCCTTCGCCCCTTCCTCGCTGACGCGCTTCACGAGCCGACCGTCGGTGACCGACGCGAGACCGTCGAGCCCGGCCAGCACCGTGTCGCGACTCATGTCGGTCGCCTTGTAGCCGAGGCCGGTCAGGCCCTTCACGATGTCGGAGTCGGCGATCGGCGCCGGTGCGGCCGAGGCGATGATGCGGAGGGCGTCCTTGGTGAGATCGGCGCTCGCCTCGACCACGTCGGTCGCGGTCCGCTCAGCCTCGGTCGAGTCGAGCCAGACCTGGACCTGACGCACGAGTTCGGGATGGGTGTCGGCGGAGAACCGGATCTCGGGCATGGCCTGATGCTAGGCGCAGAACGGCCGACGCTGCCGTCTGTGCGTCACCGACCACCCTCCGACACCGCCACCGTGCGGCGAGCCCGGATGGGTCGCTTCGCGCTCGGGCTGCCGGTCGTGGTGATCCTGACCTCAGGTGCCCTCGTCGGAACCCCGACCTCGGCACCGATCCGATCGGAGTCGGCGAGCCCGGGCATCGAGCGGGTGGTCGTCGACGACCGACCGGCGCGAACGGGCAACGCCACGATCGCCGTGAACCGACCCCCGGCGCCGGTCGGCGACCCGGAGCGGGCGATCGACACCGCCACGATGATCGAGATCGCCGGTCCGATCGCGACCGCCGAGGATCCCGATCCGCTTCCGACCCCGGACGGGTGGTTCCTCGTGGGCGACTCCACGTTCACCGCGGCGGCGCGACACCTCGGCGGCGGCTCGGCCTTCCCCGGGGTCGGCTTCGAACTCGCCCCGTTCGTCGGCCGACCCAACCCGCTGTCGCCCCCACCGTCGGACTTCACCGGCATCGTCGTGATCGGTGTCTCGATCTGGGACACCGCGATCGAGGACGCCGACGCCTACGTGGACGCGGTCGCCCGGTACCGGGCCGAGGGGCTGCGGGTCCTCGTCGTCGAGGTGCCGGAACAGTTCGGTCCCGGCGCCGACGTCGTCACGACCGAGACCGAGCGCCGCGAACTCCACGCCCTCAACCGGATGGTCGAGTCGGCCCTCGGCTGTGACCTGGCGCCGTGGACCGTGCGAGACGTCGAGACGAGTGGCGATGTCGACGGCGGGGACGACCACGTCCACCCCACCGCAACCGGAGTGGTGCAGCTGGTCGACAACCTCATCGCCGCGGCGGACCACATCTGTCGACCCGCCCCGCCCGGCGAGCTGGCCTAGCCGAACGAGATCTCGTCGATCTCGATCACGGCACCCGCGCTGACCCCGGGATCGATCCGCAGCTGGGTCACCATCGCGTTCCACTCCGGCAGGGCCAGCATGTCGAGCTCGTAGTCGTGCCACTCGCCGTCGGCGACGATGTCGAACAGCACCGACTTCGTCTCGCCCCAATCAGGTTCGGCCTCGGTGCGGAAGAACACCTGCCCGAGCTCGGTGCCCGACCCCGACGCCGGCTCGTACCGCATGCGCAGGGTCATCGTCGGCCCGAGCGCGCCGGGCAGCTGGATCAGCGGGCTCTCGGTGTAGGGATCGGTGCCGATCGACGCCGTCGACAACACCCCGTCGGCGACCTCGAACGGCGCGGTCAGGTCGAAGGTCGGCGACCAGCCCTCGGGATCGCCGGCGGTGTCGAAGGTCCAGACCGGCGTCTCGAGATCGGTCGTGACGATCGAGATCGGCCAGCGCAACAGATCGCGGTCGAGGGAGTTGCCGCCCGCGTTCATGCGGGTCAGGTACAGGTAGGCCTCACCATCGGTCGTGTCGAAGTTCAGCGACGCGCTCTCGGGATCGATGATCGCCGGGTAGGCGTACCGCAGGTCCTCGTCGGGATCGGCGACCGATGGCGACATCGGCAGCTCGACCACGAACTGACGCTCGGTCCAGGTGATGAGATCGTCGGAGAACGAGGCATAGACGCCCCACCGGTCACCGGTGACGGGGTGATTGCTCATCCCGAGGGCGACATAGCGCCCCGACGTCTCGTCGTAGACGACGGTCTCCATGATCTCGGCGCCGATCTGCGGCCGAGACACCGGCGCGCAGATGACGTTGCGGTCGAGTTCCTCGAGGTACGGATCGCCGAACACGCCGTCGAAGCCGGTGCCGTCCCAGTACCGCCACGACGCCGGATCGTCGAGATCATCGCTGCGCAGCAGACAGGTCCACTGGCGGCCGTCGCTCGGGACGTCGTAGGCGTTGATGTTGGTCAAGAGGTAGTGGTAGCCGTCGCCGGGGGCGATCAGGTTGCTGGTCTGCCACAGGCCGGACGGCTCGCCGTTGGGGTCGTACCGGTCGGGCAGGCTGGCGATGAGGTGCCCGGGCGGCTCGGCGACGTACTCGAAGGTGGCGCCCCCGTCGGTCGACCTCGCCATGGTGAGGGTGACGTCGATGCAGGAGATGTAGTCGCCGGCCGGGCAGATGAACGACGGCTCGAACTGGGCGCCCCGGAATTCGTTGTGGATCACCGCGTGCACCGTGGTGCCGTCGGTCGTGAACGGCGCGGCGATCCAGGCGGCCTCGTCGTAGCGCGCCGGATCGGGGTCGAACGCCGACCCGAGCGTCAGCGTGCACTCGGTCACGACCGAGTCGAGGTCGGGCCCCACCATCCGATAGGTGACGTAGTGGCTCACATAGAGCTGGACGAGCCCGTCGGCGTTGCGGATGGCCCGAGCGGAGATGTCGGGGATGTGCTCGTCCTCGCAGCGATCGGCACTCCAGTCGAAGACCATCTCCTCGGGGCCGGCGAGCTCCACCCGGGAATCGGTGGTTCGGACGGTGCTCTCGACCGGCCCGCGGGTCGTGGTGGGCGCCGGCGCATCGGTCGTGGTCGGCGGCGGACCGGTGGTCGTCGTCGAGGTCGAGGTCGTCGTGGTCGCGAGCGCGCTCGCATCCTCCTCCTCGGTGGAGGAGCCACCGCAGGCGCCGGCGGTCAGCGCCGACACCATCACGAACGCGACCAACCGAATGCTCCCGGACCACCGCACCATCGAACCCACCTTCATCTCGCCGGGGCCGATCATGACGCCCACGGCCGACGACCGCAATCTCAGCCGGGGCCGCCGAGGATCGACCCGTCGGTGCCGGTGGCGATCGCCAGCAGCTGGCGCAGCATCGAACCGGTCGCACCCCAGATCGTGTCGCCCTCGATCTCGAAGAACGACAGGGCGCGCGGCCCACCGAACTCGCGCATCCCCCAGATCTCCTCCCGCCAGACGATGTCGCTCAGCAACTCGGCGAGCGACACCGTGACGATCGCCTCGACCTCGCCTGGCGAGGCGACCTGGACGGCGGGCACCGTCTCGCTCACCGCGACATAGGGATGGATGAGGCTGCGGGACCCGACCGTGGTGAAACGATCGAGTCCGCCGACCTCGACCACCGAGGACGGGTCGAGCGCGACCTCCTCCTCGGCCTCGCGCAGCGCGGTGGCCCAGAGATCGGCGTCCGTGTCGTCGCGCCGCCCACCCGGGAACGACACCTCGTGGGCGTGGTGTCGCATCGTCGGCGAGCGGCGGGTCAACAGGACGTGGGGCCCGCCGACATCGTCGTAGAGCACACACAGGACCGCGGAGTCCTGCGTGGTCGCGGTGAGATCACCGAGCACGACCGGGTCGCGTTGGGCTCGCAGCCGGTCGACGACGAGGTCGAGCGACGGTGTGCGTTCGGCCGAGGTGAGCGCGCTCCACGGGGCCGGGCCACCGACCTCGGCCTGGGGCGGGCGCGGGATGACCTGAGGGCCACCTCGCCCGGGCGGTGGCGCGAACGGACCGCTCAGGAGTCGCCCTCGAGCAACGACTGCAGGAGGTCGGGCAGACCGCCCGTCTTGAGGTTGCTCATGACCTTGCCGGGCGGGGTCTCGCCCGTCTCCCACTCCTCCCAGAAGGCGAGGAGCTTCGCGGCGTCAGGTGCGGGCTTGTCCATGCGGTGAGGCTAGCGAGAACGACAGCCGGCCCTGCGATCGGGCGATCCGATGACCGCCGAGCGTCTCCGCAGCACGGCGATGGCCGTCCACCACCCCGAGCACTCGATCGATGGAAGCGAAGTCGACCGGGTACGGGTCACCCGACTCCCGCTGGATCCATCGGCGCAGCGCTTCGGTGGCCACCGCCCGCGGCGCGGTCCGCAGCGCGGCGACATCGGTCGGGTCGAGCTCGACCGCCGCCGCCTCGATCACCTCGTAGGCGTCGGCGAGCAGGTCGGCGTGCCGGTTGAGCAGCGTGGTGAGGTCGCCGCTGATGCTGCGGGCGATCGCCGGGTAGAGCGTGTTGCGGACCCGGGCCCGGTACGTTCGGACTTCGTCGTCGTTGGATTCGTCGTGGACCGGCGTGATTCCCGCTTCGTCACAGACGTTGCCGGTGTCCCATCGCGTCAGCGCGAGGAGCGGCCGGTTGACCGACCGCATGCGCGCGGCGACCCCGGCCAACCCGGCACCGCGGAACAGGTTCATGAGCACCGTCTCGGCGCGATCGGAGGCGGTGTGAGCGACACACACGTCGTCGGGGAGGGCGTCGTAGCGACGGGCCCGAGCCGCAGCCTCGAAGTTCGGCACCGGCGGTGTCATGTGCAGCTCGCGGAGCTCGAACGGCACGCCCCACCGCTCGGCCAGGTCGGCGACGAACGCCGCATCGTCCCCCGAGGTGGGGCGGTGTCCGTGATCGACGTGCCAGACCGTGAACGAACGGCCGGCCGCACGCGCGAGCAACCCCATCGCGACACTGTCGGCGCCGCCACTCACCCCCAGATGGAGGTGGCCGTCGGGGAAGTCGCAGTCGTCGAGGAGGTCGAGCGTGGTGCGGCGCTCAGGCGGCATGCGCCGAGGCGTTGACCCGGTCGATCCACAGCGACGGGTCGCGGATCTCACCGATCGACGGCACGTTCGCCGGCTCGGCCCACGCCTTGTCGAGCAGGTCGACACCGCCGGACTTCTCGACCTCGGCGATGAAGTGCTCGCCCTCGGCGTACTGCTTCATCTTCGCCTCGAGACCGGCGAGGCGCTGGAAGACCTTGGTGAAGCCGCTCGCGTTCTGGCGTCGGTTGCGCAGGACGCGGGCGAAGCGTTCCTGGGACGGGATGAGGTCCTTGCCCGCACGATCCATCGTGACGTCGCCGTGCCCCTCGAGCAGACTCATCAGGCCGGCGACCTCGTTGATGACGGCGAGCTGTTCCTCCGAAGCGAACAGCGCCATCACACCGCCCTGATCCATCGGATCCTCGCCGCGCTTGCGGGCCTCGAGCAGGCGCTGAGCCGCGGCCATGAACCGCTTCGGGTCGGGATCGACCGAATCCATGGTCGAGTTGACCAGCCCCAGGAAGTGCTCGCGCATCCACGGCACGCCGGTGAACTGGGCCCGGTGGGTCACCTCGTGCAACGCCAGCCAGAGCCGGAACTCCTGGGGCGGGAAGGCGTAGCGCTTCTCGAGCATGAGGACGTTGGGAGCGACGTAGTAGACGATGTCTTGCTCGTCGGGGTTCTCGTCCTCGATGACGAGCAGGTCGTACTGCCCGAGCACCCGAGTGGACATCCAGCCCAGCATCGCGCCGAGTTCGGCACCGGCGAACTTCGGGCCGATACCGCCCTCCTTGCCGTCCATCTTCTCTTCGAGCTTGGTGGTGATCGGCTTCAGCAGCCGCTGGAACGACGCCAGGTTGGCATCGACCCATCCCTCGCGGTCGGTGACCCGGCCGCGGGCGTTGCCCGAGAGCGAACGCAGACCGGTGCACTCGGCGACGAGGTCTTCGGCCATCGCCGTGTAGCGATCGAAGTCCTCTTCGAGCCCGTCGCGATACCGCGCCGCCTGGTAGGGCTCTCGCCCGGCGACCTTGGCGGCGATCGTACGAGCGACGTCCCAGTCGACGGCGCCGCTCACGTCAGTCCCGCGGGTAGCGCTTGTACGTGACCTGCTGCAGGTACCCGACGACCGAGGCGAGCAGGACCAGGACGCAGGCGCCCACGAGGACCGGGGCGATCCAGAAATGCCAGACGACTCCGAGAAGCATGGGCGTCAGTGTAGGCGACCATTGCGCCCAAGCCGCAGCCGGGTCCCGGTGGCCGGACCGACCCTCACGAACGGCCGACGGGATACTCGGCGACCGGTACGCCGCGGCCCGACTCCAGCAGGGCGGTCGCCTCCGCCGCCGAGACCGGGCGCCCGACGAGGTAGCCCTGGAGCAGATCGCAGTCGAGCGCGTCGAGGTATCCGGCCTGACCGACGTCCTCGACGCCTTCGGCGACGACCCGCAACGACAGCTGTTGCGCGAGCCGGATCGCCGCCTCGACGATCGCCGCGTCCTTGGGTTCGGTGGTGAGCCCGCTCACGAAGCTGCGATCGACCTTGATGCCGGTCAACGGCAGGCGCTGGAGGTGGGTGAGCGACGAGTAGCCGGTGCCGAAGTCGTCGAGGTCGATCCGCACGCTGAGATCCCGCAGCGCCTTCAGGCGGGACTCCGCGAGCTCCGGGGTGTCGATGATCGCCGTCTCGGTGACTTCGATGCACAGATCGGCGGGATTCATCTCGTAGCGGGTGAGGGTCTGGCGGACGACGTCGACGATCGTGTCCTTCACCAGGGTGACCCCGGAGAGGTTCACGCCCACCTCGACGGCCCGACCGAGGGTGTCGCGCCACGCGCGTTGTTGCCGGGCGGCCTCCTCGATCACGAACCGGTCGAGGTGATGCACGATGCCGGCCTGCTCGGCGACCGGGATGAAGTCCTGGGGCCCCATCAACCCGAACTCGGGGTGCTCCCAGCGGATCAGCACCTCGAACCCGACGATCTCACCCGTCCGGGCGCTGGCCTGGGGCTGGTACCGCAGCTCGAACTGGCGCTCCCGGATCGCCACCCGCAGATCGGTCTCGAGACGCATCTGGCGTTCGAGCCGCATCCGGAGCCGCTGATCGAAGATCTCGACCCGGTCGCCGCCGGCCCGCTTGGCCTCGTGGAGCGCAGCGGCCGCGTCGGCCAACAGCCGCTCGGGGTCGTCCTCACGCGCATAGGCGAGACCGACGGTGGCGGTGACCGCGATCGGTGTGCGCCCGACCTCGTGGATCGTGCCGATCAAGCGGCGGATGCCGTGGGCGAGGGCGAGCGCCCGCTCCCCCGACGCGACCCGATCGACGATGACGACCGCGAACTGGTCGCCGACGAGGCGACCGGCGACCGCGTCGTCACCCGCGCTGCGCTGGATCATCTCGCCGACCACTCGCAACAGCTCGTCGCCGGCCTGGCGACCGCGTTCGTCGTTCACGCGCTTGAACAGGTCGATGTCGACGAGAACCGCGCCGATCCGGGCCCGGTCGTCGATCGTGTCGAGCTCGCGGCCGATCGCCTCGACCAACCCGACCCGGTTGAACAGGCCGGTCGTCGGATCGAGGCGGACCTCCCGCTCCATCGCCGCGGCGGCCTCGCCTGCGGTCCGGTGCGAACGCAACAGCAACTCGACGACCGCGGTCACGAGCAGGCTCACGAGCACCCCGACGACGAAGACGAACGCGGGGGCCGACACGCCGAGCGGCAGGGGTGACGTGCCGTCGTCGACCTCGACCAGCCAGGTCCGGCCGGCGAACGTGACCTCGAACGACGCGGTCCGGCCCTCCATCGCCCCCTCACCGACCAGCACCGGCCCGGCCGAGTCAGCACCGACATCGGTGACCTGCACGCCGAGCGGGAGCGCCGCGAGCGACTCCCCCAACATCGCCTCGACGCGGAAGACCGCGATCACATAGCCGGTCAGGTTCGCCCGGCGATCGGCGAGTCGGGTGGCGTCACCGCGGAACAACGGGGCGACCACCAGGACACCCTCGGGCCCGTCGAGGTCGGTGATCAGCTGCAACGGCGCCGTCGCGACCGGCAACGCGGTGTCGCGAGCCAGGTCGAGCGCGTCACGCCGCACGGGATCGCTCGCCAGATCGAAACCCAGCGCCGCTTCGTTTCCGATCAACGGCTCGACGAACTCGGCGACGATCACCGAATCGGCAGCCGGGCTCGGGTGCACGCGGAAGTCGGGGTAGCCACCCAGATGGATGCTGGTGTCGGCGCGGATGGCGGCTTCGTAGGCGGGGATGGCCTCCGCACTCACCACCCGAGCGAATCCGAGCGCGTCGATGCCGGGCCAGCGGTCCTGCAGGCGCTCGACGTCGACGAATCGGTGGAACTCCGACCGCGTCACCGACCCGTCCGCGCGGTACAGACCGCGCAACCCTTCGAGCATCTCCTCGTAGACCGCGAGCCGGGTCTCGATCGCGGATGCGGCCTCAGCGGCGTCGGCCTCGAACGACCGCTGCCGATCCCGCCCCGTGTCGATCATGAACACGGCCGCGAGCACCGCGACCGCGACGCCCACCGCGCACACCATGGCACCGACACGAGTCGGCGCGAGGGCACGGAGGCGCGAACGAGAGAGCACCGGTACAGGCTCGGTCGAAATCGGGTGATTTCGAGACCGGGGCCCCGCTACGGCCGGCTTCGATGTCGGCCCGTCCGTCGTGGAGGACCCGCACCCGGGCCCTCACCTCGATCAGTCGTCGAGGACCTTGCCTCGCATCCGTGGGACGACCATCGGTGCGTGCAACGAGCAGTACTCCTGGTCGTTGTACCGGCTCAGGTGCGTCTCGCAGCCGACCTCGAGGCACACACGGCCTTCGTCCATCACGGGAAGGTTGCGCTCGATGCTGGTGAACTTCTCTCCAATGACCCGCATGTCGGTGATAACGGAGCGACCTGCGCGTTTAGTTCCACTCGTCACCGAAGTGTCACATAGCCATCACAGATGTGGGTCATCGACCCGACCGGGAAGCGGGGTTCAGCGGTCGTGGTGGGCCTGCTGGATGGCCTCGAAGATCTTGGCCTTCAGCGCCGGGGGCACCTGATCCGAGCAGCGCTTCGAGACGACCTTCCGCACGTGCATCTCGAACGTGTACGTGTCGTTGCAGTAGCTGCAGAGCTCGATGTGGGTCTGGATGATCGTCTGGCGTTCGACCGTCATGTGCCCGTCGAGGTACTCGTAGATGCCGAGCAGTGCTTCCTGACACTCGTTGGAGTCGAAGTCGTCGCACGGGTTCGTCATGACACGGGCTCGGGGTCGGGGAGGAGCCGGTGCTCCTCGGCGAACGCGTACAACCGCTTCTGCAGCTGCTTTCTTCCACGATGCAGCCGCGACATGACGGTGCCGATCGGCACGTCGAGGATCTCGGCGATCTCCTTGTAGGCGAAACCTTCGACATCGGCGAGCAGGATGGGCAGCCGGTAGTGCTCGGGCAGGTCCTCCAACGCGACCTTGACCTCGTCCTCGCCGAAGAGCTCCATCAACTCGTCCTCCGCCGACCGGCTCAGCGCCGCGCTCTCCGCACCACCGAGACGCCGGTAGAGGTAGAGGTCCTCGACGTCGTCGATGTCGGACTCGTCGGGCCGCCGCTGCTTCTTGCGGTAGTCGTTGATGTAGCTGTTCGTGAGGATGCGGTACATCCACGCCTTGAGGTTGGTGCCGGCCTCGAAACGGTCGTAGGCGCGGTAGGCCTTGAGGTAGGTCTCCTGCACGAGGTCTTCCGCGTCGGCTGCGTTGCGGGTCATGCGCATCGCCGCGGAGTAGAGGCCGTCCATCAACGGCATCGCATCCTCAGCGAAGGTGGCTTGGTCGGCCACGGGGACCTCCGAGACTCTCCGGCGACGCCGGAGCGAGTGACAGAGCCCGAGAGGAGGATTGAACTCCTGACCTACGCTTTACGAGAGCGTCGCTCTACCAACTGAGCTACTCGGGCGGGGCTCCGAACGGTACCAAACGCCGGGGCCTGATCCTCCCCGTGCTGACGGCGCTCCCGTGCGAGAAATCCCTGCTCCACGTTGTGACACGAACGTATGTTCGTGTATGGTGGAGCGATGCTGGCGGGCGTGATCGAAGCGATTCGAGCGGTGGAGGTGAACGGGATGACCCGTCGCCTGCTCGAAGACGCGATCGAAGAACTCCACGCCGTCGAGAACGCCGCGGCCGCTCGTCGGCTGGCGGCGATGGCCGCCCTCGATTCGCTACGCGACGGCGGCTTGCCGTCCTCGACGGTGTCGCGCGCACGGGGCAAGACGTCGGATCGCAAGGCCAAACAAGCGGCGAAGACCGCCTCGGCGTTGGGCGGGATGCCCCGCCTCCGCAAGAAGCTCGACCGGGGCGAGATCACCGAGGAGCACGCCGACGCTGCCGCCCAGGCAGCCGAGCGATCCGGCGACGCCGACAAGACCGATCGAGAGCTGAACAAGCTGGCCGACGCGCCGGCCGACCTGTTCGACAAGCGGGCCGACGACTGGGCCAGCCGCAACGAGTCGCAGGAGAAGATCGACGCTCGCGCCCGGCGTCAGCGTCGCAACCGCACGGTCGTGTTCGGACGCTCGAAGGACGACGGCTCGTGGTCGATGTACGCCACCGGCGAGACGTCGGAAGGCGCCGCGCTGCGCGGGCTGATCGACGAGGAGTCTGATCGGCTCTTCCGTGAGGACGGAGGGCGCGAGAACCTTCAGCGGCCCCGAACCGACGACCAGCGCCGATTCGACGCGCTGGCCAACCTCATCCGTCGAGGGGCCGGGCAGACCGAGTCGAGCGGGTCGACCCGACGGCGCCCGCACCCCAAGTACGAAGGCGTCGTCTCCATCCCGCTGTCCGCCTACCTCGACCCTTCGGAGGCGACCGGCGAACGGATCGGGTCGGGCCCACTCCCCTCCTCGATGATCCAGCGCCTGCTGTGCGACGGTCGCCTCCGGCCCGTGATCGTCGACGACGACGGCTCGCCGCTGTGGCTCGGCCGCTCGAGCCGAACCGCTTCGGACGATCAGTGGAAGGCGCTGGTCGTCCGAGACGGCGGCTGTGTGGTCTGCGGCGCGCACCCCTCACGCTGTGAGGCACACCATCTGGTGTTCTGGGAACACCGCGGATCGACCGACATCGACAATCTGGTCCTGCTGTGCACCCGGCATCACCGCCAGCTGCACGACCACGATCTCGCACTGCGAAGACGAAACGACACCTGGGTGCTCGGGCCGCGGGAAGGTCCGGCGCCACCGCCAACACGTCGGCCGCGCCGCCGACCGGCGAACCGTTCCCGCCGAACCGCTAGGCCAGCGCGGGCAGTTTGAGCAGCAACGCCTGGAGCGCCAACGCCTCGTTGGGGTTGCGCACCAGCGCGTCCTGGGTGTGGCGGAGCGCATCGACCGCGTCGAGCAGTCGAGCGCGATCGGGATCGGCGATGATCGCCTCCCGGTAGCGGGTCGCCAGCGTCGAGAGCCCGAACCGCAGTTCTTCGGTGCGGAACTGCCGGAGCTCACGACGATGTCGGGCCTCGAGATCCTTGCGACCCGAGCCACGGGTGCCGAGCTGCTCCTCGCGGGCGTCGAGCGCGTCGAGCTCCGCCTCGTGCTGCTTGACCTTCGCCTTGCTCGCGTCGTCGATCAGGCCCCGAACCTCCTCGACCATCACCGCTACGGCAGCACCCGTGCCGTCGAGCCGATCCGGGATCGACCACCAGGCGTCGCGCCGGGCGACCAGCCGGTCATCGGACGCGAGCGTCCGGGCCCGCTCGACACTGCCCGCCGCCGCCGCCGCCACGATCATCGCCTGATCGGCTCCGACGACACCCTCGGCGACCAGCGCCTCCGCGATTGCGTCGACCGACACCGGCGGGAAATCGACCCGGGTGCAGCGGCTCTCGATGGTGACGTGCTCGGGCGGGATGTCCTCGGCGAGGAGCACGAAGATCGTGGTAGCCGGCGGCTCCTCGATCGTCTTCAGCAACGACGCCGCCGCGGCCGGGGTCGCCGTGTGGAACCGGTTGACGATCAGGACCTTGCGGTTGCCCTCGACGGGCGACCGGCTCGCCTGCACGATCAACGGCTCGGCCTCCTCCTCCCGCCGGAGGTTGTTGCCCGCCGGGTTGAGCACGTGCACGTCGGCGTGGCCCTCGCCCGTCGCCAGACGCCGGTGACGCTCGGCGTTCGCCGAATCGGCCGCGGCCAGGAGTTCGCCGGCGAACACCGACGCGGCGCGCAGCTTCCCCGCGCCCGCCGGACCCACGAACAGGTAGGCGTGCACCGGGGCCTCCACCGCCGCCCGCAGGCGACGGATCGCATCGGCCTGCCCGATGACGGAATCCCACGACGGATCGGCGGCGACGGTCATCGATGCGAAGCCAACCACGCGTCGACCGACGCGTCGACCCGAGCCGCGACCTCGTCGACCGAGCCGTCGGCATCGACGACCACCCAGCGATCCGGGTCGGCGGCCGCCATCTCCAGGTAGCCGTCGCGGACTCGCGTGTGGAACGCCGCGCCGGCACCCTCGATGCGGTCCATCTGCTCACCGAGCCGAGCGCGTGCGACGGACCACGGCACGTCGAGCAGCACGGTGAGATGCGGCTCGATGCCGTGGGTGGCGAAGCGCATCATGGCATCGAGCTCCGCGAGATCGAGACCGCGGCCGTACCCCTGATAGGCGCTGGTCGACGCGGTGTAGCGATCCGACACCACCGTTTCGCCTCGCTCGAGCGCAGGACCGACGATCTCCGCGACGTGTTGCGCCTTGTCGGCGATGACGAGCAGCGCCTCGGCGCGGTCGTCGAGATGGTCATGAGCCGGGTCGAGGAGGATGGCCCGGATCGCCCCGCCGATGGCGGTCGCACCGAACTGAAAGGTCAACTCCGCACCGAGCCGCATCGCCAGACGCCGGGCCTGGGTCGACTTCCCGGACGCATCGGCGCCCTCGAACACGATGAGGCGGCCGGTCACGAGGTCGACCGTTCGCCGTCGTCGGCCACAGATCCGGCCGCATCGTCGACGGGGGGCGCCGTCGTCAGGTCGAGCGATTCGCCGTCGGTCACCGGGTCGGCCGATGCATCGTCCGCCGCAAACGCGCTCCCGCTCACGAACGCACCTGAGCCGGCGCGGAGGCTCACCATCGCCAAGACGCCGGCGACCATGATGATCACCGCCGACAACCACATCGTGAGGCGGACGCCGGGGACGAAGACGCTGAGATCGGCGAGATCCCAGGTGCGACCCCACAGCGAATCGCTTAGCCCGTCGAGCAGCTCCGACAGCGCCGGTGCGATCGCGAGGGCCAGCAGCACACAGAACCGCACGAGCACCAGCAGCGACGCGAAGATCCGACCCCGCAGTTCGTCGTCGACGTTCTCGTGCAGCAGGGTGAAGCCGAGGACATAGATCGGTCCGGCGGCGAACCCGACGACCGCGATCGCGGGTACGACGAGCGACAGGATCGATCCCGACGCGGCCACGAGCAACGCCCCGCCGGCGAGCAGCAGGGCGAACGGGAAGACCCGAGCGCGGTTGATGCGGTTCTGGAACACCGACGCCGAAACGACGCCGATCGCCATCCCGGTGCCGAGCGCGAAGAGGACGAGGTTGAAGTCGGCGCCGTCACCGGAGATCACCTCGTCGACGAAGATGGCGCCGAGCGGGACCAGCATCCCACCGCCGATCACGCCGGTGGCGAGGCCGATGTTGACGGCTCGCACGATCGGGTTGACCGCGATGAACTCCCAGCCTTCGCGCAGCTCTCGCACCGCGCCACCGATGTCCCAGTTGCCGCGCTCTCCAGCTCGGCGATCCTCCCGAGAACGACGGACCCAGTGGATGTTCCAGATGATCGCAGCCGTCGCGAGGAACGAGATGCCGTTCACGTAGAAGGCGAGACCTTCCTCGTTGAACCGCCAGGTGTCGACCCAGCCGGTGTCGGCGAACCCGCTCGACAACTTGGCGAGGAGGGCGGCGATGCCGGCGGCGACGGGGAACATGCCGTAGGCAGCGGCGACGTTGAGCGAGTTGGCGGTGGTCAGCTTCTCCTTCGGCACGAGGTTGGGGACGACGGCCTCCTTCGCCGGCGACCACAGCATCGTGAGGATCTCGAGGACGAACGACGCGATGATCAGCCCGAGCAGCGAGTCGACGAAGGGCAGCGCGAACATCACCAGCGCTCGGCCGACGTCGCAGAACAGCATCACCCGCTTGCGGTCGAGGCGGTCGACGATCACGCCCGCCGCCGTGGCGAGGAAGAAGCCGGGCGCGATCCGGGCGCCGAGCACGAGGGCGATCGCGGTGCCCTCGGACCCGTCGTTGATCCGGCTGGCCAGCGAGATGATCGCGATCAGGCCCAGCCAGTCCCCGGTGGCGGAGATGACCTGCGCGATCCACATCTTGAAGAACTCCCAGGATCCGAAGATCGCCTCGATGCGCCCGTTGGGCCGCGCCGCGGTCACCGCATCCTGCATGCGGTCCGAACTCCGGGAGGAGGGATTCACGCCGCCCACCGTAGACAACGACGGGCGTCGCCACCCTTCGTGAGCATCGATCAGTCGTCGGTGGACCCGTCGGCGTCGGCGGAATCGTCGGCATCGACCGTCGCCGTGGCCGCCGCCTTCTTGGTCGCCTTCTTGGCGGCCTTCTTCTTGGTCGCCTTCTTCGCGGCCTTCTTCTTCGACGCCTTCTTGGCCTTCTTGGCCTTCTTCGCCTTCTTGGCGGGGCCCTTGGCCCGGCGGTCGGCGAGCAGTTCGGCCGCTCGTTCCACCGTCAGCTCCTCGACCGTGTCGCCCTTGCGCAGCGAGGCGTTGTACTCGCCGTCGGTGACGTAGGGCCCGAAGCGGCCGTCCTTGACGATCATCGGCTTGCCGCTCTCGGGATCCTCACCCATCTCGCGCAGCGGCGGCTTCACGGTCTGGCCGCGACGACGCTTGGGCTGGGCCAGGATCGCCAGGCACTCCTCGAGGGTGATCGAGAGCAACTGGGCTTCGGTCTCGAGGCTGCGGCTGTCCGACCCCATCTTCAGGTACGGGCCGTAGCGGCCGTTCTGCACGGTGATGACCTCGCCCGACTCGGGGTGAGCGCCCACGGTGCGGGGCAGTGAGAGCAGTTGCAGGGCGTCGTCCATCGTGACCGTCTCGAGCGCCATGGTCGAGAACAGCGACGCGGTCGGAGGCTTCTCCTCGCCTCGGTCCTCCCAGTCCTCGAAGGTGCCGACCTGCACGTACGGACCGAAGCGGCCCGCCTTCGCGTAGATCTCGAGGCCGTGCTCGGGGTGCATGCCGAGGATGCGGCCCTCCTTGGGCATGGCCAGGTACTCGACGGCCTTGTCGAGGGTGAGTTCGTCGGGCGGGATGTCGTCGGGAATCGATGCGGTCTGGTTGTCGTCGGCGTGCTCGCTGTCGCCCATCTGGACATAGGGGCCGTAGCGGCCGACGCGCGCGACGACCGGCTTGCCGTCGTCGCTCATCCCGAGCGGGATGGTGTTGACGAGCCGGGCGTCGATGTCGGGGAGTCGGGTCGAGACCTTCTCCTTGAGTCCCGGCTCTCCGCCGTTGCCCTCACCGAAGTAGAAGCGGGTGAGCCACGGCTCGGCTTCCTCGGTGCCGGTGGCGATCTTGTCGAGGTCGTCCTCCATCCGGGCGGTGAAGGCGTAGTCAACGAGGTTCGGGAAGTGTCCCTCCATCACGTTGACGACGGAGAAGGCGGTGAACGACGGGACGAGCGCCGACCCCTTCTTCCAGACATAGCCGCGGTCCTGGATGGTGCCGATGATCGAGGCGTAGGTCGAGGGGCGCCCGACGCCGAGTTCCTCGAGCCGCTTCACGAGCGACGCTTCGGTGTAGCGACTGGGCGGCGAGGTCGTGTGGCCCTCGAACTCGAGCGGGCCGGCGGCGCGGGCGGCGTCGCCCTCGGCCAACGGCGGCAGGCGCCGTTCGTCGGCGTCGGCCTCGTCGCCGCGCTCGACGACCTTGGTCTCCTCGTAGACCTCGCGGAAGCCGGTGTGGGCGATGACGGTGCCGGTCGCCGAGAACTCGACGTCGCGGCCGTCGCTCGCATGGGCGCCGAGCTTCAAGGTGACGGTCTCGCCCGTGCAGTCGGTCATCTGGGAGGCGACGGTGCGCTGCCAGATCAACTCGTAGGCGCGGGCCTCGGATTGCGGCACCTCCTGGGCGACGTCGGCCGGCAGGCGGAAGGTGTCGCCGGCGGGTCGGATCGCCTCGTGGGCCTCCTGCGCGTTCTTGGACTTGGTCGCGTAGTGGCGAGGCGCGTCGGGCAGGTAGGTCTTGCCGTAGCGCTCGGAGATCATGGTGCGGGCGGCCTGCAGGGCCGTGTCCGACAGCGTCGTGCTGTCGGTTCGCATGTAGGTGATGTAGCCCTTCTCGTAGAGGCCCTGCGCGGCCCGCATGGCCATCTGGGCGCTCATGCCGAGCTTGCGGCCGGCCTCTTGCTGGAAGGTCGAGGTGATGAACGGCGCCGCGGGACGGCGGCGGTACGGCTTGGTCTCCCGGGAGCGGACCTCGTAGGGCACGCCGTCGAGGGCACCGACGAGCGCCTGGGCGCCGGCCTCGTCGAGCACGGTGACGTCGTCGCGGGCGAGACGGCCGTCGTCGCCGAAATCGCGGCCGCTGGCGAGCCGCACCCCGTCGATCGTGTTGAGGGCGGCGGAGAACTCGCGCTGGTCGTCGCCGTCGGCGGCGGCGAAGGTGCCCTTGATGTCCCAGTAGCTCGCCTCGATGAACGCCATGCGTTCGCGTTCGCGTTCGACGACGATGCGGGTGGCGACACTCTGGACCCGACCCGCCGACAGCTGCGGCATGACCTTCTTCCAGAGCACCGGGCTGACCTCGTAGCCGTAGAGGCGGTCGAGGATCCGACGGGCCTCCTGGGCGTCGACCATCTTGCGGTCGAGTTCGCGAGGCGACTCGACGGCAGCCTTGATCGCGGAGGAGGTGATCTCGTGGAACACCATCCGCTTGACCGGCACGCGCGGGTTGAGCACCTCGATCAGGTGCCACGCGATCGCCTCGCCTTCACGATCCTCATCGGTCGCGAGGTACAGCTCGTCCGCGTCCTTGAGGAGGTTCTTGAGGAGCCGGATGTGGTCCTTCTTGTCGCGGTTCTCGACGTAGAGGGGTTTGAACCCGTTGTCGACGTCGATGCCGGTGCGGGCCCAGGACTCGCCCTTGTAGGCCTTGGGCACGTCGGCGGCGTTGCGCGGGAGGTCACGGATGTGACCGATCGACGACTCGACGGTGAATTCGCTGCCCAGGTACTCCTGGATCTTCTTGGCTTTTGCAGGGCTCTCGACGATGACGAGTGCGTTGGCCATCAGGCTGACTCCACGGGGTCGTCTTCGGTTTCTTCGATCTCGATCACTTCATTCCCTCGTGACAGCACGAGCGAACCGACCAATGCGGCGATGGTCGACGCGGCGAGGATACCGAGCTTGGCGTCGTCGATGACGTCTGGCGAGTCGAACGCCAGGCCCGTGATGAACAGCGAGACCGTGAAGCCGATGCCGGCGATGAGCGCAAGACCGAGCACATGGGTGAACGTCGCGCCCCTCGGCAGGGCGAAGAATCCGCTGCGGACGGCGAGCCAGGTGAACAGCGAGACACCGATGAACTTGCCGACGATCAGGCCGAACACGACACCGAGGGTGACCTCGCTGCGCACGGCGTTGCTGAGGGAGTCCGAGGAGATCTCGATGCCGGCGTTCACGAGCGCGAAGATCGGAATGATCAGGAACGAACTGAACGGATGGAGTGTGTGCTGGAGCCGTTCCGCGACCGACACCTGCTCCCGCAGCTCGAAGTTGGCTCGGCGTACGACCGATGCGGTGGCCCGCCCGGAGACCGCAGCGCCGACGTGGACGTCCTCGTCGCAGTCGTGCCACGTCTCGTCGTTTGCGTAGGACCGCAGCGGGTGGGCGGGGGCGATCAGGCCGAGCACGACGCCGGCGATCGTGGCGTGGACCCCCGATTCGAAGACGGCGAACCACAAGACGACACCGACGATGACGTAGAGCGGGATGTACCAGATCCGTGCGGCCTTCATCAGCAGCACGAGCCCGACGAGGCCGATCGCGGTGAGCAGCCAGCCGACGCTCACGTCGCTGGTGTAGAAGATCGCGATCACCGCGATCGCGCCGATGTCGTCGACGATCGCGAGGGTCAACAGGAACACCTTCATCGCGCTCGGCACCCGGTTGCCGAGCAGCGAGACGACGCCGATCGCGAAGGCGATGTCGGTCGCCATGGGGATGCCCCAGCCGTCGGCGCCCGGCCCGCCGCTGTTGATGGCGAAGTAGATGAGGGCGGGGACGATCATGCCGCCGAGCGCAGCCACGGCCGGAAGGGCGGCCGCACGGGGATCGCGCAATTCACCGCCGATGAGTTCGCGTTTGATCTCGAGCCCGACGACGAAGAAGAAGATGACCATCAACCCGTCGTTGACCCAGTGCTCGACCGATTCGTCGATCGTCAGCAGGGTGCCGAACTCGAGCGTGATGTGGAAGTCGAGGAAGTCGCGGTAGCTGTCGCTCCACGGCGAGTTGGCCCACAGCAGGGCGACGACCGTCGCGAGGATGAGCATCATGCCGCCGGCGGCCTCGATCGCGAGGAATTCCCGGACCGGACGTCCGACCCGGCGCGCGAGACGACGCTCGCCACCGATCCACGTGAGTGGTGAGGGGTCGACTCGGTCTGTGCTCATGGCGAAGGGGGAAGCTAGCGTCACCTCACCCGCGGCGACGACGTCTGGTCGAATACACCACCAGTTTGACATCGGTGCCGTCGTCGTCGGCTGAGACCTCACTCTCGTCGGTCAACATCGACATCAGATGAAGGCCGAGCCCCGATTCGTGGAGCAGACGGTCGGGATGATCCGGCTCGGGGAGGTCCGGAACGTCGCCGGTGCCGAATCCGCCGCCGTGGTCTTGGATCACGACGGTGATCTCGTCGTCGTCGACGTGGCACTCCAGGCGGATGCGTTCCTCGCGCCCGACACGGGCCTGGGCGTTGATCGCATTGGTGACCGCTTCGGACACCGCCAGCTTCAGGTCCTCGATGCGTTCGCTGGCGATGTCGGGCCTCAGTTCGGCGGCGCTCGCGACCACGACCCGGGCGAAGGAGACGAAATCGGTGCGCGCCGGGATCTCGAACACCAGCCGACCGGGCGCCGCCTCGGCCGTCGGGTCGCTCGTGGGATCCGGACTCATGAGGCCAGCATCGCCTGATCGAGATCGTCGTGCAGGGTGAACACCCGATCGAGGTCGCAGACCTCGAGGACCCGCCGGACCCGCGAACCGGGGGACACGAGGCGCAGATCGCCGTCGAGCAGCCGCACCCGCTTGAGCGAGCCGATGAGCACCCCGAGGCCGAAGGAATCGATGTAGTCGACCCCGGCGAGGTCGAACACGAGGCGGTGATGGCCGGCGGCGACCTCGCGCAGGACGTGTTGGCGGAGTTCGGGCGCGCCGACGACGTCGACTTCCCCGGCGATGGTGAGGATCGTCCAGTCGCCGGTGGTGTGGGTGTGCACCACGAGATCCACGAGGATCGACCGTATCGGACGACATGCATGTGATTCGGTCACAGGGGTCCCGTAGCATCGGCCCATGGCGCTCGCCTCCGACCCGGCCGCTCCGTTCGAGGCCCTCCTCGACGAGCTCGATGCCGATGGCCGGCTCGTGCACGTCCAGCACCTGGAGCCGCGGCCCGAGCGCCACGCCGACCTCGAGCGCCCACTGCCCGCCGGCGTGGCCGCCGCCTTCGCCGGTCAGCGCTTCTGGACCCATCAGGCCGCGGCGATCGACACGATCCGGCGGGGTGAGCACGTCGTCATCGCGACGGGCACGGCGTCGGGCAAGTCCCGCTGTTTCCAGGTGCCGATCGCGGAGGCGATCGCCGACCCGGTCAAGCCCGGCACCGCGCTGCTCCTCTACCCGACGAAGGCGCTGGCCCATGATCAGCTCCGTTCGATGACGTCGCTGCAACTCCCGAAGTTGGCCGCCGGCGCCTACGACGGCGATGCCACGCCCGAGGAGAAGGCGTGGATCCGCGACAACGCGAACGTCGTCTTGACCAACCCGGAGATGGTGCACGGCGGCCTGCTGCCTCGCCACGAGAAGTGGGATGCCTTCTTCATGCGCCTGCGGCTCGTCGTGATCGACGAGCTGCACGTGCTGCGCGGGGTCTTCGGCACCCATGTCGCCCACGTGCTCCGGCGGCTCCGGCGGATCTGTCGCCACTACGGCGCCGACCCGACGTTCGTGTTCACCTCGGCCACGATCGGGCAGCCCGAGCGGCTGGCGTCGGCACTGTGCGGGGCCCCGGTCACCGCCATCACCGATGACGGTTCCCCCACCGGCCCGCGCCGGTTCGCCCTGCTCGACCCGCCGCTGCTCGACGAGGCGACCGGCGTACGGTCCTCGGCCAACAGCGAGGTGGCGACGGTGAGCGCATCCCTCGTCGAGTCCGGCCACCGCACGATCACCTTCTGTCGCAGCCGCAAGGGCACCGAGCTGATCGCGGCCGACATCAGCCGTCGGGTGCCGGCCCACCTGAAGCGGGCGGTCATGTCGTATCGGGCCGGCTATCTCGCCGAGGAACGTCGGGCGATCGAGGACCAGATGGCCGACGGCTCGCTGCGCGGCGTGGTCGCAACCTCGGCCCTCGAGCTGGGGGTCGACATCGGCGATCTCGACGCCTGCGTGATGAACGGATTTCCCGGAACGATCGCGTCGATGTGGCAGCAGGCCGGCCGGGCCGGTCGGCGCAGTGCGCCGAGCGTCACCGTGATGGTCGGGGGCGACGATCAGCTCGACCGTTACCTGATGCGCAACCCTCACGAGGTGTTCGAGCGCGAGCCCGAGCCGTCGGTGGTCAACACCTCCAACCCCTACATCCTCGGCCCCCACCTGGCCTGCGCCGCCTACGAGCTGCCGCTGTCGTACGACGATCTGCGCTGGTGGAGCGACGAGGAGCTGCACGACGGCATCCGCGAGCTCGTTCGAGAGGATCGCCTGCGCATGCGGCGGCGGTGGCGCAACGGGCGTGAGGAGCCGTTCGCTCACTGGTGCGGCACCGGATACCCGTCCCGCGAGATCGGACTCCGGTCCGGTACCGCGTCGGAGATCTCGATCATCGACCATCACACCGAGCGCTTGATCGGCACGGTCGACGAGTCCCGGGCCTACACGGCGGTCCACACCGGGGCGATCTATCTGCACCGGGGTCAGAGCTTCGAGGTGGTCGAGCTCGATCTCCACGACAAACAGGCGCGGGTCGTCGAGTGCGACAACACGACCTACACCCAGGCCCGCAGCGACATCGACATCCGGGTGCTGCGCACCCTCGACTCGCGGCGGGTCGGGCGGGCCACCCTGCACCTGGGCGAGGTCGAGGTCGCCACGTCGGTGCTCGGCTATCAGCTGCGCGACACCTTCTCCCGCAAGATCTTGGCCAACGAGACACTCGATCTGCCCGAGCAGCGGCTGGTCACTCGGGCCTTCTGGTACGTGGTCGACGACGACGTGATCGACGCGGTCGAGGCGGCGGGCGGCGATCCGGCTGGCACTCTGCACGCCACCGAGCACGCGGCGATCGGCATGCTGCCGCTGTTCACGATCTGTGATCGGTGGGACGTCGGTGGGGTGTCGACCGTGCGCCACGCCGACACCGACGGGCCGACGATCTTCGTCTACGACGGCTATCCGGGCGGTGCGGGCATCGCCGAACTCGGATGGGAGGCGGGCGAGGCGCACCTGCGGGCCACGCTCGAGGCGATGGCGGCCTGCACGTGCAGCGACGGATGCCCATCGTGTGTGCAGTCACCGAAGTGCGGCAACGGCAACGAGCCACTCGACAAGGCCGGCGCACTCACCTTGCTAAACAACGTTCTCTAACTCGGAGAATCCTTCAAACCCGCCGACACGGGCCGACATGGGTCTGGAGGCCCACCCAAGGCGTACGTGGGTCCGCGACGGGATTGGTGATGGAGGACGTCACGACGACAGAGGCCCCGCAGTGGGTCGCACGGCCGGGCCTGGCACTGGGCCTGCGCGTCGCGCTCACCCTCGCGCCCATCATCGTCGTCACCGTCGCCGCCTGGCAGATCCACCTCGCCCTCGGTCCGCCGACGGTCCTGATCGACGGTGTCGCCCGGTGGGTCGCCCTGTCGGCCGGCTGCACGGTGGCGATCCGACTCCTCGATCGCCTGGCCAAGCGGCTGCTGCCGCTGACCGTCCTGTTGCGGATGACGATCGTCTTCCCCGACGACGTGCCGTCCCGCTTCCGGGTCGCCCTGCGTTACGGCACCACCCGTCAGCTCGCCCGCGACGTCCAGTCCGGTGAGCTCAACGACGACACCCCGCAGGTTGCGGCGGAGCGGCTGCTCTCCCTCGTCGCCCAGCTGAGCGCCCACGACCGCGCGACTCGCGGCCACACCGAGCGGGTGCGGGCCTACGCCGACCTCGTCGCCGAACAGCTCGGCTTCTCCGCCGAGGAGCGCCACAAGCTCCATTGGGCGGGTCTTCTGCACGACATCGGCAAGCTGTCGGTGCCCGCTGCGGTGCTGAACAAGGCCGAGCCGTTGACCGAGCTCGAGTGGGCGCAGATCCGCACCCACCCCCAGGAGGGGTGGGTGATGGTGCAGCCGCTGCGCGAGTGGCTGGGCGAGTGGGCCGAGGCGACCCGCGACCATCACGAACGCTGGGACGGCGCCGGCTACCCCCGCGGCATCTCGGGATACGACATCTCCCGCGCCGGCCGCATCATCGCGGTGGTCGACGCGTTCGACGTGATGACCTCGCCGAGGTCCTACAAGGAGCCGGTCAGCTTCGACGAGGCCCGTTCGGAGTTGGCGTCGGCGAGCGGCAGCCACTTCGATCCCGAGGTCGTGCGGGCGTTCCTCGCGCTGTCGTTGACCCGACGCCGGACCCGCTGGAGCTTCCTGTCGTGGCTGGCGAACTCGCCGATCATCACGTCGGTCGCCGGCGGCACCGCGACGGTGCCGGCCACCGTCGCGACCGGCATGGCGGCCGCGACCATCGCCGCCAGCAGCATGGTGGTACCGGCGCTCGAGCCCGACGCTCAGCCGCTCGAGTTGGCGGTCGAGCGGGTGACGATCGACGACGAGCCTCCCACGACGACGGTGGCACCGACCACCACCGTGGCGCCGTCGACCTCGACCACCGTGGCGCCGAGCACGACGACCACCTCCACGACGACGACCACCACGACGGTCGCGCCGACCACGACGGCTGCACCGGCGACCACCGCTCCCCCACCCACCACGACGGCGGCGCCGACGACCACGACGACGGCTCCGCCGCCGACGACGACCGTGCCCGACGACGCCTTCGACTACAGCTATCTCGGCGGCGGATCCGGCGACGTGCTGAACCTGATCGACGATGTCGACGGCGGTTCGACCCTCAACATCGATGGCGACGGCAACCCCGGTCTGACCGTGCCCCGCTCCGTCGACGGTCTGATCGAGATCGACGATCCCGAGGTGCAGGCGTGGCGCTTCACCGTCGCCGAGAACACCCCGATCGAGGGCGAGGCGTTCCTGCGGGTGCACGCCGCGATCGAGGACTACCAGGACGGCTTCGCCGTGCTGCTGGTCGGTCTCGTCCAGTGCGATCAGCCCACGTCGAGCTGCACCGAGTTGCTGACCGGCCAGTCGGGCTTCGCTCAGGTCGGCTTCGGGTCGACGTTCGGCGAGGTCGAGGTCTATCTCGGTTCGATCGACCATGTGGTGCCGGCCGGCAAGCACGTGCTGATCACCGTCGCGGTCGCACCGTCGTCGACCCACGACGTCTGGCTCGAGTTCGGCACCCCCGAGTACCCGTCGCAGCTCCTCGTCAGCTGAGGCTCAGTCCTCACGGCGCATCGTCGCCTCGGCGACCAGCTCGACGTCGCCGATGAGCGACCCGATCAGTGGGACGTTGGTCGGCGCGTCGTAGCGCACGGTGACGGTGACGCGATCGCCGGAGCTGTGGTGACGGACCGCCAGCCGATCGCCGGCCAGCCCGCCCGATGCGATCACGACGTCGCGGATCTCGCGGTCGCCGGCGTGCACGGCCGCGGCGCGCACACCCTCACGGGCCGCATGGGTGACCATCACCCGGGCGTGGACGACGAGCCCGATCTGGATCACCGCCAGCATCGCCAGCGCGATGATCGGCAGGAGGAGCGCGGTCTCGACCGTCGCCTGGCCGCGGTCGGCCGGGCCCGAGGGGCGGACCCGGCCGGCGCGCCTCATGCGACCCGCCCCCGTACGGAGTTGAGGACGGCGTCCATCAAATCGCCCACCGCAGAGGTGTTGGCTGCCCAGGCGATGACGAGCAGGGCGAGCGCGGCGGCGCCGAGGATGACGAGGGCGTACTCGGCGGTGGCCTGACCGCGGTCCGTCCGGCGGGAGCGGTCGGGCCGGGGGTCGATGGGTGGTGTTGGCATGGTTGGTTGCTCCGTGATGGGAGGTCTCGTTCGGGGAGTCAGGGGTCGGGGAAGCCGTCGGTGATGGCGAGACCGTCGAGCGAACCGACGATCAACGGGACGAGGGTGAGGAGGACGAAGGCCGGGAGGACGCAGAGCACGAGCGGCAGCAGCATGAGCACCGGAAGCCGGCGGGCCCGGATCTCGGCATCGCGGCGACGCGCCCGCCGCGCCTCGTCGGCGGCCCGGGTCAGGCTCGGGCCGAGCGGTGCGCCGTCTCGGGTCGCGGCGATCACGACCGTGAGCGGGCGACGAGCCGACTCCGGCAGCCCCCGGCCGAGGTGGGCGAGCGCGTCGGTCAGCGCGGAGCCGGCGTCGAGGCGAGCGAGTGTGTCGGCGACGAGCCCACCGATCGGGTCCGGGAGCCACCGGTGCACCTGTCGCAGCGCCACCGGCAGCGTCAGCCCGGCCCCGACGGCCAGCGCGAGTTGGTCGATCATCTCGGGCAGGGCATCGGTGAGCGCCCGCTGCCGCCGGGTCGCGGCACGACGTTCGCGCCGCACCGCCTCGGAGCCGAGGAGGATCGGCGCTGCGAGCACGAGCGGTGGCACGACCACCCCGACGAGGAGGGTGGCGGCGAGGACCGCGACGATCTCGTGGTCGCCGATCCGTCGCAGCGAGGGCAGCCAGGCTTCGCCTCGGCGCACCGCGCCGACGACCGTTCCGGCCAGCGGTCGCATCGACCGGTCCCGGCGGGGCGGGCGCCACCCCGATGGTCCGAACACGACCGCGGCCACGACGCCGGAGACCACGCCGGCTTCGATCAGCCGGATCACGCGATCACCGCGGCGACGAGGCGCCGCATCCACCAGAAGCCGACGCCGTCGAGGACGAGCCCGGCGCCGAGGCACAGCAGACCCAACGGTGATGCGATCAGGAACGTGATCGCGCCCGGATCCGCCAGCGCGAACACGGCGAGGAACCCGATCGGTGCGGCGGCGATCATCGTCGCGGACGCCCGGCTCTGCGCCGACAGCGCCCGAAGCTCGTCGGCCAGCTGACGGCGCTCGCGCAAGACCTCGGCCGTCCGGTCGAGGGCATCCGCCAGGGCGGCGCCGGTCGAGACGCCGAGTCGGATCACCCCACGAACCAGCACGCCGTCGCGCTCCGGCAGCGAGCGGCTCCACCGATCGAGTTCGTCGCCGACCGCAGCGCCCAGATCGATCCGCACGCGGACCTCCCGCAGCCCGAGATCGGCATCGGCGGGCAGCGCGGCCATCGCCGCCGTCAGGCTCGCACCGCCCCGCAGCTCGCGAGCGAGGAGTTCGAGCACGAGCGCGAGGTCGGGCGCTGCGCGGCGACGGATCCGCCAGCTGCGGGCCGCGGAGGTGGCCGCTCGCAGGGCCGATCGGCCGGGCGCCGCGGTCAGGGGTCGAGGGTGGCGTGGCCACGGACGGGGCCTCACGGCGTACACCACCGGGTCCCGATCGACCCGTCGTCGCCGACGTCGGCGATCGCGGCGATCGCCCGCCGACCGTCGCGGTCCCGAGCGACGTGCACCATCACGTCGATCGCCCGGGCCCTCTGCACGCGGACCGCATCGAGCGGAAAGCCGGCGCCACCGAGCACGGCGAGACTCTCGAGGCGCCGGAGTGCGTCGGGGGCGCCGTTGGCGTGGACGGTCGACAGGCAGCCGCGATGCCCCGTGTTGAGCGCCTGCATCAGGTCGAACGCCTCGCCACCCCGGACCTCGCCGAGGATCAGCCGGTCGGGCCGCATGCGCAGCGCGTTGCGAACGAGATCCCGCATCGTGATCAGCCCGACGTGTTCGGCGGACTCGGGCCGCGTCTCCAACCGCACGACGTGGGGATGGGGAAGCCGGAGCTCGGCCGCATCCTCGGCGGTGACGACCCGCTCGCCCGGCCGGATCGCGCTCGCGATCGCGTTGAGCAGCGTGGTCTTGCCGGCGCCGGTCCCGCCGCTGACGATCATGTTGCGGTGGGCGGCGATGTCGGACGCCAGCTCGCCGGCTGCGTCGGTTCCGAAGTCGCCGAGCTCGACCTCAGTGAGCACGAACCGGCGGATCGTCACGTACGGGCCGTCGAGGGCGATCGGCGGTACCACGATGTTCACGCGGCTGCCGTCGGTGAGTCGCCCGTCGACACAGGGTGATCGCTGGTCGACCCGTCGGCCGATCGGCACCACCAGGCGTTCGATCAGGAGCTCGATCTCGGACCGGTCGAGGAGCACCTCGGTCGGCTCGAGAACGCCGATCCGCTCGACCCAGACCCGACCCGGGCCGTTGACCATCACCTCACTGACCTGGGGGTCGAGCAGGAGGTCGTCGATGGGGCCGAGGCCCTCACGGCGGGCGTGGACGAGCCGGAGGATCTCCGTTCGTTCCTCGCTCGGCAACAGCGGTGCGAACCCGCGCAACACGACGGCCGGGTCGGCGTCGGGATGATCGAGCACGTGCGACTGCACCCGATCGGCGAGCGCTCGGGGATCGTTCATGCGGTGAGGTCCAGCGAGCGCAGGGATCGTGGGAGCCGAGCGCCGAGCAGCCCCGCATCGACGGACCGGGCGACGGCCGGGTCGAGGAGCAGGCGCCGCCACACCGGCACGCCCAGGGCCGCCGCGACGTCGGCCGCCCGCAGCGCCCGTCCGGGCTCCTCGATGACGACGAGCCGGGTGCTCGACGGGACCGAGCCGGCTCGCCGCACGGCGAGGTAGCAGGCCCGGAGCACGACGATCTCCTCGGCCTGCCCGGCAGCCCAGTGGGCATCGGCGCAGACGCCGGCGTCGACCACGACGGTGCGGCGAGCGGCAGCACACACCCCGCCGAGCACGTCGAGCCGATCGACGGTCGGGGCGGCGCCGCGAGCCAACAGTCGGAGTCGGGGGGCGACGTCGAGCTCGAGGGCCGCGAGCCCGTCCAGCGGCACGTCGGTACCGCCCAGCCAGTCGGTCACCCCGAACTCGGGTGGTCGGACGCCGAGCAGGTCGGGTTGATCGCCGGCGAGGTCGATCAGCAGGGTGTCGGCGCCGGCGTGGGCCGACTGCACGGCGATGGCCGCAGCGACGACGGAGGTCCCGACGCCACCTTTGGGCGATCGGCAGATGATGAACACGACGGTCTCCCGGAACGAGGGTTCGACGGGGAAGTCGTGATCGCTTCGACGGTGAGGGCCGTCGCTTCGACCCTAGGGATCGGCGCCTACGATGCCAACGTGACCGAGGCGGCCTTCTTCGATCTCGACAAGACGGTCATCGCCAAGGCGGCGATGCTCGCCTTCGGGCCTCGACTCCACCAGGAGGGCATGCTCAACCGGTGGCTCGTCGCCCGCGCCCTCTGGGGGCAGATCGTGTTCCGCTACCTCGGCGCCGACGAGAGCCGCATGGAGAAGATGCGCGAGACGGCGCTGAAGGTCGCGTCCGGCTGGGAGAAGGAACGCATCTCGACGCTCGTCGACGAGGCCCTGACCGAAGTGATCGATCCGCTCGTCTACGCCGAGGCGGTCGAGTTGATCGAATCCCACCAGGAGGCCGGCCGGCGGGTCTACCTCGTGTCGGCGTCGCCCGAGGAGATCGTCATGCCGCTGGCCCGCCATCTCGGCGTCGACAGCGCGATCGCGACCCGGGCTCGCATCGATGCCAGCGGCCGCTACACCGGCGAGGTCGAGTTCTACTCCGCCGGTGAACACAAGGTCACCGCCATCGACGAGGAAGCCGACCGCTACGGCCTCGACCTCGACGGCTCCTACGCCTACTCCGACTCGGTGACCGATCTGCCGATGCTCGAACGGGTCGGCCACCCCGTGGCGGTCAACCCCGACAAGGCGCTGCTCAAGGAGGCGATCGATCGGGGTTGGGAGATCCGGGTCTTCGAGAACCCCCAGCCGCTGCTCGAAGCCCGCACCGTCCGCGCCCCCAAGCCGTCGACGCTCGCCTCGGTCGCCGGGGCCGGCGCGATGGGCGCGGCACTGTGGTGGCGCTCGAAGCAGGCGCGCCGACCGAAACGACCCTGGTCCCGATGAGTGCCGACGACACCGCCGATCACGGTCACCACGACCACGACGCCGTCGGGCACAGCCATGGCCACGGCCACGGGCTCGACGGCGGCTGGGAACGATGGGCCAGTGTTCCGACCCTGCGGGTCGTCGCCGGATTGGTCGCCCTCACCGCCTTCGCCACCCTCGTCGCCTTGATCGTGCTGTGGCCGACCGGCGATGGCCGCCAACAGGCGATCGCCAACGCCGATGACCTCGGCCTCGTCAGCGAGCGGGTCAGCGCCACCGTCCAGGAGCAACGCGACGGGCCGTGCAGCTACTCCACCGACGACAACCCGCAGACGTGTCGCGAGGTCACCCTCATCGTCAACGACGGTCCCGAAGCCGGCGCGCTGGTGATCCTGCCCGAGATCAACCTGCGGTTCGAGACGTCGATCCCGAGCATGTCACCGGGCGAGGACGTCATCCTCGGCTACGAACCCACCACCAACGCCTACTTCTTCGCCGACCTCGACCGCCGCACGCCGCTGATGTGGCTGGCGATCGTGTTCGCCGTCTTCGTCGTCGGGTTCGGCCGCAGCCGAGGCGTGTTGGCGCTGTCGTCGATGACCTTCACCGTGGTCGCACTGGTCGGTTTCGTCGCCCCGTCGGTGCTCGACGGCAACGACCCGTTGCTGGTCGCGGTCGTCGGCGCGTCCGCGATCGCGTTCGTCAGCCTCTACGTCACCCACGGCTTCTCCCCCACCACGACCGTCGCCCTCGCCGGCACCCTCGGCGCGCTCGCGCTCACGCTCGCGCTCGCCTGGGTGTTCTTCGAGCTCACCCGCATCACCGGCCTCGGCACCGAAGAAGCCCTGATCCTGCCGTTCATCACCACCGACATCGATCTGGCCGCGCTGCTGCTCGGCGGTGCGGTGATCGGTGCGCTGGGGGCCCTCGACGACATCACGATCACCCAGGTGGCCAGCGTCGCCGAGATCCACGATCGGCGTCCGGACCTGAGCCGATCCGAGCTGTTCGCATCGGGTATCCGGATCGGCCAGGAGCACATCGCCTCGACCGTCAACACCCTGCTGCTCGCCTACGTCGGCGCGAGCATGCCGCTGCTTTTGCTGTTCTCGACCTCGGACCAGTCCCTCGACACCGTGGCCAACTCCGAGGTGATCGCGGTCGAGATCGTGCGCACCCTCTGCGGCTCGATGGGGCTGGTCGCCGCCGTTCCGATCACCACGGCGATGGCGGCGTTGGTGGTCACCGGCGAGGGCGGCGCCCCCGAGGCATCGGCGGACGGCGACGACGGGCCAGACGACGACTCCGGCCCCGCGCCCGAGGAGCCCGCACCCGACGAGGGCCAGACAACGGAGGACGACGAGCTGAGCGAGCCGACCCGGCCGGCCGCCCGCTGGGAGGACTTCTCGCCGGAGGAGTCCGACGGCCTCTAGTCATTCAGCGGATCGATGACGGTGGCCTCGACGCCGGCCGCGGCGCGCAGCAGCAGATAGAGCGCACCGATCGTGGGATCGACCTCACCTTCGGGCACGGGCAGGTCGTAGCGCATGATCGACCGGTCATCGGGCAGCGATCGGCCGGACGCGCCCAACCGAGCCAGCACGCTGCGCATCGGCCGGTTCTCGACCAGCACGTCGAAGCGCAGGATGTCGAGCTCGAGGATGGCGCCGGTGCTGATCAGCAGCTCCATCAACAGTCCGCCCAGGCCGCGGCCCTGGTAGTCGTCGACCACGGCGAGGGTGGCCTCGGCGATCGTGGGCGCTTCGGCGTCGATGAACAGGCGGGCCGCCGCGATCGCGAGTCCGGACTCGTCGCCGACCTCGGAGGGCTGGTCGGGATCGAACACCCCCCAGGCGTACTGCCGATGGTCGTCGACCGCGGTGAGGTTCTCCTCGGCCTGGGGCGACATCCGAGGCGTCGGGGTGAAGAAGCGGAAGTACCGGGACTCTTCGGAGAAGCGCTCGAACGCGCCGCGCAGGGCCGGCCCGTCGCCCGGGCGACCGGGTCGGATGCGCGCCCGGACATCACCGTCGAGTTCGACGATGACCCCGGCCGGGTCGAGGGGGAGATCCCAGACGAGCTTCATCGCTGGGGATGGTGGGGGATGGCGCCGGCGGACGCAACCACCGGCACAGGATCAGACGTCGCGGACCTTGCGGGCCAACACGGCGAGCAATCCGACGAGCACGGCGATCATCAGCATGCGGTTCTTCGACATGGCCCGACGCTAGTGAACAGATGTCTCAGTGTCTGGTCGCGAACACCTCTCTGCCCGACGCGCGACGGGGTATGGCGGGCGGGCCGCCG
>JBCCWI010000047.1:0-31433 GCA_039193795.1 Actinomycetota bacterium | reverse complement strand
CGACGATGTAGGGATCCTCGTGCTCCTCGACCCCGATGCCGTGGCCGGTGCGGTGGATGAAGTAGCTGCCGTAGCCGGCGTCGACGATGCGCTGTCGGGCCGCCCGGTCGACGTCCTGGGCCGGCGTGCCGACGGTGGCGGCTCGAACGGCAGCGGCCTGGGCCTCGTGCAGCACGGCGTAGGCCTCGAGGTACTCGCGGTCGGGACGGTCGTCGGTCCAGATGTTGCGGGTGAGGTCGGAGCAGTAGCCGACGCCGTCGTCGCCGATCATCGTCCCGCCGAAGTCGCACAGCACCGGCTCGCCGGCCTGGATCACCCGGTCACCCGCGTGGTGGTGAGGACTCGCCGCGTTCGGGCCCGACGCGACGATCGCGAAGTTCACGCGGGCGTGGCCCTCCTCGACGATCTGGCGGCCGAGTTCGGCCGACACCTGGGCCTCGGTCTGACCGACGAGGGGGATCTCGCCGGCCTGGAGACGGGCAGCGATGCGGTCGACGGCGCTCGCGGCGGCCCGCAGGCGCTCGACCTCCTCGGCGTCCTTGACCTGGCGGATCGGGCTGGTGATCGTCGAAGCTCGACGGAACGACGTGTTCGGCATCTGGTTGGTGAGATCGACGAGGAACCCGGCCCACATGTGGTCGCCGATGGCCACGTCGGCTGCCGCGCCCGCCAGATCGGCGATGATCGCAATCGGGTCCTCCGTCTCGCCCCACCCCTTCACCGAGAACAGATCGGGTCGCTCGGTCACCCGAGCCGCCTCCAGCCCCGGGACGACGAGGGTGGCCTCGCCGTCGCGGGGAAGGACGAGCATCGTGATGCGCTCCAGCGGCATCGCTTCGTAGCCGCAGAAGTACGGGAGGTCGCTGCCGACCGACAGCATCAAGACGTCGACGCCGTCGGCTTCCATGCGGGCTCGGGCCCGGTCGAGACGAGTTGCGAACATGACCCTTGAGGTTAGGCGGCGGTGCGTTCCTGCGTACGATCGGCCCATGACCGATCACGAGTGGGGGTTCCGGACCCGAGCCCTGCACGCCGGCGCCCGCCCCGACCCCACCACCGGGGCGCGGGCCGTGCCGATCTTCCAGACCTCGTCGTACGTGTTCGAGGACACCGACGACGCCGCCGATCTGTTCGCCCTGCAGAAGTACGGGATGATCTACAGCCGGCTCGGCAACCCGACGGTGTCGGCGTTCGAGGAGCGGATGGCGAGCCTCGACGGCGCCCTCGGCGCGGTCGCCACCTCGTCGGGCCATGCGGCGGAGTTCCTCGCGGTGACCGCCCTGGCCGGTGCCGGCGACCACATCGTGTCCAGCAGCCACCTCTACGGCGGCACCGTCACCATGTTCTCCAACACGCTCGCCCGGTTCGGCATCGAGACGACCTTCGTCGACCCGACCGACCCCGACGCGTTCGCCGCCGCGATCCGACCCGAGACCAAGCTGATCTTCACCGAGACGATCGGCAATCCCTCGGGCGCGATCGCCGACATCGAGGCGCTCGCCGACGTCGCCCACGCCGCCGGCGTGCCGCTCGCCATCGACTCGACCTTCTCCACCCCCGCGCTGTGCCGACCGATCGAGTGGGGAGCCGACATCGTGGTGCACTCCGCCACCAAGTTCATCGGCGGTCACGGCACCTCGCTCGGCGGAGTGGTCACCGAGGCGGGTACGTTCGACTGGGGCGCCTCGGGGCGCTTCCCCGGCATGACCGAACCGGTACCGACGTACAACGACCTGCGATGGTGGGACAACTTCGGCGAGTACGGCTACCTCACCAAACTCCGCAACGACCAACTCCGCGACGTCGGCGCGACCCTGGCCCCACTCCACGCCTTCCTGTTCCTGCAGGGGCTGGAGACACTCGACTACCGGATGGCCGGCCACGTGACCAACGCTCAGGCGGTCGCCGCCTGGCTCGACGCCGACCCTCGGGTGAGCTGGGTGCAGTACGCCGGCCTCGCGTCGTCGCCCCACCACGAACTCGCCACCAAGTACCTGCCCGCCGGCCCCGGCGCCGTGTTCACCTTCGGCATCGACGGGGGACGCGAAGCGGGCCGTGCCTTCATCGAGTCCTTGGAGATGATCAGCCATCTCGCCAACGTCGGCGATGCCAAGACCCTCATCCTCCATCCGGGTTCGACGACCCACTCCCAGCTGTCCGACGAGCAGCTGGCCGCCGGTGGGGTCACACCGGAGATGGTGCGGATCAGTGTCGGGCTCGAAGATCTCGACGACATCCTCTACGACCTCGACCGAGCCCTGGAGGCCTCCCGTGTCGCGTGAACCGATCCCCGCCTGGGAGCCACCCTCCGCACTGCGCCGCAAGCGCATCCTCGACTCGACCCGGTCGATCGCCATCGTCGGCGCATCCGCGAACCCGGCCCGGGCCAGCAACTTCGTGGCCACCTACCTGCTGAGTTCGTCGACCGACTTCACCGTCTACCTGGTCAACCCCCGAGAGACCGAGATCCTCGGTCAGCCCGTGTACCCCTCGCTGCAGGACCTCCCCGAGGTGCCCGACCTGGTCGACGTCTTCCGCAAGAGCGAGGACCTCCCGCCGATCGCGGAGGAGACGGTCGCGCTCGGGGCGGCGACGTTCTGGGCCCAGCTCGGTCTGTGGTCGGCCGACGCGGCGCGGATCGCGACCGATGCCGGCCTCGACGTCGTGATGGACCGCTGCACCAAGATCGAGCACGCCCGGTTCGCCGGCGGGCTCCACCTCGCCGGCTTCGACACCGGCGTCATCGACTCGACGCGGTGAGCCGGCCAGGGACCTAAGTCCCTGGGCGAACAGGGTCGGGGCCACAGGCCCATGCGCTGGACACGGCCGGCCCCCTCGAGGCGACGATCGCGATCGCGGCGGCAGCCGTGACCTGCGGACCACAGCTCCACCCGTCGCTGGACTGAGGCCCGGTCAGGCGATCGCGGAGAGCAACGCCTTCGCCGCCGGCTCCGGAAACTCCTCGTGGGAGAAGAGCTTGGCCATCGGGATCACCTCGAGGCTGGCCTCGCCCGCGAACTCCGCGAGCATCGCTCGGGTCCGGTCGACCGGGAAGAACGGGTCCCGCTCCCCCCAGACGAGGGCGACCGGCTCCGTCATCATCCGGTGCCGTTCGGTGAGCCCGGCGAACTTTCCCAGGTCGAAGTTGCGGCCGAACTGGCCCGCCGCCCATCGCCGATCGGCGTCGTCGCGCAGGGGCCGCAGGAAGAACTCGTCGAACTCACCGCCGAGCAGGTCGCGGTCGTGGAACAGGTCGCCCGCCAAGAACTTCGCCCGCCGCAGCCTCGGCATCCCGAACACGCGCGCCACGATCGCCTCGAAACGCGGCACGTGGCGGATCAGGAGGAACGACGAGAACCGCCAGTGCGGCTTCGGGGGCTGCTCGGTGTCGATCAGGCCCCACGCCCGAACCCGCTCGTCGCCGGCCAGGGCGTACCGGGCGATCATGCCGCCACTGTCGTGACCGACGACCGCGACGTCGGTGAGGCCGAGGTCGTCGACGACATCGCGCAACGCCTGCTCATGGGACTCGAGGCTGATGCGCGTCGAGCGGTCGAATCGGCTCTGACCGGCACCGAGGTGGTCGATGATGTGGCAGGTGACGTGCGGCGCGAGGAACGGCAGGAGTGTCCGCCAGGTCGCAGCGCTGACCGGCCAGCCGTGACTGAACAACACATCGGGCCCCGACCCAACCCGGTAGTAGGCGACGGCCCCGCCCCCGGTCTCGATGTGACGCCGCGGTGGGCGACGGAACAGATCGGCGGCGGCCTCGGCGGTGAGCTCGGTCACGGGTGCCCTCCTCGCGCTCCGCGGAGCAGTTCGTAGCGATCGCTACGAAAGCCTATCTGTAGTGACCACTACAGGCAAGCGTTCAAGCCCGCGCCGCGGCGTCCGCGGCCTCGCGGGCGTGATAGCTCGAGCGGGTGAGCGGGCTGGCCTCGACATGGTCGATGCCCATCGCCTCCCCCTGCTGCTTCCAGTCGTCGAACACCGATGGCTGCCACCACGTCGCCACCGGCAGGTGGTGCGACGTCGGGCGCAGGTATTGCCCGATCGTGACGATGTCGCAATCGATGGCGGACAGGTCGGCGAGCGTCTGCACGACCTCTTCGTCAGTTTCGCCCATGCCGACGATCAGCGACGACTTGGTGACCAGCCCCGCCCGCTTCGCTCGGGCGAGCACCGAGAGCGACCGGGCGTAGCCGGCGGACGGGCGGACCGCTCGTTGCAGCCGGGCGACCGTCTCGATGTTGTGGTTGAAGACGTCGGGTCGGGCGTCGAACACGGTCTGTAGCGATGCATCGTCGCCCTTGAAGTCCGACACCAACACCTCGACCCGACACGCCGGGACCCGATCACGGATCGCCTCCACGGTGGCGGCGACGGCCGCCGCTCCCCCGTCGGGCAGATCGTCGCGTGCGACCATCGTGACGACGGCGTGTTTGAGCCCCATGCGGTCGACGGCCTCGGCGACGCGGGCGGGTTCGTGCGGGTCGGCGGCCATCGGCTTGCGGGTGTCGACGTGGCAGAACCCGCAGGCCCTGGTGCACCGCTCGCCGAGGATCATGAAGGTCGCGGTGCCTTCGTTCCAGCACTCGGAGATGTTGGGACAGCCGGCCTCTTCACAGACCGTGACGAGCTCCAGCTCGCGCATCGTCTTCTTGATCTCGCGATAGGTCGGCCCGGTGTCGAGCGGGACCCGCATCCACTCGGGCTTTCGGGCCTTGAGCCGCACCGGATCAGCGGACACACCGGCCTCGGCCAGCCGACCGAGCAGACGGACCGACGTACCGTCGGCCTGTTCGGCGAACGCCAGCGCCGGGTTCGACTCTCCGTGACCGACCCCCTGGCGCCCGACCGGGGTACCGGCGCCCTCGCCGCGGGTGAAGGGTGCGAGATCGGTCCGTGGGACCCGCCACGCGACGTCGGCCCGGTCGATCGGTCGACCCCGACCCCAGCGCTCGACCGCCTTCTCCGCGACCAGGTCGACGACCTCGCGCATGGTGACCTGGATCCCTTCGGCGGCGAGGGACGTGACGTCCTTGTCGGTGATGCCGCACGGCACGATCCGGTCGAACCAGGCGAGATCGGGATCGACGTTGAGCGCGAAGCCGTGCATCGATCGACCCCGGGTGATGCGCACACCGATCGCCGCGATCTTCCGGGGGCGTGGACCGTCGACGTCGAGCCACACCCCGGTGTGGCGATCGAGCCGGCCGGCGGGGAGGCCGAGGTCGGCGAGCACGTCGATCAGCACCTGCTCGATGCCGTCGACGTACGCCGCGGTGTCGGCGAGCCCGCCGCCGCGCTTTCCGGGCACGGTCAGGATCGGGTAACCGACCAGCTGGCCGGGCCCGTGGTAGGTGATGTCGCCGCCGCGATCGGTCGCCACAACGCTGGCACCCATCGACTCGACGTCGACCAGCAGGTGTTCGCGAGGGGTGCGCTTGCTCAGGGTGACGACGTGGTCGTGCTCGAGCAGCAGGAGGTGATCGTCGGTCGAGTGGTCGCGCAGCTGGCGTTGCAGCGCGAGCGCGTCGCGGTAGTCGACCCTGCCGAGCCAGCGAACCCCCAGGCCCGAACCGGCGGCGGAGGATCCGGTCAGCGGATCTCCGCCTCCCAGTCGCGGGTCTCCAGGATCTCCTGGATCCGGTTGAGGAATGCCGCCGCGTAGGCACCGTCGAAGGCCCGGTGATCCCAGGCGAGGGCGAGCACGCCGACGGAGTGGATGGCGATCGACTCGTTGCCGTACTCGTCGGTGACCACGACCGGCTTGCGCTTCACGCCGTCGGTGCTGAGGATCGCGACCTGGGGCTGGTTGATGATCGGGAACTGCATCATCGTGCCGTACTGCCCCGCGTTGGTGAGCGTGAACGTGCCGCCGGAGAGGTCGTCGGGGCGCAGCTGCTTGGTGCGGGTGCGATCGGCGACGTCCTTGATCTCGCGGGCGATCTGGCGCAAGCGCTTGCCCTCGACACCCTTGACTACCGGCGCGAGCAGGCCGTCGAAGTTGATGTCGACCGCAACGGCCATGTTGATCTCGTCGTGGACGACCAGGTGATCGCCGCCGAAGCTCGCGTTGAGGTGTGGGAAGTCGCGCAGCGCGTCGACCACGGCACGGGTGATGAAGGGCAGGTAGGTGAGCGAGAAGCCCTCCTCGGCCTTCCATCCGGCGCCGTGGGCCTTGCGGATCTGCTCGACCCGCTCGTAGTCGATCTCCATCGCGGTGAGCACGTGGGGCGAGGTCTGCTTCGACATCACCATGTGCTCGGCCGTGCGCTTGCGGATGTTGTTGAGCGGCACGATCTCGTCGCGGGGCCCAGCGGGGACCGCGGCGGCCGAGGCGACCGCCGGCGGAGCGGCTGCGGGGGCGGGAGTCGGCTCGGGAGCCGCGGCCGGAGCCGCTGCGGGCGCGGGGGCCGGTTCGGGTGCCGGAGCCGGCGCCGCACCGGCGCGGGCCTGGATGACCTGTTCGACGTCGTTGCGGGTGATGCGGCCGCCGAGACCGGTGCCGGTGATCTGGGACACGTCGAGACCGTTGTCGGCGATGAGGCGACGCACCACGGGCGACAGGATCAGCCCGTCGGTCGCCGCCGACACAGGCGCCGGCTCCGCCGGGGCCGGCGCAGGCTCGGGCGCCGGGAGCGGAGGCGTCGCCGCCACCGGGGCCGGCTCGGGCTCGGGAGCCGGGGGCGTCTCCGCGACCGGGGCGGTCTCGGGCTGCGGCGCCGGGGGCGTCTCCGCGACCGGGGCGGGCTCGGGCTGCGGCGCCGGTTCGGGCTCGGGATCGGGTGCGGGCGCCGCATCGGGTGCCGGGGCGGCCCCGGCCGCGTCGCCGGCGTCGCCGACACGAGCGAGGACCTGACCGACCTCGACGACGTCACCCTCGGCGGCGAGGATCTCGGTGACCACGCCGGCGACCGGCGACGGCACCTCGGAGTCGACCTTGTCGGTGGAGACCTCGAACAAGATCTCGTCCATGGCGACCTCGTCGCCCACGTTCTTGAACCACTGGGTGATGGTTCCTTCGGTGACGGTCTCCCCCAACTGGGGCATGGTCACGTCGGCCATATCTCTATCTCTCCCTAACTAGCCGTGGAGGCCACGGCCGGTGAGCGACAGCACGGTCTCGCCGAACAGCTCGCTCATGGTCGGATGGGGCTGGATGAACGCGGCGACCTCGTCGACCGTCGCTTCCCAGTTGACGGCCAGATAGCCCTGGCCGAGTTGTTCGGTCACCCACGGTCCAACCATGTGGACACCCAGGATCTTCCCGGCCGTGCCGTCGGCCCGCTTCTCGGCAATGACCTTCACCAGCCCGTCGGTGTCGCCGACGATCTTGGCCCGGCCGTTGCCGATGAAACTGTGCTTGCTGGTGACGACGTCGTAGCCCGCGTCGATCGCGCTCTGCTCGGTGTGCCCGGCGAAGGCGACCTCGGGATGGCAGTAGATGCACCACGGCGTGCCGTGGTGATCGAGCGGGGCGGGCTCCTCGCCGAGGATGTCACGGATGGCGAGCATGCCCTCGGCGAACGCGACGTGGGCGAGCTGGGGGGTGTTGATGATGTCACCGACCGCCCACACGCCGGCCTCGCCGGTGCGGCACCGGTCGTCGACCTGCACGAAGCCGCGCTCGTCGACCGCGACGCCGGTGCCCTCGAGCCCGAGCAGATCGGCGAAGGGACGCCGACCGACCGAGACGATCACCGCCTCGACATCGACCGACTCTCCGTCGCCGAAGTGGACGGTGGTGCCGGAGCCGTCGGGCTTGGGGGTGTGGCCGTTGACCGACACCCCGGTGCGGGTCTTGATGCCGCGCTTCTTGAACGACCGCTGCACGACCTTGGTCGCGTCCGGGTCACAGCCGGTGAGGATCTGGGGCATCGCCTCGAGGACCGTGACCTCGACGCCGAGGTCGCCCATCATCGATGCGAACTCGCACCCGATCGCCCCGCCACCGATGACGACGGCGGACGCGGGCAGCTTCTCCATCGACAGGACCTCGTCGGACGTCATGACCACCGTGCCGTCGACGTCGAAACCGGGGATGGTGCGGGTGGTGGATCCCGCCGCGATGATGACCGCCTTGCCGGTGATCGTGGTGGCGGCGCCGTCGGCGCCGGTGACGGTGACGGTGCGACCGGCGCCGAGCGAGCCGGTGCCGTCGTAGACGGTGACCTTGCGCTGCTTGAGCAGACCGCCGAGCCCACCGACGAGCTGGTCGGTGATCGCCTGCTTGCGGGTGAGGGTGACCGACCAGTCGATCGTCGGCGCACCGGCGTTGACGCCGAAGTCCGACGCGTGGCCCACCGTCCGGTAGACGTGGGCGGTCTCGAGCAGTTCCTTGGCCGGGATGCAGCCGACGTTGAGGCACGTCCCGCCAAGGATGTTGTTCTCGATGATGCCGATGTCGAGCCCGATGCCGGCTCCGTACAGTGCGGCGGCGTACCCGCCCGGTCCTCCGCCGATGATCACGACATCGTGGGTTGGATCCGTCTGTTGAGTGTCCGTCGCACTCACCTCCTCGGTATGACGCCGATCCTATCGGCACGATCGGGAACCTTCAGGAGATGATCTGGTACAGCTGGATCGCTGACGCGATGAGGATCGCGAGCCCGCACAACATGGCCGAGAGGATGAGCTTGCGGGTACTCACGAGTGTCCGTCCTCCGACAATCTCCGTCGCACTGGTGCGCACAGTATGGCCTCCCCAACCGGTACTCTCACCGTCGTGTCCCCCCGCCTCCTCCGACTCCTGAGCGCACTGGCCGCGCTCACCTTGGTGGCGGCGGCGTGCGGCGACGACGACACCAGCACCGGGGCCGACGCCGCTCCGGCCTCGTCCGACGACACTGCTCGGTCGAGCGGCTCCTCCACCCGTGACGGCGGCGCCGACGCCGACAGCGACGACCCGCCCGACGAGGCGGCGGTCGAGTCCGACGACGGCGCCGATCCCGCCGACACCGACTGGCCCCACCGATTCGTCGCCGATGAGATCGGCGGCGGACAGATCGATGCCAACGACCTGGCCGGACGCGACGTCGTGCTCTGGTTCTGGGCCCCGTGGTGAAGCCGCTGCCGTGCAGAAGCCCCTGCGGTCGCAGCGGTACAGGAACAATTCGACGGACAGGTCGAGATCATCGGCGTCGCAGGACGCGACAGTGTCGAGGCCATGCAGGACTTCATCTCCAGCACGGGGGTCGACGGGCTGCGCCACGTCTCCGACGAGTCCGGTGACATCTGGAGCGAGTACGGCATCACGTCGCAGCCGGCGTGGCTGTTCATCAACGACGACGGCTCGTCGTCACGGCTGGTGAGCACGCTCGGTGAGGACGGACTCACCAGCGAGATCGAGACACTCCTCGCTTCCTGATCGATCCGAGTGCCCGACGATCACCGAGCGCGCCGACGCACACCACCCTGGGTGGTGACGAGTTCTACTTTGCGTGAGATGGCTGACGTGCTAGACCAGATCGGTCAGCGGCGGTCGAACCAGCGCGAGGAGGTGCGGGCCGCGATGGATCCCCTGCTTCCCGACGCGCCGGAACGCACCGACACTGGAAGTCGCCCGCTCGACCGCACAGCGCGCGCAGCGGTGATCGCGCTCGCCCGCGCGCTGGAGGTCTTCGATCGTCCCGCGGCCCGACGCGCCGCCCTCCGGGCCCACCTGGCCGACCGGATCGCGATCGCCGCCGGGTCGCCGATGCAGGATCGCGTCGACGCCATCACCGGCGCCGTGCTGTCCGAGATCGGCATCTTGTTGACCCACGTCCGTCCGGTCGGTGCGGTCGACCTGGTCCCCGACCCGGCCTCGGCGGTGCTGTCCGCCACCATGCTCGATCGCCTGCCCGGCCTCAGCGGCACCAGCGACGCGGTCCGTCACCAGTTCGAGCGCTGGGACGGCTCCGGTGGCCCCCACGGCAGTCGCGGTCCCGACATCCCGCTGGCCGCACGTCTGCTCGCCCTCGCCGCGACCCTCGTCGGTCATCCTGCGGCCGGGCAGGCCCCGAACTGGACCGCCCGACGCCGCCGCGTCGACGAACTCCTCGGCACTGCGCTCGACCCCGATCTCGGGGCGGCCGTGGCCGTCGAACTCGAGTCCGGTGACCCGTTGCCGAGCGCGATCAGCCTCGACGAGGTCCTCGCCGACCTCGATCGGTTCGTCCCGCCCGACCGCGACTCGCCGGTCGAGGCGCTCGTCTCGATCGGTGCCGCGGTGCGGGCCGCCGATCGCATGGACGAGGTCCTGCTGGTCATCGCCGAGCAGGCCAAGCGGGCTCTGTCGGCGAACATGGTGACGATCAGCCGCATCGAGCATCAGTCCGAACGCACCGAGACCCTCGTCAACGCGGGGGCCAGCGGCTCGACCGAGCGCTATCCCGTCAACGAGTTCCACGACGAGTCGACGCGCCCGGGTCTGACCCGGTTGCTCGACGGTGAGGGCTATGTCCGAGCCGTCGACGAGGGCCGCGCCGACGACGAGGGGATCATGTCGCTGCATCGTCGCGGCCTGCGCTCCGAGGCCGCCTGGCCGATCGTCATCGGTGACCACATCTGGGGCGTGGTGTCGGCCACGACGCGCGCCCAGGGTCACGCCCTCGACCACGACCACCTCGCGACCCTCCGGCTGGTCGCCACCCACGTGGCGGCCGCGGTGACCCAGGCCGAACGCATCGCGGAGTTCGAAGAGCTCGCACTCCGAGATCCGCTGACCGGGCTCGGCAACCGGCGGGTCCTCGAGGAACGGCTCGAACAGATCTTCCAGCGCAAGGTGGTCGACCGCCAAGACGTCGCGCTGATCATGTGTGACGTCGACGGCCTCAAGCTGGTCAACGACAACCGCGGGCACGCTGCGGGCGACATCTTGCTCATCGAAGCGGGCCAGGCCCTCCGCGAAGCGGCCGAGACGGTGGCCAACTCCACGACGTGCCGGATCGGTGGAGACGAGTTCTGCATCATCCTCGACGGCGGCGGCATGCTGTCGGCCGAGCCGGTGAAGAACCTGGCGCTTCGGCTGTTCGCCGAGACGGGGCCGGATCGCTCGCTGTCGTGCGGCATCGCACTCGCCACCCCCGACATCACGAGTCCGGGTGAGCTGCTCCGGGCGGCGGACGTGGCCCAGTACGAACAAAAGCGCATCCGCAAGGGGCTGCCGCCGCTGGCCGAACTCGGCGACGACGTCGATCGCCGCCGCACCCGCGGCCGCGACTAGGCCTCGGCGAGCACGCGGTCGATCGTCGCGATCGCGTCGGTGAGTTCGCTGTAGCGCAGCCGGTAGACCGGGACCGACGCGACGAGATCGAGCAGGATGTCGAACACGTCGGCGCCGCCGGCGGCGAAGTCGAAGGCGTCGCCGAGCAGGGTGTGCACCGCTTCGGTCCCGCCGATGCGAGCGAGCCGCGTCACCGAACCGGCCCGCCACGACGGGCAGACGATGGCCGCCACCGGACTCGGTCCGGCGGTGCCGCCCAACCGGCTCGGATCGATGTGCCACTCGCGTCGCGCCATCACCGCCTCGACCGCGTTGGCGGGGTCGGGCGCCAGATCCGGGAAGAGGGCGAAGGACCCGGGATCGAGGGCGATCGCCTTGGCGAAGGGATGCACCACCCCGGTCGCGTCGACCGCCGCCGCCTCATCGGTCAGATAGTCGAAGCCGGCCCGCACGAGCGCGGTGGTGAGCGTGCTCTTGCCGCGGTTCGACGAACCGGGCAACAGGACCGCCCGCCCGTTGCGGGCGACCGCGCCGGCATGGAACACGAGATGGTCGTCCCGGCCGGCGACGACCACATTGTTGATCTCGGAGACAACCCGCAGCACGCCGGCGAGACGGCTCCCGGTCCGGGTGTCGGTCCCGAGACTGGACGTGACCGTCCACTGCCGGTCCCCCTCGTCGAGCGCGATCCAGGCATCGGCCGGGGCGGAGGTCCGCAGCGGCGCCGTGACCCGCTGGATCGCGGCGGACACCATCGGCGCGTCGAGGTGGATCGCGATGGTGGTGCCGAGCGCAGCGATGACCGTGGCCGGCTCACCCACCGGACGGGTGAGCGGCTCCGCCATCGTGGCGGTCGCAGGGCGCCGCAGTTCGCCGGCCAGCCCGTCGGCGACGAAGCGGTCGAGGGTTCGTTCGACCTCGACCCGGATCGATCCGGCGTCGACACCGAACGCACCCGCGACCTCTGCGGTCAGGGTCGCAACGGTGGTCGGATGACGGAGGCCGTCCCAGAGCGAGGCGGCGGAGGGGTTGAGCACGTGCAGGCGGCGATCCACGCTGTTGAACAGGACCCGGGCTCCGTCGACGACACCCTCGTAGACCCCGGTGGCCCGAGACGGCGTGATGGTGGCGAGCGGGCTCACGTCGACCGTCCGACCCGACGGGACCGCACCCGTTCGTACGCGGTCGGGAGCGACACGAGGACCAGGAGCAGAGGGGTCACCATCGTGCGCTGGCGGGTGAGGATCCCGAAGTTGCCCAGCGCCGAGAACAAGAAGACGAACACGGCGACGAAACCGACGGCGTAGGCGACATACGCCTCACGCCGCAGGGTGCGGGTCGCCGCCATCAGGCGCGGGATCGCACCGAGCAACAGGGCGGCCAGCACCAACCCCTCGAACGCGGCGACCAGCCCGGGGGCGCTCGCCGCCTCGTGGGGCAGCGGCCGCAACAGCACCGTCACCACGCCCCAGGGCACGTCGGCGACCGAGTCGATCCGGGCTGCGACGAAGGACGATCCGCCCTGAGCCGAGCGATGGTTGGCGAGATCCAGCGCCGCGCTGACCGAGGTGACGTTGAGGTCCTGGACGTTGAACAGCCGTTCGACCGCGTCCGAGAGCAGCGTGCCGACCCCGACCAACCCGCCGATCACGATCAGCCGGGTGACAACTCCGCCGGCGGCGCCACGGCGCGAATGCATGATGAAGGCGCCGACGCCGGCCGTGACGACGATCAACGCCACGTGGGGCCGGACGAGGGCGCTGACCGCGAGACCGGCCGCGAGCGGGATCATCGCCATCCAGCCGCCCCGCAACAGACGCGCCAACCCGAAGGCGGCGAGCCCCAGCCCGAAGGTCATCAGCGCCTCCTTGCCGGTGCTGGCGGGCCAATACGCCAACGAGGGCCAGCAGACCATGAGCACGGCGTACCGGCCGGGGTCCACGTCGGGCAGCCCGTCGACGAAGGCACGGATGAACAGCGCCAGCCCGATGAACCCGAGCATGGCGAAGATGGCGAACGTCGCGAACTCGTCGCTGAAGGTGAGGACGTGGACGAGGCCGGTCGCGTAGCGGACGCTGCCGGTGCCCGGGATCGGGCGTCCGGTCTCGACGAGGAAGTCGAGGCTGCGGAACGAATCGGCGAGCACCGTCCCGACCGCGTGGTAGTCGATGGCGTCCTGGCGCAGGGCGAAGCGGGGCAGCACCGCCAGGAACTTCAGACCGAGACCGACCCGCAGCAACGACTCGAGGTCCACCCCGTGGTCATTCGCCGAGAACCGCCGCAGGAGCGGTTGGGAACCGGCGAGGAGGAGCACCACGACGACCGCGCCGAACACGCTGACCCGTCCGAGCGCGGCCGATGCGAGCGTCGCGGTGGCGGCCAGTGCGACGAGGGCCCACCCGACCGGTCCGGCCCAGGCGTGGCGACGGCGGTGGCGGGGTGCAGCGAGCTCGCTGGGACGAGCGAACGCCCGGCGTGATCCGGGGTCCGCTGACGTCGCCTGGGTCGATACCGACGTCACGGCGCTCACCCGTGCGCCTGGACCTCGACCGGCTCCGCCGCGACCAGATCGATCGTCGCCGCCGACGCCTTGCGACGCCGTCGCTTGGCCGACGAGGCCGATGCGGCGAGATAGGGATCGTCGTCGCTGTAGTAGTACTCCGAGGAGTTCGGGACGTCGCGGGTGCCGACGAGCGCAACGCCGAGTGGCGGACGACCGCGACGCTCGAGCAGCTCGCTGGCACGAGCGGCGGCTTCGGCCTTGGTGTTGCCCGCGCTGACGACCAACACGACGTGGTCGCACACGCCGAGCAGCTCGGCGGCATCGTTGGTGGTGAGGATCGGCGCCGTGTCGAGCAGGATCACGTCGAAGCGATCACGCGCCCGCTCGACCAGCCGGCGCTGTGCTCCGACCACGTCGCTGGGCGTGGCGGCCGCATCGTTCGGGGTCACCTGGGTGACCATCTGCACACCGACGACGTCGGTGACGTTGAGACGCTGCGGGGCGGTCGGTCCACCGAGGTAGCGGTGGAGCCGGGGCCGGCGGAAGTCGCAGTTGACGGCGAGGACCCGACGGTCGCCCTCGGCCATGACGGCGGCGAGGTTCGCGAGCGTGGTCGTCTTGCCTTCGCTGGGGCCACCGGAGGTGACGAGCACGACCATGGCGCCGTCGTTGGCTCGACCGGCTTCGGTCTCCACCGCGTGGGCGTAGTCGAGGGCCGAGCGCAGCGCTCGGAAGGACTCCGCCGACCGGGAGCGGGGCTCGTTGATGGCGACCACGTTCGTCTTCTTGCGTTCGGGCCGGGCGAGGGGCGGGATCTCGGCGAGCACCGGGAGGTCGAGGACGGCCTCGACGTCCTCCTTGCGCCGCAGACGGGAATCGAGCCGTTCGGTGAACTGGACGTAGCCCATGCCGGCGGCAGCGCCGACGAGCAGGCCGAGCAGGATGCGGGCCGCCGGATGGTCGGCGATCCCCGAACCCACGCCTCCGCTGGCGGGGGGCTCGGTGGCCTCGCTCGCGCTGACCGCGGTGCCGTTGTGGACATTGCTTCCGGCGGCGCCCTGGCGGGCGAGTTCGTTGAAGGCCCGCTCGCTGATCTCGGTCGCCTGGGCGGACTCGAGCGTCTCGAAGGGCACGACAGCCACGCCGGCGATGGCCAGGTCGTTTCGGGCCGCGGAGGCGAAGTTGCGCTGCACCTCGCACTGGCTGATCTGTTGGCCCGCGGCGTCGAAGCCGGTGACCCCGTCCGAGGGGGTGATGAGCTGTCCGCGGCTGGCGTCGTCGACACAGGCCTGGGCCTCGGCCACCCGCTCGTCGGCGGCTTCGATCGAACGGTCGTAGAACTCCTGGGCGTCGGCGTCGAGTTCGGCGACGAGCTGGGCGGCGAAGGCGTCGGCGAGCACCTCGGCCTCGGCCGGAGTCTGGCCCACCGAGCAGATCTGGAGGCTGCCGATGTCGTTGCGGACATACACCCGCACCTGGCTGACGGTCGCCGTCTCACCAGAGCCGGTGCTCTCGGCAACCGCGGTCGGGATGGCGCCGGAGGTGATCCGGGCCGCGAGCCGGTTGAGATTGCGCACGTCGACGGTCGGGGTGCCGGCGGGGATGGCGTCGTCGATGAGCAGGGTGTGACAGGCGTCGTAGCGAACCCCGGGGACCACGTCGGGAGCTGCGTCCTCGGCCACCGCGACCGAGACCGCGCCGAAGGCGGCACCCAGCACGGCGAGCACGGCGATCGGTCGCCAGCGGCGCCGGAGCGTTCGGATCACGTGTTGCAAGTCCATGAGACGGTTCGCCCACCCCTCCATGTGGTTGTGCGACGCTGTCCCAATCGGCAGTTGCGCAGCCGGTATGAGTCACTTGGCCTAATTCGATCCGTGGACCGCATCTACCTCTCCCCTCCCGACATGTCCCCCGCCGAGCGTGCTCGGCTCCTCCAGGCGTTCGACGCCAACTGGGTCGCCCCGGTCGGTCCCGAGCTGAACGAGTTCGAGGAGGCCTTCGCCGCCCGCCACGGGAGCGGCAACGGGGTCGCCGTCAGCAGCGGCTCCGCCGGGCTCCACCTCTCGCTGCTGTTGTCGGGTGTCGGGCCCGGCGACGTCGTGATCGTGCCGTCGTTCACCTTCGCGTCGACCGCCAACGCGGCGATGTACTGCGGAGCCACGCCGATGTTCGTCGACAGCGAGCCCCGCACCTGGAACCTGGACCCGGAACTGGTCGCCGAGGCGATCGAGGACACCCACCGCCGAGGGGAGCGGGTCGGGGCCGTCGTGACGGTCGATCTCTACGGGCAGTGCGCCGACCACGCCCCGATCCAGGCGACCTGTGCCGCGGCCGGCGTGGCGTTGATCGAGGACGCCGCCGAAGCGACAGGGGCGACCTGGAACGGCGAATCGGCGGGGACCTTCGGCGATCTCGGCGTCTTCTCCTTCAACGGCAACAAGCTCCTGACGACCGGCGGCGGCGGGATGATCGTCACCCCCGACCCCGAGGTCGCGGCACGAGCCCGCCATCTCGCGACCCAGGCGCGCGAGCCGGTCCTGCACTACGAACATCGTGAGGTCGGCTACAACTACCGCCTCAGCAACCTCCTCGCCGCCGTCGGCCTCGGGCAGCTCGCCCGGCTCGACGACCTGATCGCCCGGCGTGCGGCCAACCGTCGGTTCTACGAGGAGACGTTCGCGGACCTCGCGGGCGTGTCGTTCAACCCGATCGACCCTCGGGGCGAGCCGAACCACTGGCTCACCGTCATGGTCCTGGGCGACGACGCCCGGGCCTCGCCGACCGAGGTGATCGCCGCCCTCGACGCGGTCGACGTCGAGGCCCGCCCCGCCTGGAAGCCGATGCACCAGCAGCCGGTCTACGCCGGGCACCGCATGATCGGCGGGGCGGTCGCCGACGACGCCTACGCCCGCTCGCTGTGCCTGCCGTCGGGCTCGTCGTTGACCCCGACCGACCTCGAACGGGTGGCCGAGACGGTGCGTCGGGTCCTGTCGTGAGCGACGCACGGTCGGTCCGTCACCTCATCAAGGGGCTCGGTCCGGGTGGGGCCGAACGGCTCGTCCTCCATCAGGTCCGGGCCGAGCGCGGCACGATCACCCACCACGTCGCCTACCTCGTCGCCGAGAAGTCCCACCTCGTGGGGGATCTCGAAGCGCTCGACGCGAGGGTCACCCGGCTCGCCGGTGGTGGCGGCCGCTGGGCGCTGGGACTCCGCCGGCTCCTGCGCGACGAGCCCACCGATCTCGTGCACTGCCACTCGCCGATGCTCGCCGCGGCCACCCGGCTCTTGGTCCGGACCCTCCCCCGCGGGCAGCGGCCGGTCGTCGTGAGCACCGAACACAACCGGTGGCCCCGTCACCACCGACTCACACGGACCGCGAACCGGCTGACGATCCGACTCGACGCAGCGACGATCGCGGTCAGTGCGGACGTCGCGGCGACGATTCGAGGCGCGCGCCCGGACCAGGTCCGTACGATCGAGCACGGCATCGATCTCGACCTCGTGCGCGCCCGCGCCGCCCGCGCCGACGTTCGCGCCGAACTCGGCGCGAACGACGACGACGTCGTCGTCATGTGTGTGGCCAACCTCCGCCGCGAAAAGGCGCTCGACCAACTCGTCGAGGCGGCTCGCCGCGCCTGCGCCGATGCCCCGACCCTGCGCTTCGCGCTCGTGGGGCAGGGTCCGTTGGCGGCCGACGTCGACCGGTGGATCGCCGAGGCCGGGCTTGGTGATCGCTTCACCGCCCTCGGCTATCGGACCGACGTGGCCCGCCTCCTCTCCGGCGCCGACCTGTTCACACTGTCGAGCCGCCACGAGGGCCTCCCCGTCGCGATCATGGAGGCGCTCGCGCTCGGGCTGCCGATCGTCGCCACGGCCGCCGGGGGCGTGCCCGATGCCGTCGACGACGCCGGCCTCATCGTCTCGGTCGACGACCCCGAGGCCCTGGCCTCCGCCTACGTGCGGCTCGCCGCCGCGCCGGACGAGCGACGCGAGCTCGGCCGGCGGGCGATGGTCCGGGGCGAGCGCTTCTCGGTGACACGGGCGATCGAGGAGATCGCCGCCGTCTACGACGCCGCGACCAACGCCAGCGCCGGAGGGTCGGCCTCGGGCACGTCGGCCGGGCCGAGGAGCGCGTCGTAGGTCCGCAGGGTGGTCGCGATCACGTCGCGATCGTCGAAGTGCTCGATCGCTCGCACACGGCCGGCCACACCCTGCCGGATGCGCAGCTCGGGATCGGCCACCAGCCGCAGGAGCGCCGACGTCAGCCTTCCGGCGTCGCGGACGGGGACCAGCGCACCGTTCTCGCCGTCGACCACCACTTGGCGGCATCCCCGGATGTCGGTCGCCACCACCGGGAGGCCCATGGCCGCCGCCTCCATCGCCGAGCGCGGGTACCCCTCTCGATACGACGCCAGGGCGTAGACGTCGAACATCGAGTAGAGGTCGGTCATGTCGGTCCGGGGACCGACGAACCGCACTCCGTCAGCCTCGGCCGCCTCGATCGAGGCTCGATCGATCGCTTCGGCCTTCGCCGGATCGTCCGGTCCGACGACCACGAACACACACGGTTCGTCGCGGAGTCGAGCGGCGGCCTCGAAGATCTCCCGGTAGCCCTTCTCCCACACGAGCCGGCCGACGACGCCGATCACCACCGTGTCGTCGTCGATGCCGAGATCGGCGCGAAGCCGACCGCGGGCGCTCGGGGGGACCCGGTCGGGATCGAATCGCTCCAGATCGACGCCGTTGCCGAGCACGGTGAGGCGCTCGTGCGGCACGCCGAGTCGGCGGAGCACCGGAAGGTCCTCGGGGTTCTGCAGGAGTTCGGCGTGGCTGCACCCGGCCGCCAGCCGCTCGAGGCCGTACACCAGGGCCCGCTTGCGCCACGGATCCTCGGGCAGCGCGTAGAGGCCGTGCACGGTGTTGACGATCGCCGGAACCCCAGCGGCCCGAGCGGCGACCCGACCGAACACCCCGGGCTTGGGGTTGTGGGTGTGGACGATCGTCGGGCGGATCGTTCGGAAGGCCTGATACAGCTCGGCGACGGCCCGCAGGTCGCGCGCCGGCGACATCGAGCGGGTCAGCGAGGCGATCGGGTGGTGTCGGATTCCGCTCGCCTCCAACGCCGCCGCAAGGGGCCCCGGGGCCGACATGGCGACCACGTCGTAGCCGGCGTCGCGGAACGCCTCCAGCTGAGGGCGCAGCAGCCAGTCGAGACTCATGTCGGTCGTCGTGAGGTGCACGACAGTGCGGCGGGTCACGAGGTCGCCCCCGCGTAGCGGCGCCGGTTGACGACCTGCCGGAGTTCGTCCTCGAAGCGCATGCCCCCGGCGACCTTGCGGCGGAACCAGCGGGTGCCGTCCGTGGTCTGTACCGGACTTCGTCGGAGCCGGTGCACGTCGGTGCCGGCCGGGTTGGCGCGGGTACCGGCCAGCGCGGCCGAGACGAAGCGTTCACGAACGAGGCGTTCGGCCTCCGCCGTCGGGGCCAACGCCTTGGGGTAGGCGAAGTGATCCGCACGCACACCGAGATGCCGGCCGATCAGATCGATCGACCGGTCGAGTTCGTCGGCGACCTCGACCGACGGAAGTCGGTCGAGCAGCACGTGGGAATGAGTGTGGGATCCGATCGTGACGAGGCCGGTCGACATCGCGTCGCGCAGCGCCGACCAGGAGGCGGCCCGACCGTCGTCGGGGAAGTCGAGCGCTTCGTCGACGTGACGGGTGGCGACGTAGAGGGTGGCGGGAACGCCGTGGGTGGCGAGCACGGGTACGGCGTCGTCGACGAAGTCGGCGGTGCCGTCGTCGAAGGTGACGACGACCGAGCCCGTGAGGTCCTCCCCCATCGCCAACCGCTGCACCGCGTCGTCGAGGGACACGACCACGCCGGCGTCGGCGAGCTCGGCGATCTGGGCGTCGAAGGTCGGGGTCGGCAGGTCGACTCGCACCGGAGTGCGGCCTCCGACCCGATGGTAGATCAACACGACGAGGCCGGTCGGGGCGGGACGCACGCGATCCACGGCGTCGGCTGCGACCTTGATGATGCTCGGGGCGAACGACATCGCCGACCTCCTCTCGGTAGTGCCATCGGCACCCGGCGCCCCGCCATGAGCACCACCGCCGGAGGTCTCAGCCCTAGGCTCCGCTCCGTGGCCCAGCCGATCGCCGTCCGTACCGCGGGACTCGACGAGATCCCGGCGATCGTCGACCTCGCGGGCCGAGCGCTCGGATGGGATCCGAGCGACCCGAACGACGCGTTCTTCCGGTGGAAGCACCTCGAGAATCCGGCCGGACCCTCCCCGATGTGGGTCGCGACGGCAGGTGACGACCTCGCCGGGTTCCGGACGATGATGCGCTGGACGTTCGTCGACGGCGACCGTCGGGTGTCGGCGGTACGAGCGGTCGACACCGCGACGGCGCCCGAGCACCAACGCCGCGGCGTGTTCCGGCTCCTGGCCGGAGCAGCCGTCGACGAGTTGATCGATCGTCACACCGACTTCGTGTTCAACACACCCAACGACAAGAGCCGCCCCGGCTACCTGTCGATGGGATGGATCGAGGCGGGGCGCATCCCGGCCCGGGTGTTGCCGGCCGGGCTCGGCGCGCTCCCCCGGCTGGCCCAGGCGCGGACCGCGGCCGCCAAGTGGAGCGAGCCCCTCGACGCCGGCGACCCCGTCGACACGGTGGCCGACGACCTCGCGTTCCCCGCCGCCGACGGCATCCGAACCGACCGCACTGCGGCCTACCTGCGATGGCGCTACGGCTTCGAGCCGCTGCACTACCGGGTCGTCCAGACCGACGACGCGGCCGCCGTCGTCCGCGTGCGCCATCGGGGTCCGGCGCGAGAAGCGGTGATCGCCGACGTCACGTCCGCCTCGGTCCAGGCGACCCGACGGGTGCTCCGCGTGGTCCGTCGACTGCGAGGTGTCGACCACCTGCTGTCGGTCGCCGATCCACCGCACCCGGCGTCGTGGTGGCCGTCGGCACCCGGGCTCGGGCCGGTGCTCACGACCCGCGACCTCGCCGGCCGGGCCCCGAGTCGCGCCGAACTCCGCCTCAGCCTCGGCGACATCGAACTCTTCTGAGCGCCCTCGACCGGGCTCGGTGGCTCCTGCTCCTCATGCGGGCCCCGAATGTGCCGATGGAAAGGCGACCGCCGCAGGGCGGCTCGTGTTTGGAGGAGTCATGCACATCCTGGTCACCGGCGGCGCCGGTTTCATCGGCGCCAACCTCTGTCAGGCGCTCGAACGGGCCGGTCATCGTGCGACCGCGTTCGACGATCTGTCCACCGGTTTCGCGAGCAATCTCGACGGGACCGACACCGAACTGATCGTCGGGTCGATCCTCGATCCGGGAGCGATCACCGCCGCGGTGGCCGACGCCGATGCCGTCGTCCACCTGGCCGCCCGACCCTCGGTCCCCCGATCGATCGCGGATCCGGTCCCCAGCCACCATGTCAACGCGACCGGCACGGTCAACGTGCTCGAGGCGGCGCGGTGCGACGGACTCCGCCATGTGGTCACCGCCGGCTCGTCGTCGGTGTACGGCGCCAATCCGGAGCTGCCCAAGCACCCCGGCCTCGCGCCGCGGCCGGTGAGCCCCTACGCCGCCAGCAAGCTCGCGGCGGAGTCCTACACCCTCTCCTACGGTCACAGCTACGGCCTCCCGACACTGGCCTTCCGATTCTTCAACGTGTTCGGTCCGCTCCAGGCGGCCGGCCACGCGTACGCCGCGGTCATTCCGACGTTCATCGACGCCGCCCTCGCGGGCCGGCCGCTCCCCGTGCACGGCGACGGCACCCAGACCCGCGACTTCACCTTCGTCGACACCTTGACCGCGGTGCTCGTCGACGCCGTCGAGCGCCGGGTGACCTCACCCGAGCCGGTCAACCTCGCCTACGGGACCCGCACCGATCTGCTGACCGTCATCGACGAGATGCAGGAGCTGATGGACGACCAACTCGACGTCGAGTTCACCCCGGCCCGCACCGGCGACGTGCCCCACAGCCAGGCCGACGACAGCCGGATCCGCGACCTCTTCCCGATGGTGGTGCCCACCCCGCTCGAGACCGGTCTCAAGGCCACGATCGACTGGATGCGGGGCCTGCACCAGACCCCATGACCGCGACGCCGGTCGCAGCGATCGACGCCTCCCTGGCGCCGTATCGGGGCAAGCGGCTGCTCGACCTCGCCATCCTGGCGGTCGTCGGCCTTCCCGCCCTGCTGGTGGGGGCGGCGTGCGCAGTCGCCGTGCGGCTGAGCTCGCCGGGGCCCGTGCTGTTTCGTCAGGACCGCATCGGTCGAGACGGTGCGACGTTCGAGGTGCTCAAGTTCCGCACGATGCGCGACGGCGACAATCCGATCATCCCGGACGCCTCGGTGATCACCCGGGTCGGTGCCGTGCTGCGCCGCCTGTCGCTCGACGAGCTCCCGCAGCTGATCAACGTCGCCCGCGGCGAAATGAGCGTCGTCGGGCCCCGCCCGACGCTGGCCTACCAGGCCGAGCGGTGGACCGACGAGCAGCGCAACCGTCTGGCGGTGCGGCCCGGCCTCACCGGGCTCGCCCAGGTCAGCGGCCGCAACGACCTGACCTGGCCGGAGCGGATCGAGTTCGATCTGGTGTACGTGCGCACCCAGTCGGTGCGTACCGACCTGGGCATCGTGGCGCGCACCGCGACGGCCATGCTCGGCGGGGAGGGCACCGGTGCCACCGCCGCCGACGACCCGATCGCCCGGGTGCACTCGTGACCCGCCTCGGCATCGTCGGCGCGGGAGGCCACGGCCGAGAGGCCCACGCGATCGCCGCGGACCGCTACGAGCGGATCGTGTTCGCCGATGACGGCACCGTCGATCGAGCGAGGCTCGCACGGATCGGCGACCCGGCCGTGGTGGCGCTCGACGAGCTCGCCGCCCACTGTGACGAGTGTGTGATCGCCATCGGCGACGCGGCCGTGCGTCGAGCGGTCGCCGGACGCCTCGCTCCGGGTCTTCGCCTCGCCGTGCTGGTCGACTCGAGCGCGTCGATCGGCAGCGACGTCGAGCTCGCCGAAGGGGTCATGGTGCATCCCGGCGCGGCGATCACGACGAATGTCCGGGTCGGGCTTCACAGCCATGTCAACGCGCGAGCCGTCGTGAGCCACGACGTCCGGATCGGCGCGTTCGTCAGCGTCTCGCCCGGCGTCCTGCTCAACGGCGACGTGACCGTCGAGGACGACGTCTTTCTGGGTTCCGGTGCGATCGTGCTGCCCGGCCGGACCGTCGGTCAGGGTGCGATCGTCGGTGCGGGCGCAGTCGTCACCGCCGACGTCGCGCCGGGCGCAACCGTGGTCGGCGTTCCCGCCCGCTGACGTCGGGGCCGGACACGCTCGACGATCGCGGCGCCCAGCCGCGCGACGATCGCCGCACCGATCGCGGCGGCCAACACGAGCGGCAGACGATCGGGACGGCCGACGGTGCCGACCACGGCCGCGCCGATCGGGAGGACGACCACGAGGAGGGTCACCGGACGGCGGGACCCCGCCGCCCACCACCACCCACCGGCGAGCACCGAACCACCGATGAGCGCCGGCTCCGTGTCCGGCGCTGTGGCCCACACGCCAGCGCACGCCGACGCCGCCACGGCGAGGTTCAGGCGCGGCGATCTCGACGCCGACCAACCCGACGACACGGCGATCACCGATCCGGCCACCGCCGCGCCGAGCAGCACCAGCAGCGGTGAGGGCCGCTCGACGAATCCCTCGGGGACCAGTTCGGGATGGCGCCACCACAGGGTCGCGCCTGCCGCGGCCGTGAGCGCCGGGCCGATGTCAGCTCTGCGTCCGGCCACGGCGCCGACGACCATGCCGACGATCAGGGCGATCACGGCGTCTTCGGGGTGCAGCGGCCCGTCGGGGATCACCTGCACTGCGAACATGGGGATCAGAGCCGGATGGGCTGATCCGACGGCGCGGCCCGGCAGAGGTCGATGATGAGCTGGCGCAGCCGGTCGGCGTCGTCGGTGCCGAGCGGCTCCAGACGCAACGGCGCCAGGGGCGGCACCTGGCAGTGCGAGATCAGGGGATGGGCGTGGCGCTCGTCGATCTCGGCCTGACCGAGCAGCACCTCGTGCAGCTTCTCCCCCGGTCGCAGGCCGGTGAACACGATGTCGATCGGGCGCTCGGACTGGGCCACGAGTCGACGGGCGACGTCGACGATCCGCACCGGCTCGCCCATGTCGAGCACCAGTGCCTCGCCGGGGCTTCCGACCGCACCGGCCTGGATCACGAGCTGCACCGCTTCCTGCACGGTCATGAAGTAGCGGGTGACCTCGGGATGGGTGACCGTGACCGGCCCGCCGTCGGCGATCTGGCGCTCGAATGCGCCGAGCACCGACCCGCGGCTGCCGAGCACGTTGCCGAAGCGCACGCTCAGGAAGGTGCCGTCCTCCCGGGCGGCGAACCACGAGGTCAGCTGTTCGGCGATCCGCTTGGTGTAGCCGAGCACCGAGCTGGGGTCGGCCGCCTTGTCGGTCGAGATGTTGACGAAGCGGCCGACGCCGGTACCCGCTGCGGCCTCGAGCACGTTGAGTGTTCCGAAGACGTTGGTCTTCACCGCTTCGGCCGGATGCATCTCGAGCAGCGGCAGGTGCTTCAGCGCCGCAGTGTGGAACACCACGTGGGGCTGGTGCTTCTCGAACACCTCGCGCATGCGATGCCGATCCCGGATGTCGGCGACGACGAGGTGTTCCGAGTCGAGCAGCGCCCGACCCTCGATCGCCATCTGCACGGCGTGCAGCGCCGACTCGTCCCGGTCGAGCATCACCAGGGTCTCGGGGCCGAAACGATGCAGCTGGCGGCACAGCTCCGACCCGATCGAGCCGCCAGCCCCGGTGACGAGGATGCGGCGACCGGTCACATAGTCCGCGATGGCGTCGATGTCGGTGTCGATCTGGTGGCGGCCGAGCAGGTCGGCCTCGGTGAGGGGACGGACGTCGTCGGCGCTGACGTGACCGTCGATCAGCTCGGCGACCGAGGGGACGATCCGGAGGGCGATGTCGGCGGCGAGTGCGCGAGCGGACAGGTCGCGCAGCGAGTCGCTGGTGATCGACGGGGCGGCGACGACCAGCATCTCGGCACCCGAGCCGGCGACGATCGCCCCGAGGCGGTCCCGGTCTCCCAGCACCGGCACGCCGTGGAGCCGGAGATTGCGCTTGGTCGGGTCGTCGTCGATGAACCCGAGCGGAGCAAAACGCCCCTTGGCGTCCTCCTGCATCGACGTGAGGACCTGCATGCCACCGTCGCCGGCGCCGAAGATCAGCACGGGGACCGAGCCGTCCCGGCGGCGACGGGTCGAGCGGAGCAGGAGGAAGCGTTCCATGAAGCGGACGAACCCGGCGGCGCAGAAGGCCACCGGACCGGCCGCGATGGCCACCGAGACCGGCACGAGCCGGCCGTCGATCCCGACCTGGTTCACGACCACGGCGACCGTGGTGGTGAGGGCGACCACCAGACTGAGCGAGAACCCCTCGTCGAGCGAGCCCCGACGGAAGCGCCCGTCGTAGAGGCCGGCGAGCGCACCGGCGACCCCCATGACGGCGGCGCCGAGCAGGATCAACAGCTCGGGACGCCAGGCCTCCCAAGCCGCAGTCTGGAGATCGAAACGCAGCGCCATGGCCGCCATGACGCCCACGGCCCACGCGGCCATGTCGATCACGACGAGCGCGAACCTCGGGATGTGGAACCGCCGTTCCCGCCCGGTGCTCGTGTCGATCGCCATGTGGTGTTCCCTCGATTCCGGTTGCATCGTGCACTCCGTCCCCGGGCCGTGGCCGGCGAGTACGGAGCCTCCACCCGGTACATCGGCAGGTTTTGTACGGTGCTTAGCCATAGATGCACGTCCCTCGACCGGGGCCCGTGCCCGGCGGACCGGCCGCGACGAACGCTCCGTCGTCCTCGTCATCGCTGCGCTGGGTGGCCTGGCGGCCGCGACCAGCGGCACCGCCCCCACCGGCCTCACCGCGATCGACCCGGTGTACACCGGGCTCGCCGGTGCGGCCCTGACCCTGGCCGGCAGCCGCGGGCGGCGCTACAGCTGGCTTGCGACCGCCCTGGTCGCCCTGTGGGTGGCGCCCGGCCTCGAGCTGAAGGCCCTCACGGTCGTCGGCGTGGCCGTCGCCCTGTACGCGTTGGCCCGGCAGCGGCGGCGCTGGATCGGCGCGATGGTCGGCGCCGTCCTGGCCTTCGTGCTGGCTCGGCTCGGCGCCGGCCCCTTCCACGGCTCCACCACCCTCATCGCGTTCGTGGCAGCCGCCCCGATGGCGATTTCGGCCCTCCGCCGCCTGCCCGAGGGCCTAGCCCAGGCGGTGAGCGGGGTGGCGGGCATCCTGGCCTCCGCCGCGACCTTGGCGACCCTCGTGTTCGGCCTCGCCGCCATCTGGTCGCTCGGGGACGTGACCGACGCGATCGACGCATCGACCGAGGGTTTCGAGTTCGCGTCCGACGGCGAACAGGACGCCGCCGTCGCGGCGCTCGACCGGGCGGAGGCCAGCTTCGAGTCGGCGCGTTCGAAGGTCGGAGGCTTCTGGACGTTCCCGGCGCGGCTCGTCCCCGTCGTCGGCCAGCACGTACGGGCGGTGCAGGTCGCCGCATCGGAGGGGGTCAGCCTCACCGCTACGGCAGCCGACGCGGCACGGGCGGTCGACATCGACGACATCCGGGTCGAGAACGGTGCGCTCGATCTCGGCTTCCTCGACGAGTTGGCCCCGGTGCTCAGCCGCGTCGACCGGGCCGTCGTCCGAGCCGACGACCGCCTCACCGATGCCAAGAACCCCTGGCTCCTCCCGCCGATCGCGGATCGTCTCGACCAGCTCACCGACGAGCTCGGTGATGCCCGACCGGCGACCGAGACCGCGGCGATCGCCGTGCGCAAGCTGCCGGAGCTCCTCGGTCGATCGGGCCCGGTGCACTGGCTGGTTTTGACCGTGACTCCGGCCGAGGCCCGCGGCATCGGTGGACTCGTGGGCAACTATCTGGTGATCGAGGCCAATGGTGGCCGGCTCGAGATCGTCGCGGCCGGCCGCAACGAGGACCTCAACCGGGCACTGGCCGAGACCGGTGCGGAACTGCGGGCACCCGACCAGTACGTCGATCGCTGGGGTGCGGCGACGCCCGAACGGTTCTTCCAGGACGTCGGGCTCGAGCCGGATCTGCCGTCGGTTGGCGCGGTCGCCGCCGACCTCTACGAACAGGCGACCGGGCTCTCGATCGAAGGGGTCGTCACCCTCGACCCGTACGCCATCGCCGCCGTGCTCGAGGTGACCGGCCCGGTGACGGTCGACGAGCTCCGGCTCGGGTCCTCGAACGCGGCCGAGTTCCTGTTGATCGACCAGTACACCCGCTATGCCGACGACGAGACCGGCCGGGTCGCCGCGCTGAGCGCGCTGGTCGCTGCGGCGTTCGACGCCTTCACCAGCGGCGAACTCCCCGGTCCCCGTGTGCTCGCCGACGCGATCGGCCCATCGGTCGAGGAGGACCGTCTCGGCGTGTGGTGGAAGCCGGGGGGATCGGCGACCGACCTGATCGACATCGCCGGCCTCGACGCCCGCTTCCCGACACCCGACGGCGGTGACCTCATCGGCGTCGTCCACCAGAACGCCGGGCAGAACAAGATCGACGCCTACCTCGAACGAACCCTCGAGTACACCGTCGTCGTCGATGACCGCGGCGACGCCAGCGCGACCGCCATCGCCCGGTTCACCAACACCGCACCCGCCTCGGGGCTCCCCGACTCGGTGATCGGCTCGAACGACCAGGGGTACCAGCTCGGCACCAACGTCGCGCTCGTCCACCTCCACACCGGCCTCGACCTCGTCTCGGTCGCGGTCGACGGCGAGCCGGTGCCGGGCAGCCGCCGGGCGGCGTTCGGCGCCGAGGCGATCGGTGTCGAGATCGAGATCCCGGCCGGCTCGACCGTCGAGATCGTCTACGAGCTGGCCGGCCGCGTCGACCCCGACTACCGCCTGCAGGTCGTCCAGCAACCCCTGGTCGGCACCGAGCAGGTCTCGGTCACCGCGACGGTCGACGGGCAGACCCGCATCCTGTTGGACGGGGCCGATCTCCGCACCGATCGCTCGGTCGCGTTCGCCGACGCCGGCTGATCCACCGGTCGGGTCGATCGACCGGATTCTGCGCCGAACCTCAAATCGACCCACCGATGCGCCGATCAGAAACCAGGCGGAAACCGACCCCCGTTGGATCTCATGCGCACCCTGCTCCGAAACCGACACGCAGCGCGAACGCTCGCCGTGACCTTTGCGGCGCTCGCGGCCGCGATCGTCGGGCTCGCCGCGCCGGCCCACGCCCAGTACGGCGGCGGAGGCATCACCTTCTTCACCGACCCGCGGGTGCCGATCGACGACACCTTCTCGGTCTTCGGGAGCGGCTGTGCGGCCGGCGAGACCGTCGTGATCACCATCGACGGCGTCCCCGGGACGGTCGCGACGACCACCGCCAGCGCCGCCGGCAACTACTCGATCTCCGACATCGACCTGCCCCTCGGGCTGATCGCCGGCGACGACTACGACGTCCGGGCCACCTGCGGCCCCGAGACGGCGACCGCGATCATGACGCTCCTGTGCCACGACGGCGAGCTGCCCGTCGACGGCAACTGCCTCGACGGCTCGGACGGCACCGTCGGCGGGGTGGGTCCGACCACCACGACCACCACGGTCGCGCCCGACGACGACGGATCCGGCGGCACCACCGGCGGCGTTCCCGGCGACGACACGTCGAGCGACGGCAGCGGCGGATCGTCCGGCGACGGGAGCAGCCCGGCCCTCGCGATCACCGGTGCGTCGTTCACCGAACTGCTCGTGCAGAGCGCGGTGACCCTGTTCGCCGTCGGCTTCCTGTTGGTCCTCGTCGCCCGACGGCGACGGACCGAACCCGCCTCGCTCTAGAAGCGTCGCCCTCCGACTAGTCCTGCCCGGCGCGACGGCGACGACGCATCATCCAGCCGATCAGTTCGCTGAGCACCGCGCCCGCGACCGCGGAGGCGATGATGACCAGCCACAGGGGCGCGGAGCGTTCGAAGAAGAGCCACGTGACCGGTGTGGAATCGGTGTTCTGCACGATGAAGGCGGCGAGGCCCGCCGCGATCAACCCGAGGACCACGAGGCGCAGCTGACCACCGCGGCTCTTCTGCGCTGTCGACTCGTCGTCGAGGCGGTCGTCGCTCACGGTGTGCCCTTCCCTCTGCGGGCCCGGAACCCGCGCCCCCGGTGCATCCGCTCCGAGAAGACGGATCGTAGACCGTGTGGGAGGCTCAGCACATGCGTGTCTTGATCAGCGGTTCGACCGGTTTCATCGGAACGGCACTCGTCGCCCGACTCCTCGAGGTCGGCCACGAGCCGGTGCGCCTCGTGCGGTCGTCGGATCCCGGCGACCTGCCGTCGGTGCGGTGGAATCCGGCCGAGGAGACCATCGACGACGGTGCGCTGGAGGACATCGACGCGGTCGTGCACCTCGCCGGCGAGTCGATCGCCTCGTCGCGATGGACCGACGCCCAGAAGGCTCGGATCATGGACAGCCGGGTGCAGGGCACCCGCACGCTCGCCAAGGCGATGGCGGAAGCCGCCGCCCCGCCGACGGTGTTCCTCAGCGGGTCGGCGATCGGCTACTACGGCGATGCCGGCGACGAACGGCTCACCGAGTCCGGCCCGGCCGCCGACGATTTCGCCGCCCGCGTCACCGTCCGTTGGGAGGAGGAGGCGGCGCCGATCGCCACCGATGCCACCCGACTCGCCTATCTGCGCACCGGCATCGTCCTCGATCCGTCCGGAGGTGCGCTCGCCGAGCAGCTGCCGTTCTTCAAACTCGGTCTGGGTGGCCGGATCGGCGACGGCAAACAGTGGTTCAGCTGGATCTCGTTGGCCGACGAGGTCGGCGCGATCCTGCACCTCCTCGACGCGGACGTCGACGGCCCGGTCAACCTGACCGCACCCAACCCGGTCACCAACGGCGAGTTCACCAAGACGCTCGGCTCGGTGCTCAACCGGCCCACGTTCCTCCCGACGCCCAAGCCGGCGCTCTGGTTGCGCCTCGGCCGGGAACTCTCCAAGACCCTGTTGGAGGGCGGCGCCCACGTGTCGCCTGGCGTGCTCGAAGCGAGCGGCTACGAGTTCCTCGATCCGGATCTCGAGCCCGCGCTCCGGCGGATGCTCACGGGCTGACGATCCACACGTCGTCGGGCATGGTCTGTTCGAGCGCGCCGACGACCTTCGCCATCCGGGGCTCCTCGTGGTCCCACACCACGATCGCCTCGGTCGCGACCGTGCGGAGCCAGCCGTTGCGGCGATCGAGCGCCTGCCCGGCCGCCCGGTTGTCGGTCGGGACCTTCTTCTCGAGCCGCACGACGGCGGTGGCCTCGGCGACGAGTTCGTGGAACCGACGCTGCGCCGCCGGCGGCCACTTCCGTTCGGGTTCGGGATAGGGCAACACGGCGACGAAGGGGACCTCGGCCTCGGCCGCCGCCTCGGCGGCGAGGGTCTCGGCGCCCAGCCGCAGACCGGTCAACACCACGAGGTCGGGGGCCAGCGCCGCCTTGGCGATCAGGATCTCCGCGAGGGTGCGGCGCACGCCGTCGGCGAGGGGGTTGGGGTCGTAGCCGCCGAGGTGGGGCGGCTGCATGCCGGTCACGAGCACTGCAGGGCCGACGGGAGCCCACGCGGAGGAGAACACCCCGTCGGGCCCGGGTCGCGGGCCGGCCGCCGGCACCGCGGAGATCTCGTCGGGAGGGCCGAGGTCGTCGGGCACGCCGACCCCGTGACGACCCACACCGGTGTGGGACACCTCCACCGCGAGCCGGTCGGCGATGTCGTTGTACTCGTCGCCGGCGTGACCCTTCACCCACGTGAAGGTCAGTTCGTGTTCGCGGGCACGGTAGAGCTCGATCAGCGGTTCCCACAGGTCGCGGTTGGCCACCGGCTCCTTCTTGGAGTTCTTCCAGTCCCGCTTCAGCCAGCCTTTCCACCAACCGTCGCGGAAGCAGTTGACGACATAGGTCGAGTCGGAGACGACCTCGACGGGTCCCTCGATCGTGCGGAGCGCGTCGAGCACGGCCATCAGCTCCATGCGCTGATTGGTGGTCTCGGGATCGAAGCCGTTGGCCCACGGGCCATCGGGCACGACCCATCCCCAACCGCCGGGACCGGGGTTCCCGCGGCAGGCGCCGTCGGTGTACACGACCGTGCGTTCGCTGACCTCAACCACTGCCGGCGACCCTACCCGCAGGTAACCCTCGCGAACGCGTCCGTTGGCTCGTCGAGCCTGCGAGAATGGAGCTCATGCTCGATCACTTCGCGCGTCAGCTGCCCGACATCGACCCCACGGAGACGAAGGAGTGGATCGACTCCCTCGACGCCGTCGTCGCTGCCCAGGGCACCCCCCGAGCGCGCTACATCATGGCCAAGCTGCTCGAACGGGCGAACGAACTGCAGGTCGGTGTCCCTCCGACGACCTCCACGCCCTACATCAACACCATCCCGGCCGAGAACCAGCCCTTCTTCCCCGGCAACGAGGACATCGAGCGTCGCATCCGCGCCTTCATCCGCTGGAACGCCGCCGCCATGGTGATCCGGGCGAACAAGGCGGCCGACGGCATCGGTGGCCACCTCTCGACCTTCGCCTCGTCGGCCGCGCTCTACGAGGTCGGGTTCAACCACTTCTTCAAGGGCAAGGACGATGGT
>JBCCWI010000046.1:0-33392 GCA_039193795.1 Actinomycetota bacterium | reverse complement strand
CCGCTGCGCCGCCTCCGGCCGCTCCCGCACCGGCGCCCGCTGCGCCGGCACCGGCTCCGGCAGCCCCCGAGCCCCCGCGGGCGATGCCCGACGCGGTCTCGGGCCCCGGCGCGACCGATCCGCATCAGCTCGGCGCCGCCGTCAACCGCCTCAGCGGCTCGACCCGCAAGGCCAGTGCGGCCGCGTTCGCGGTCGCCGCCGTCAGCCTCGCCGACGGCGAGATCGTGCAGATGGCGATCGGTTGCCGATTCCTCGGCGCCGACGGCGCCGTGCTGTTGACCGATCGCCAGATGATGATCGTCAACGATCGTTCGTGGGAGCCCGACGTCGTTCCCGTCGCACTCGAGGCGGGACTCACCGTGCAGGGCTGGCAGGACGACCGATGGGCTGCGCTGGTCTTCGCCCGCGACGGCCACGAGCTCGTCGTCGACCGCATCGGCGACCGGGCGATCGCCCAGGAGCTCGCCGCTGAAGTCCGGCGGCGCAGCGAGGGCTGAGCGCCCCGAAATCGCCACGGGAGTGCGTGATCTCGACCGAACCCGGTAGAGTCATCCCCCGCTGCGGACGTAGCTCAGTTGGTAGAGCGCAACCTTGCCAAGGTTGAGGTCGCCGGTTCGAACCCGGTCGTCCGCTCCAGAACACACCCCGGGTCTCGGCCCGGGGTGTCGTCGTTTTCGGTGACGATCAGGCCGGCGGATGCAGCGTGATCGACGGCTCGGGCGCCAGCGGGGGATCGTCGGCGGTGAGCAGGTCGAGCGCTTCGGTGGCGTCGTCGTCGGTGAACGCCTCGGTGACGATCGCGAACTCGACGACGTTGCGATCCGGGTCCTCCGCGTAGATCGACTGGATCCAGCCGTGGTCGATCTCGACGACCTGCAGCCCGGCATCGGTCATGCGCTGCCGCTTGGCGTCGAGGTCCTCGAGGCTGTCGGCCTGGAAGGCGAGGTGGTTGGTGAACGGATCGAGTCCGAGGTCGCGAGAGATGTCGGTCTGGTAGCCGTCCTCGAACCCCGGCACGCTGCGCAGATCCCAGAAGGCGATCATCTGATCGTCGGGCGAACCGGTCGAGTAGAAGGCGTGCCGGGCCTTGCCGCCCCGCATGGCGGCGATCTCGACCTTGACGAGTTCGAAGCCCATGACCTCGGTGTAGAAGCGGTGCGTGGCCTCGATGTCCTTCACGGCGAGGGCGATGTGGCTGATCCCCATGGAGGGGACCGTAGTGGCCGGAGCTAGCGTGCGGCCATGCGCCGCGCCTGGGGCGAGCATGCCCGCCGACTCACCGACCACGTGACGGTCCTGACCACGCCCGACAACGGGGCCTACCCGTCGGGCAACTCGCTGCTGATCGAGGGGGCGGGGGAGACGGTCATCATCGACCCGTCCGTCACCGTGGTCGAGAAGGGTGGCGCCGGGGTTCGCGTCGACGCGGTGATCAACAGTCACGGCCACGAGGACCACATCGCCGGCAACTGCGCGTTCCCCGACGCACGGATCCACATCCACCACGACGACATCGAGGTCACCCGCAGCATCGAGGCGCTGATGGCGCTCACCGATTCGACGCCGGAGAACCACCCCGAGCTCCACCGGCAGTACCTCGAGGAGTTCCACTACGAGCCCCGCCCCGACGCCCAGGGGTTCGGCGACGGTCACGTGTGGGACCTCGGCGGGATCTCGGTCGAGGCCGTGCACCTGCCGGGCCACACGGCCGGCCACTGCGGCCTGCGAATCTCCGAGGGCGTGTTCTTCCTCTCCGACATCGACCTCACCGGCTTCGGCCCCTACTACGGCGACGTCTTCAGCAGCCTCGAGCAGTTCGAGGACAGCCTCGTCCGCGTGCGTGACGAAGAGGCCGACGTCTACGTCACCTTCCACCACAAGGGCGTGATCGAGGGCCGCGAGACGTTCCTCGACATGCTCGACGCGTTCCACGCCGTGATCAACCGGCGACACGACGCCATGCTCGCCTTCCTCGCCGAACCGCACACGCTGGAGGAGATGATCGAGCACCGGTTCGTGTACCGGCCCCATGTCGACATCCCGATCGTGGGCCGGGTGGAGCGCCGCACGTCGGAACTCCACGTCGCCCGCATGCTCGAGCGCGGTGAGGCGGTCGAGGTCGAGCCCGGTCGCTTCCGGGCCGCCTGACCGGGTCCGTCAGCGCTCGAAGCGGGCCCGGATCTCGGGGTTGGTCACCATCGTCGGGAGGTCGGAGTCGTCGATGCCGCTGCGGTGGGGACCGCCGTCGACGTCGAGCGTCTGTCCGGTGACGTACGACGCGAGGTCGGAGAGGAAGTAGATGCACGCATCGGCGATGTCGTCGGGACGACCGCGTCGTTGCAGGGTGATCGACGCCGCCTGTGGATCTCGGGCGTCGTCGGGGGAGCGCCCGCTGCGCGGGGTGTTGACGGTGCCTGGCGCAACGTTGTTGACCCGGATGCCGTGACGGCCCCACTCCATCGCCATCGAGCGGGTGAGGGAGTCGAGTCCCGCCTTCGCCGCGCCATAGCCCGACAGCAGCGGCTGGCCTCGCGACGCGATCGACGAGATGTTGACCATCGCCCCCGGTCGCCGCTGGTCGATGAGACGGGCCGCGACGGTCTGGCAGCTGACCAGCGCGTACCGCAGGTTGGTGGTGAGCAGATGGTCGAACGACTCGATGGGGTAGTCGTGCAGGCGGTGCCAGTGCTCGACGGTGACCCCACCGACCACGTTCACGACGAGGTCGATCGACGGGTGCGCCTCGATCGCCGATCGCAGTGCATCGAGATCGGCGACGTCGACGACGGCGGTGTCGCAGCGCCGACCCCGCTCGGCGACCTCCGCCGCAGTGGCCACCAGATCGGCCTCGACCGCACCGAGGGCGACGATGTCGGCGCCGGCATCGGCCAGCCGGCGACAGACCGCCGAACCGATCCCGCCGCCCCCTCCGCCGACGACGAGCGCGGTCCGGCCGGCGAAGGAGATCTCGATCGTCATGCGACGATGCTCGCGCGGTGTGACGGCCGAGACGTCATCTCGACAAGCGAACACATGTTCGCTAGCGTGCCGCGATGAACCTCGACGGCGACCACGAAATCGAACACTTCCGACGCTCTCTCGCCATGCTGCCCGCCGGTGCCGACGCCCTCACCCGTGAGGACGCGATGGCGTTGCTCGGGCGGCTCCGCGACACGACGGCTCGGCTCCGACGGGTCGAGACCGGTCTGCACCAGCTGATCGAGACCGAGTTCGACGCGCCGTGATCAGCGGGCGGCGTGTTCGTCGAAGCGTGCGCGCACCCATTCGTGCGTGACCGCCTCGATCTCGTCGGCGACTTCGGCGAGCAGGTGGTCGGCGTCGGGGAAGGTCCGCACCTCGCCGTGCCCGGCGAGCGCCTGCACCATCATCGAGTTCTCCGGTCCGAGGATCGAGTCACGTTCGCCGTGCAACAACAGCAACGGCACGTCACCCATCCGGCCCGCCTCCTCACAGCCTGCCGACTGGGTGGCGTAGGTGATGACACCGGCCGTCGCGCCGGGGAAGGTGCCGGCGGCCTGGATGGCGACTGCGCCGCCGAACGAGTGGCCGAGGATCACGAACCGTTCGGCGCCGTTGCGCATCGCCAGGTCGGTGGCGGCACACACGTCGAGCAGGCAGCGGGCGAGATCGCCCGGCTTGCGGTAGTCGACCGCCATCGCCGCCCGCCCGTCGGCCGCCAACGCCTGGCCCAGGGTCGGGTAGAGCGAGCGCCCGGGGCCGGTGAGCCCGCCCATCGCACCGCCGCACAGCAGGGCCACATCGGTCGCGCCGGGCAGGCCGAACCACCAGATCTGGAGCAGGCCTTCCATCGTGTAGATCTCGACCAGTCGGGTCGTGTCGTCGAGTTCGGCGTCGGACTTCGCCAGCGCGCCGAGCAGTTCGAGCGGGGAGCGGGCCGGAGGCGTGTCGGGGGCGGCGTCGTCGGTCACACCCTGCATCGTCGCACGTCAACGTGACCCCGCTACCATTTCCGCTGCTGGCGCCGGTGCCCGAGCGGCCCAAGGGAACGGCCTGCAAAGCCGTACAGTCGCGGGTTCAAATCCCGCCCGGCGCTCGTCAGCCAGGGGTCGCCTCTCCGGAGGCGGCCCCGGTGTCGTTTTCGGCCCCGGTGCGCGATTGGCGAACGGTCCGCCAGGCGTCGGCCTCGCCACGGGTGTGGCGGGCGAACGGCGGGTGCGATCGCGACGTTCGCTGCTACCCTTTCGAACTCCAGGGCCGTTAGCTCAGTTGGTTAGAGCGCCTGCTCGACACGCAGTAGGTCACAAGTTCGACTCTTGTACGGCCCACTCCATCCCTCGACCGGCCTCCGGGCCGGTCGTGTGCGTTTTGACCGGCCCCGGCGCTACGGTGCCGCCGTGGCCGACGAGCAGCTCGAGACGTACCGATCCAGCATCGACAACATCGATGCGGCGCTCATCTTGCTGTTGGCCGAGCGGTTCAAGATCACCGAGGCGGTGGGGGAGTACAAGGCTCGCACCGGCCTGCCGCCGGCCGACCCGGCGCGCGAGGAGATCCAGATCGCCCGGCTCCGCCGCTTGGCCGAGGAGGCCAATCTCGACCCGGCCTTCAGCGAGAGCTTCCTGCGCTTCGTGATCGCCGAGGTCATTCGACACCACGAACGCGCCGCGACGACCGACTGAGGTCGGTCAGCCGGCGTCGACGGTCTCGGCGCGGTGGATCTCGAGTCGGCGGTGGGCGATGCGCCAGCCGGCGGGGGTCGCCACGTATCGGTCGTGATAGGCGATCTCCATCTGGTGGTCACGGCGCCGGCCGTCGTCGCTGAACCAGTGGTGTGCCTCGGCCGCGACCGTTCCCCGCGCGCCGTCCGGGGTCGTGGCGACGGTCGTGGTGAGCACGCGATGGTCGGTGCGGTCGTAGCGATGCAGCCCGGCCATCGCCGCCCGGATCTCGGCGAGGCCGTCGCGGCGGCCTCGCCCGGTCTCGAGCACCGAGTCGGAGGTGAACACCTGGTCGAGGTCGTCGAAGCGTCGATCGTCGACGATCGACGCGTACCGCTCGACGAGTCTGCGGAGTTCGGCTTCGTCCGAGGGGTCCATCGGGCGATCGTGACCCGAGCGACCCGCTTCCGCAAGGCCACGAGGGCGGCCACTACACTCGCCCGGTGAGCGAATCGGTCTTGATCGAGGCGGTGCAGACGAACCGGGTCGGAGCGGTCGCGCTCGCCTCGGGTTCGGTCGCCGATCGGGCGATCGTCGAGACGTGCGAGACGATCGCCGCTCGCCTGGCAACGACCCGCGACGAGGTCGCCGACATCGTCGGCCGAGTGGCCCCCGATGCTGTGGTCGAAGCGATCGATCCCCACCCACAGCGCTATGGCCTCGAGGTCGTGGCCGCCGACCTCCGGACCGCCGACACGATCGGTGACGCCCTCGTCGACGCCGGATTCGAACGGTGGGAGACCTGGACCGGCGCCGCCCGCCGCTCGTTCGAACGCCACGGCGATCACCTGTCGTTCGCCCGCACGGACGACGTCACCTCGGTGGTTCGGGTGCGGTGGCGGACCCCGGACTCCTGGACCCGGTGGCAGCGGTTGACGCGGCCGACGCCGGCGGACTGGTACTTCCTGGCCCTGCCGACGTGGGCGTGGCGGGCGTATCCGGCCGTCCGGCTGGTGCGTCGGTTGGTCGAACGCGTCGATCCTCGTCGTCGGCACGCCGGCAGCCTGGGGCCGTTCCTCACGACCTCGGCCACCCTGCTCGACCCGCTGCTCGACCTGGTCGGGATCGACGAGACCAGCCGAGTGGTCGATCTCGGCTGCGGCGACGGGCGTCTCGTGGTCGCGGCGGCGGTTCGGGGCGGTTCTGCGATGGGGATCGAGACCGACGAGGATCTCGTGGCCCGAGCCCGTGCCCGGGCGGCCGAGCACGCGGTGAGCGATCGCGCCGCCTTCGTGGTCGGCGACGCCCGCACCGCCGATCTCGCCGACGCCGCCGTCGTCTTCGCGTTCCTGCCCGTCCGGGTGATCGCCGAACTCCTGCCCCGCCTCCTCGAACGCATGCGGCCCGGCGCCGTCTTGTTGATCCACGAACAGAATCCGCTGCCCGGATGGGTCGCCCCGGCGCCCGACCGCTCCGACGTCGTCGTCGGCACCGACGCCATCACCGTCGCCCACCGTTGGTATGTCGGCGAGACGTCGGCCTAGCGACGCCATGGCCGCCAAGGTGATCCTGTGACGAGCGACGAATCCACACCGGTGCGACTCGGTGGCCGGCGCACCTCGACCGTCGTCGCGACCCGTACGCAGCGCTTGATCTGGGCGAGCCAGCGTCGGTATGCGTCGGTGCCGCTCGCCAACATGGCCGACCGGATCCGGATCCGCGGCCGCCTCGACCCCGACCGCTTCGTCGCCGCCGTCGATGCCGCGGTTCGGGCCGCACCGGTCCTGCGGATGACCGTCGAGGGCGATGGGGAGGACGTCGCGATCCTCGCTGCGCCGCCGGCGACCACCGAGGTGATCGATCTTGCCGTCGACGACCTCGACACCTGGACGAACGAGCGGGTCGCCGTGCCCCTCGACGCCGGCGTCTGTGTGTACGACTCCGTGCTCCTGCGACACGCCGACGACGACTGGACCTGGTGGATCGACGTCCACCACGTCGCCATCGACGCCTGGGGCGCCGCCCGGCTCGCCGAGGCGGTCGCCTCCGCGTATGCGAACGACGCAGACCCGGCGACCGCCGACCTCGACGGGCTTCTGGGCGGCGACTTCTTCGCCGCGACCGAGCCCGATGCGGAGCTCGCCGACCGGGCCGCCGAGTGGATCGCCGACGGGGTCGACGCCGGCCCCCAGGCGCCGCTGGCCCCCTACGGCCGACGCGGACCCCGAACCACCGAGGTCGATCGGCTCCCGGTCGCGGATGCGGGACTGCGCCACCGACTCGACGAAGCGCTCGCCGGGCGGTACCGGGCGTTCACGCCGGAGATGGCGCTGCTCGCCCTGTCGGCGATGACCACGGCCGTCCTCGTCCGCCGCCTGGACGGGCGGTCATCGGTGGTGGTGGGGGTGCCCGTCCACCACCGCACTGGGCCGCATCGCAACCACGCGCTCGGCCCGATGATGGAGCTCTACCCGCTGACCGTGCACACGGTTGACGGTGAGACCAACGCCGAGATGTTCGCCCGGGTGCTGCGCTCGATCATGGGTGTCTTGCGGAGAGCGCGTCCGGGCGAGAGCCCGGACACACCGTTCGAGGTCGTCCTCAACGTCACGACGGCTCGGTACGACGACTTCGCCGGGATCCCGGCCAGTCGCGAGTGGATCCGCTCCGGACACGTCGAGCCCAATCATGTCATGCGGGTGCAGATCTTCGATCAGTACGACCCGGAGATCGGTCACGAGTTGGTGTGGGAGCTCGACCTCAACCGTGGGCTCAGCGTCGACGGCAGCCATCTGCGGCTGCCGCAGCACTTCGGGGCGATGCTCGACGCGATTCTCGCGGCGCCCGATGGGATCGTCGGTGGCGGCTCGGTCCTGACCGACGACGACCGGACGGAGCTCGCGGCGCTCAACCCGGAGAGCACGCCGCGGCCCGCCGACGAGCCGGTGCACGAGCAGGTGCGGCGGCGGCTCGCCGAGGACCCGGCCCGGGTCGTGGCCGAGATGGACGGTGTCGAGTTGATCGCCGCCGACTTCGACCGTCGAGCCGACACACTGGCCCGCCGACTGGTCGCCGACGGTCTGACGCCGGGTCGGGCGGTCGGGCTGCGCATGGGTCGTGGGCTCGACGTCCTGGTGGCCATCCACGGCGTGCTGCGGGCCGGCGGCCGTTTCGTCTTCCTCGACCCGGGTGATCCCGTCGGTCGCCACGAGGTGATCCGCGACGACGCCGACCTGTTCACGATCCTCGACGGGCTTCACGAGGGCGAGGCGCCTGCGGTCGACCTGCCCACGGTCGGTCCCGACGACGGCGCCTACATCCTCTACACGTCCGGGTCGACGGGGCTGCCCAAGGGGGTGCCGATCAGTCATCGAGGGTTGGCGGACTACCTCCGCTTCGCGATCGAGTCCTACACCGACGCAGACGAACCGCCGGTGGTCGCGCTGCACTCGTCGCTGGTGTTCGACCTGACCATCACCAGCCTGTTCGTCGGCCCCCTGACCGGCGGTCGAACGATCGTCTACCCCGCCGACCCGATCGACGCGTTGGCGGCCATCGCGCGAGAGCCGCGGATCACGTTCTTCAAGGCGACTCCGTCCCAGCTCGAGATCCTGACCAAGGTGGCGGACGGTCCGCTCGGGTTCCGCAACGTCGTCGTCGGCGGTGAGGCGTTCCGGCGTCCGGTCGCCGAGCGGCTGCGGGAACGCTGCGCTCACCCGGTCCGGATCTTCAACGAGTACGGCCCGACCGAGGCGGTGGTCGGCTGCATGATCCACGAGTACGACCCCGACCTCGACACCGGTACCGACGTGCCGATCGGGGCCGCTGCGCCGGGCACCGGTCTCGTCGTGCTCGACGACCTCGGACGTGTCGCTCCGGTGGGCGTGTGGGGCGAACTGTTCGTCCAGCGGCTGGGCATGGCCGAGGCGTACCTGCATCGCCCCGACCTGAGCGCCGAGCGGTTCCGGCCCCTCGACATCGACGCGGTCGACACCGCCGTGCTCGGCGGTGCCCCGCCCGACGCGGTCTGGTACCGCACCGGCGACCGCGTGCGCATCGAGCGCCCGGGCGTGCTGGTGTACGGCGGACGCCACGACGATCAGATGAAGGTCAACGGCATCCGGCTCGAACCGGCCGAGGTCGAAGAGGCGTTGGTCGCCCTCCCCGAGGTCGACACCGCGCTCGTACGGGTGTGGTCCCCGGCCGACCGGCTCGATCCGACCGACATCGACCGGTGCGTGCGGTGCGGGCTCGGCGTCGACGTGCCGAGCGTGTCGATCGACCCCGAAGGGGTCTGCTCGGTGTGTCGCCAGTTTGAGGTCGTCGAACCCCAGACCCGAGCCTGGTTCAAGACCGAGACCGATCTCGACCTCCGCCTCGCCGACGCCCGCCGCGCCAGCGGCGGCGACTACGACTGCCTCCACCTGCTCTCCGGTGGCAAGGACTCCACCTACGCCCTGTACCAGCTCGTCGAACGGGGCTGGCGGGTGCACGCGCTCACCCTCGACAACGGCTACATCTCCGACGGCGCCAAGGACAACATCCGGCGCAGCATCGCCGACCTCGAGATCAGCCACGAGTTCGTCACCACCACGGCGATGGACGAGATCTTCCGCGACAGCCTCGATCGGTACTCCAACGTCTGCCAGGGCTGCTACAAGACGATCTACACGCTGGCCGTGGCCCGAGCCGAACAGCTCGGCATCCCGGTGATCGTCACCGGCCTCTCGCGAGGCCAGTTCTTCGAGACCCGGCTCGTGCCGCACCAGTTCGAGGCGGGGCGATTCGACCCCGACGCCATCGACGCCACCGTCCTCGAGGCTCGTCGGGTGTACCACGCCACGGAGGACGCGGTGACCACCCTGCTCCCCGAACAGGCGGTGTTCGACGGCGACGTGCTCGATCGGGTCACCTTCGTCGACTTCTATCGCTATGTCGACGTCGAGCTGGCCGAGATGTACGACTTCCTCGAGAACCGGGCCCCGTGGGTCCGGCCCGACGACACCGGTCGCTCCACCAACTGTCTGATCAACGTCGCCGGGATCTCGGTGCACACGCGCGAGCAGGGCTACCACAACTACGCGGAGCCCTACGCGTGGGACGTGCGCCTCGGCCACAAGACCCGTGACGAGGCGCTCGAAGAGCTCGACGACCAGCTCGACCCGGTCGAGGTCGAGGATCTGCTCGATCAGGTCGGCTACACCCCCAAGACCCAGGGGATCCTGACCGCCTGGTACCAGTCGCCCGATGGGGCCGACATCGACCCCGACGACATCCGCCGCCGGCTCCGCGAGGTGCTCCCCGCCCATGCGATCCCCGCGGCGTTCGTGCGGGTCGACGAGATGCCGTTGGCGGCCAGCGCCAAGGCCGACCCGAGCCTGTTGCCGATGCCGACCCGACAGCATCGCGCCGGCGCCGGGGGACCGGCCCCCTCGACGGCGACCGAGAAGCGGGTCGCCGCCATCTGGGGCGACGTGCTGGGGATCGAATCGGTCGGCCTGATCGACGACTTCTTCGATCTCGGCGGCGCCTCGCTCGACGCCCTCGCCGTCGTGGCGCTCGTCGACGCGGAGTTCGGCGTCGACCTCCCGGATGCGTCGGTCTTCCGCTGCCGCACCGTGGAGGAGCTCGCGGCGCTCGTCGACGCGGCCGAGCAGGCGGATCCCATCGAAGTGGCCGCCGACGCGGTCACCGGACCGGCCCCGATCGCGCCCGGCGAGGAGGCGATGCTGCTGGAGTATCGACTCGACCCGGCCGACACCCGCTACAACGTCAGCCGGTTGTACACGCTCGTCGGTGCGGTCGACGTCGACGTGCTCGAGTCGGCGATCCGCGACGTGGTCGACCACCACGGCCCGCTGCACACCCGCTTCGATCCGGCCCGAACGGTGCTCGACCGCTCCCAGGCGGTGTCGTTCACCCGTCGGGCGGCGATGACCCCGACCGAGATGGACGCGTTCGCGGCTCGGCGCAAGACCGAACCCTTCGATCTCGACACCGGCCCGCTGGTGCGGGTCGACGTGGCCGAGACCGGCCCCGAGCAGCGTTCCGTTCTCATCACGATCCACCACATCGCGGTGGACGCGGTCACCTTCGACGTGTTCTGGGAGCAGGTCGCCCGGCGGTCCGCCGGAGAGGATCTGCCGGTCCTGCCGGTCAGCTACGCCCAGCACGGGGAGCTCCACCGCCGTCGCCACGCCGAGTCCTCGGCGAGTCGGGACTTCTGGCTCGACCGCCGCACCGATCGGCCGCCCGCTCAGCCACTGGCCTTCGCCGCCGACACGAGCGGCGCCGACGGCTATCTCGAACGCGACTCCCGGGTCCGGGTGGCCGATCTCCACGCGATGGGCCACACCCCGTTCGCCGTCGCCCTCGCCGCGGTCGCCGGTGTGATGTCGACCTACACCGGCGGCACCCGGGTCTCGGTCGGGGTGACGACGTCGGTCAATGACCGTTCCGACACCGCCGACCTCGTCGGGTACTACCTGAACACCCTGCCGCTCGACGTCGGCGTGCCGGCCGACGCCACCTTCGGCGATCTGGTCGACGCGGCGGCGGCCGAAATCGCCGATGCGATCCCGCATCGCAGCTATCCGTTCGCATCGATCACCCGCGATGCGCGCGAAGCGGGGCTTCCGGCACCCGACGTGTCGGTGCTCCTCGCGTATCAGCGACTCGAACCCTGCAGCTATCCCGGTGCCGACGCGAGCCACCGCATCCTCGAGTCGGGCACGTCGGTCGGTGACATCACCTTCTTCGTCCAGGAGTTGGGCGACGACGTCAGTCTCGGGATCGAGTGGCGGGGCGGGGTGGTGCCCGATCGCTTCGGCCCGGCGATGCTCGACGCCTTCGCCCGCGTGCTCGAAGCGGGTGTCGCGACGCCCACGACCGGTACCGCGGCGCTCCTCGAACCCGATCGCGGCACCGACCTGGTCGGCGAAGCATTGACCGACCCGTCGTCGGTCCTCGCCGCGCTGGCCGACCACGTCGAACGCACCCCGGATGCGCCCGCGGTGATCGACGGCCATGGCCGCACGCTCACGTACCGAGAGCTCGCCGTCGGCGCGGCCGGGCTGGCCGACGACATCACGGGTATCGCCGCCGCACCGGGCCGAGTCGGCGTGTCGGTCGGGCGGTCCACCGATCTCGTCGTGGCGATGCTGGCCGCCCAACTCGCCGGCGCGGCGTACGTGGCCCTCGACCCGACCCTGCCCCCGGCCCGCCTCGAGCGCGTCGCCGCGGGTGCAGGTCTCGACGTGATCGTCACCGACGACATCGCCCGCTCGGCGGGTCTCGGCGAACCGCTGCTTCCCGTCACACCTTCCGCCGAGAGCACTCCGGAGCGGTTCGCCCTCCTCGCTCGATCGGTCGATCCGGCCGCGGACGCCTACGTCATCTTCACCTCCGGCTCGACCGGTGAGCCACGGGGGGTGGCGGTGACACACGCCAACCTCGCAGCGAGCACCGGCGCACGCCCGGCGTGGTACGGGGAGTCGCCCGAGCGGTTCCTCGTCACACCCAGTCCCGGCTTCGACAGTTCGGTGGTCGGTCTCTTCTGGCCGCTGGCGACGGGTGGCACGGTCGTGCTGCCCACCGACGACGACGTGCGCGACGTCGACCGCCTCGCCACCGTCATCGAGCGCAACGCGATCACGCACACGCTGATGGTGCCGAGCCTGTGGCGGGTCGTGCTCGATCGGGCGCCGAACCGGCTTCGTGGGCTGCGGACGGCGATCGTCGCAGGCGAGGCGTGCCCGTCGGGCCTGGTCGCCGATCATCACGACCGACTTCCGGGGGTGGCCCTGGTCAACGAGTACGGGCCCACCGAGGCCACGGTCTGGGCCACTGCGCATCGTCTCACCGACCCCCACGGCGCGGTGCCGATCGGTGGCCCGATCCCCGGCGCCACGATCCGGGTCGCCGATCCGCTCGGCCGACCCGTCCCCGACGGGGTCGCCGGCGAGCTGTTGATCAGTGGGCCGGGCGTGACCGCCGGCTACGCGGACGACCCGGTCGCGACGGCGGAGCGATTCGTGGTGCTCGACGAGCGTCGCTGGTACCGCACCGGTGACCTGACGCGCATCGTCGACGGCGTCGTCCGCTTCGTCGGGCGCACCGACGACCAGCTGAACGTCGGGGGTGTACGGGTCGAGCCGGGCGAGATCGAGCGGGAACTCGACGCCGTCCCCGGTGTGCGCTCGTCCGTGGTCGTCGCCGCCGGCGAGCCGCTCGCACTCATCGCCCACGTGGAGACCGATCAGCCGCTCGAGGAGGTCGAGGTCCGACGGCTGCTCGCCGCCCGGCTCCCGGCCGCATCGGTCCCGCGCCGGATCGTGATGCACGATGCGCTGCCCCTCACCCCCAATGGCAAGGTCGACCGGGCAGCCGCCGCCCGTCTGCCGCTGCCGGTCGCGGCCGTCGACGTGATCGACGACGGCGAGCTCGATCCGCTCACCGCCACCGTGCTCACCGAGTGGCGCCGACAGCTCGCACCGGCGCCCGTCTCGCTCGACACCGACTTCTTCGACGCCGGTGGTGACTCCCTCACCGCGGTCGCGCTGGTGACCGGGGTGAGCGACGCGCTGGGCACCGAGGTGCCGATCGCGACCCTGTTGTCGGGTCCGTCACCGCGCGCGATGGTCCGTGCGTTGTCGGGAGCCGACCCCGACACCGAGATCCGGCCGGTCCGCTTCCGGCGGGGGAGCGCCGATGGACCCGTCGTCGTCATGACGCCGTCGTGGGACGACCTCTTCGGCTACCAGGCGCTCGCCGAGTCGTTCCCGCCCGACGTCGAGACGGTCGTCCTCGCCTACGAGCCGCCGTCGATGGAGGACATGATCACCACCGTGCCCGAACTCGTCGACGAGCTCGAAGCCGCGACCCGAGGGTTGGAGCTCGGCGACCGCCCGACCGTGGTGCTCGGCTGGTCGATCGGGGGTGTCGCCGCCAACGAGCTCGCCGATCGGCTCCGGCGATCGGGGACCTCGGTCGAGCTGTTGGTGCTGGTCGACACCTTCTTCCCGGGGGAGGAGCGCCACCTGTGGAGCAACCGCTGGTGGAAGTACAAGTCGATGGCTCGCATCGGGGCGATTCCCGAGCTCGTCACCGAGATCGGATCCTTCCTGCGTCGTCGGGTGGTCACCCCGATCCGCGCCCGCCTGCGACCGGCCGACGGCGACGAGCGCACCACCCCGGCCCGGTTCGTCGGCAGTTTCCCCGCCGACGCGTTCGGTCATCAGCCCGCGGTCGCCGGCGTCCCCACCGTGCTCTACCGCGCCAAGACGACCAACCCGGCGCGGACGATCGAGCGCTGGGTGAGCGTTGCGCCCGACCTCGACGACGTCGTCCTCCCCGGACGCCATCGCGGCTTCGACTCGATCATGAACCCGGACAAGGTCGGCGCGATCAGCGCCGACATCGTCGAACGGATCAGCTGAACGACACGTCGTCGCGGCGGTCGAGGTAGGCGACCATCGCGGCGACCGACTCGAAGTCCTCGATCACGACGTCGCCGGGGTCGATCTCGATACCGAGCTGCGACTCGATCCACTCCACGACCAACACGATGCCGAGCGAGTCGACATAGCCGGTCATGACCAGGTCGGTCTCCGGCTCGATCGGAGGGTTGCCGACCGAGACGCTCGTGCGGATGAAGTCGCAGAGGTCGGAGGAGAACGTGGCCTGGTCGGTCGAGGACATCGCTGGAAGGGTAGCGATCACCGTCGGGTTTGGTGGTGGTCAGCCGAGCTCGGCCAACTGCCGCGCCACGCCGGCGCGATCGACCTTGCCGGTGCCCGTGCGGGCGAGACGGTCGAGCCCGACCGCCCGCTGCGGCACGGCGTAGCGAGGCAGCGCGGCGGCGGCTCCGGCCAGCACGTCGTCGGCTGCAGCGGGCGGGCTGACGACCGCGACCAGGTGATCGTCGCCCGACTCGGGTCGCACCACGATCGCCGCGCACGCGTCGACACCGGGTTGGGCCGCCAGCACGAGCTCGACCGCCTCGAGCTCGATGCGGTGGCCCCGCACCTTCACCTGGTTGTCGGCTCGACCCAGGAAGACGAGCGCGCCGTCCGGGCGGGCCTGGACGAGATCGCCGGTGCGGTACCAGCGGGTGCCGTCGCGCTCCTCGAACGCACGCTCGTCGAGGTCGGGTCGCCCCCAGTACCCCCGCATCATCGTCTCGGTCGCGACCAGCAGCTGGCCTGCGTCACCCGGCACGACGTCGGCGCCGTCGTCGTCGACGACCAGGAGGCGCGAGCCGGCCCACGCACCCCCGATCGGGATCGCATCGTCGCCCACCGGTGGCTCGGTCAGGTTGTGGATCGTGCACTGGTTGACCTCGGCCGGGCCGTACACGTTGGAGACTGCCGCCGACGGGATCGCCTCCATCACCGCAGCCAGCGCCGACGGTGCGAAGGCCTCACCGCCGTAGAGGATCCAGCGCAGCGCGCTCAGGTCCTTGTCGTCGAGGGCGCCCCGCTTGGCGAGCTGGTCGGCGAGGTACGGCACCGAGTACCAGACGGTCGTGCGTTCGGCCTCGATCAGCTTGGCGAGGCTGGCAGGGAAGCGCAGGACCGGGTCGGGGACGACGAGTACCGATGCACCCGCGAGTGGCGCGGCGTACAGCTCGAAGGTCGACTGGTCGAAGTGCAGCGGGGCGATGTTGGCCATCCGATCCGCGGCGGAGAGGTCGTAGGCCGCGACCGCGTGGCGGGCGTAGGCGAGGCCGCTGGCGTGGGTGTGGGCGATGCCCTTCGGACGGCCGGTCGAACCGGAGGTGAACATCACGTAGGCGAGGTCGTCGGGCGCGACCGGTACCGGCTGGGCCGGGGCGGCGGCATCCACGTCGGCGCGGCTGCGGACCACGAGGCCGTCGACCGGTCCCTCCTCCGCCCCGAGGCGGACGACGGATCGCACACCGGCCTGGCCGAACGCCTCGAGGATCGACGCAGGAGCGGCGCTGACGAGCGTGTCGATCCCGGCCTCGTCGATGACGGTCGTGGTGGCAGCCGGCGGCGCCATCGCGTCGAGGGGCACCATCGCCGCCCCGGCGCGGAGGACGGCATGCACGGTGACGAACGAGTCGATCGACTTGGGCAGGTGGACGCCGATCCGGTCGCCGGGGGCGACGCCCAGGTCGATCAGCACCGCAGCGGTGCGGGCCACCCGGTCCCGGTACTGCGCCCAGGTCAGCCGGGTGGTGCCGTCGCTCAGGGCGTCCGCATCGGGATCCGTCGGTGCGACCTCGAGCAGCTCGCTCAACGTCGTGGGTGTCATCGCCCGTGACCTCCCGGGTCGGTCGTGCTCGCTAGTGTCGGCCCAATCATGTCCTGCCGATAGACCCTACGGAGGAACCGTGGCTGATGCCGACGGTGCGCTGCTCGCAATCGCCGAGGCGATGGCCGATCTCGACCATCCCATCAAGCGTGACGCCGCGGCGTGGGCGGCGGAGCACCTCGCCCGCCACGATCTCGTCGACGCCGATCACGCGTCGTTCTTCGCCTGGGAGGACTGGCGGGCCTGCGCCGAGTACGGCGTGCAGTCCCTGATCGTTCCCGAGGAGTACGGCGGGCGAGGCGCCGACACCGCCACGATGCTGCTGACGCTGGAGGGGCTGGGCTACGGATGCGCCGACAACGGTCTGACCTTCGCGCTGGCGAGTCAGCTGATGAGCACCCAGGTGGCGCTGGTGAACTTCGGGGACGACGAGCAGCGGGCGCGATGGCTCCCTGGCCTCCTCGACGGCTCGTTGTTCGCCGCCCTGGCGATGACCGAACCGGAGTCCGGATCCGACGCCTTCGCCCTCAGCGCCACCGCCGAACGTCACGACGACGGCTCCTATGTCCTCAACGGGCACAAGGCGTACCTGACATTCGGGCCGGTCGCCGACCTGTGCATCACGTTCGCCTCGACCAACCCCGACGCCGGAAGCTGGGGGATCTCCGCATTCCTCGTCCCGATGGACGCCGAGGGGGTCGAGCGCGGCGAGCTGCGCGAGAAGATGGGCATGCGCACCACCCCGTTCGGCGACATCGAGTTCCACGACGTGCGGCTCGGCCCCGAGACACTGCTCGGCAAGGAAGGGGCCGGCGCCCGCATCTTCTCCTCGATCCTCGACATCGAACGCGCCTATGTGTTCGCTCCGCAGATCGGGGCGATGGAGCGCCAGCTCGACGAGACGATCGCCTTCGCCCGTACCCGGGAGCAGGGTGGCGAGCCGATCGCCAACTATCAGGCGGTGTCGCACCGGATCGTGGCGATGAAGCAGCGTCACGAGACGGCGCGTCTCCTGCTGTATCGCGCCGCCCTCGCCGAAGCGACCGGCAACGGGCTCAGCCTGGCGGCGTCGATCGCCAAGGTGGCAGCCGCCGACGCTGCGATCGAATCGTCGCTCGATGCCGCGACCGTGCACGGTGCACGCGGCTACGTCACCGAGTTCGGGGTCGAGCGTCAGCTCCGCGACGCCGTCGGCGGGCTCGTGTACTCCGGCTCGACCGACGTGTTGCGCAACATGATCGCCCGCCTGATGCGGGTGACCTGACCCCCGGGGTGTCGTGGCGGTCGGCGAGAGTAGCGTGGTCGCCGGACGCCATCGCCTGTGTCGACCGGCTGTTCATCGAGCGAAAGCAGACCCATGGGGGCCACCCACAGCTGGATCATCCTGACGATGGGCGACCGCCCGACCGAGGTCGCCGCAGCCGTCGAGTCGATCCGCACCCAGTCGGTCGCCGCCGCCGAGATCATCGTCGTGGGCAACGGTGTCGAACTCGATCCGATCGACGGTGCGACGACCGTGCACCTGCCCCAGAACGTCGGCATCTGTGAGGGCCGCAACGAGGGCGCCATGGCAGCGACGAGCGAGGTGCTGTTCTTCCTCGACGACGACGCCCGCTGCCTCTCCGACACCGTCGTCGCCGACGTGCTCGCGGCCTTCGACGCCCGCCCCGAACTCGCGGTCGTGTCGATGCGGATCGTCGACGAGGCCACCGGCGTCACCCAGCGCCGCCACGTGCCCCGCCTGCGCGCCGGTGACCCGCAGCGAGCGGGCGACGTCACGACCTTCCTCGGGGGAGCCTGCGCGATCCGGCGCACCGACTTCGAGACCGTCGGCGGGTATCCGGGTCCGTTCTTCTACTCGATGGAGGAGACCGACCTGGCGTGGGCACTGCTCGACCGCGATCGGGCGATCCACTACCTGCCCGACGCGGTCGTCCATCACCCCGCGACCGTGCCGGCCCGTCACGGGGCGGCCTTCGTACGCACCGCCCGGAACCGGGTGTGGTTGGCCCGACGCCGGCTCCCCCTCGCGCTGCGGCCGATCTACCTCGCGGTGTGGAGCGTGCTGATGACGGTGCGGGCGCCGAGCACGGCGGCGCGGCGCGACGTGCTGCGCGGGCTGCGCGACGGTGTGCGCCAGCCGGCGCCGACCCCCGCCGACCGGATCGGCTGGCGGACCGTGGTCAGGATGACCCGACTCGGTCGGCCCCCGATCATCTGACCCCGGTAGGGTGAGCCGGCCGTGACCGAGATCGGATCCCTCGCCCCCTCCGCCGCCGACCCCGCCGTCGAGCGTCTGGCCCTGCTGCTGCACGACAGCTTCGTCGCCTATCACGACGCCTACCTCGAGGTCACCCATCGAGCGGCGAACCGCTTCCTCAATCGCGAATGGGACGAACACCTCGACGACAACACCGAACGCCTCGGGCTCCACAAGAAGGGCGTGTGGGCCGCCGTCGACGCCGCCCGGCTGATCCTGTCCGACGATCCCGAGGTCGCGAAGCACCAGTGGGTCGAGGCCCGCCGGCGTTACGTGGCCCTCGTCGGCAAGCGCATGGACTTCGAGCTGGCCGAGACGTTCTACAACTCGGTGACCCGTCGGCTGTTCGAGGTGATCGGTCTCGACATCAGCCTCGAATTCCTGTGGTTGGGCCCGACCGCGCTGCCCGCCGACGACGGCACCCGCGGGGAGTACCGCAACTTCCCCGTCGACGAGTCGCTGGCCGAAGCGTTCCGGCAGATCCTGGAGCACTCACCGCTCGCCAGCCAGTTCGAGGACATCGAGCGCGACGTCGAGCGCATCACCGCCGACGTCCAGCTCGTGCTCGACGAGATCTGGGACGGGCTCGTCGACTCGATCGACATCCTCCGCCCGGTGTTCTACCGCAACAAGGGCGCCTACCTCGTCGGCCGCCTGCGATGGCTCAACCGGGTCAACCCGATCATCCTCCCGGTCGCGGTGACGCGCAGCGGCGGTGTGCGGGTCGATGCGGTGCTACTCACCGAGCTGTCGGCCAGCCGGCTGTTCGGGTACACGCGTTCGTACTTCCACGTCCTGGCGCGCCGGCCGGCGGCGGTCGTCGCCTTCCTCAAGAGCCTGTTGCCGGTGAAGCCGGTGGCGGAGCTCTACACCTCGATCGGCTACTCCGCCCACGGCAAGACCAACCTCTTCCGGGCGCTCTATCGCCACATGGAGCACTCCAACACCCGGTTCGAACGCGCTCGCGGTGCTCGCGGGATGGTCATGGCGGTGTTCACGCTCCCGTCGTTCGACGTCGTGTTCAAGATCATCAAGGACCGCTTCCCCCCGTCGAAGCGCACCACGCCCGAGGACGTCCAGCGCCGCTACAAGCTCGTGTTCGATCACGACAAGGTCGGTCGTCTCGTCGACGCCCAGGAGTTCACCAACCTGAGCTTCGATCGGGATCGGTTCGACGAGGAGCTGATCGACGAGCTGCGTCAGGACTGCTCGCGTGCGGTCACCGTCACCGACGACGAGGTGATCCTGCACCACGTCTACACCGAGCGTCGCCTCTACCCGCTCGATCTGTACCTGCGCGAGATGGCCCCCGACCGGGCTCGCGACGCGGCCATCGACTACGGCCATGCGATCAAGGACCTCGCGTCGGCCAACATCTTCCCGGGCGACCTGTTCCCGAAGAACTTCGGGGTGAGCCGACACGGCGTCGTGGTGTTCTACGACTACGACGAGCTGGCCCTGCTGTCGGAGGTCAACTTCCGGAAGATGCCGGTGAGCCAGTCCTACGAGGACGAGATGCTCGACCAACCGTGGTTCCCCGTCGAACCCGACGACGTCTTCCCCGAGGAGTTCCGGACGTACCTCCGCTCGCCGCGCATCGTCGGTGAGGTCTTCGACCAGATCCACCCCGAGATCTCCACCGTCGAGTTCTGGCAGGAGATGAAGGACCGCCACAACGCCGGCGAGCGCCCGAACTTCTTCCCCTATCCCCACGAGTTCCGATTCCCCGAACCGTGAGCTCGTCGAATCCGTGATCACCGCCTGAGGAGGCCCCATGCGCGCTGTCGTGCTGGAAGAGAAGGGTGGGCCCGAGGTCCTGCAGCTGATGGAGGTGCCCGACCCCACGCCGGGCCCCGAGGAGGTACTGGTCGACGTCGTCACGACCGCCGTCAACCGGGCCGATCTGCTCCAGCGGATGGGTCTGTACCCGGGGCCACCCATGGTGCACGAGATCCCGGGTCTGGAATTCGCCGGTCGGGTCGCTGCGGTCGGAGAGCGGGTGTCGGAGCACGCGGTCGGCGATCTCGTGATGGGCATCAACAACGGCGGCTGCTACGCCGAGAAGCTCGCCATCCACGAACGTCTGGCGATGCCGGTGCCCGAAGCGTTGCCGATCACCGACGCCGGCGCATTCCCCGAGGTGTTCATCACCGCCTGGGACGCGCTCGTCCGCCAGAGCGGGCTCACCAGCGGCCGGTGGGCGCTCGTGCACGCCGGGGCGTCGGGAGTCGGCACGGCCGCCATCCAGATCGCCAAGACGCTGGGCGCCCGCATCGCGGTGACCGCATCGGCGGGTAAGCACGACGTCTGCCGTCGACTCGGCGCCGATCTGGTCATCGACTACCAGGCCGAGGACTTCGTCGAGGCGGTCAAGGGAGCGACCAACGGGGCCGGGGTCGACGTCGTGCTCGACGTCATCGGTGGTGAATACCTGCCGCGCAACGTCGCTGCCGTGACCATGGGCGGTCGGATCATCCAGGTCGGCGTGATGGCCGGGAAGCCGGTGCCGTTCGATGTCGGCAGCTTGTTGATGAAGCGGGCGTCGGTCACGGGCACGACCCTGCGCGCCCGCCCGATCGAGGAGAAGATCGCCATCACCCGCGAGTTCGCGGCTCAGCTGCTGCCCCACGTGGCGACCGGCACGCTCGCACCGGTGATCGACTCCCGCTACCCGATCGACGACATCGCCGCGGCCCACACCCGGATGGGCGAGAACGCGAACGCCGGCAAGCTGATCATCGACGTCCAGAATCCCTGACGGGTCAGACCGCCCGGTCGCGCGCTCGCCGATAGAACTCGATCTCGACGCGGTGATGGGCCTCGATCACCCGGCGGGTGTCGTCGTCGACGATGGTGCGCTCACCGGGCGTGACGTTGGCGGTCTGCGCCGGTGGTAGCTCGGGCCAGTCGAGCAGATCGGCGAGCCGCTCGAGGTCGGTGTCGTAGCGATCGGTGAAGCCGACGAAGGCGAAGTCCTCCGGTCCGGCGACCCCGTCGAGGTACATCTGCTCGAACTCGGTCGAGATGACGTCCCACGCCGCGAACTCCGCCAGCGACATTCCGCTGCGTTTGAAGTGGGCGTGGTTGGCGTTGTCGGCGCCCTCGGGGATCCCGGACCAGAAGTCGAAGTGCGACACGATCCGGTCGACCGGATCGCGCATCCACAGGATCATCGCGGCGTTGCGGGCGGCGCTCCAGAACTGGGCGGGTCGGAAGTGGCCGTGCACGGCCCGGTAGGCCCGGCCGTCGACGCCGATGCCGTCGTACACCGCGGCGAGGTCGTCGCCGTACACGTGCTCGAGCGCACGCCGAAACGACGTGCCCGCCGTCTTGGGCAGGTGGACGCTGACGAGTTCGAGCCGGCTGGGGCGCAGGCGGCCGAGCCGGTTGCGGAGGGTCGGGCTCAGCGGTCGCCGATGGCGACGTAGTCGCGTTCGCCGCTGCCGGTGTAGAGCTGGCGGGGGCGGGCGATGCGGCTGTTCTGGCTGAGCATCTCGTCCCAGTGGGCGAGCCAGCCCGGCGTGCGGCCGATCGCGAACAGCACCGTGAACATGTCGCGGGGGAAGCCCATCGACTCGTAGATCAGGCCGCTGTAGAAGTCGACGTTGGGGTAGAGCCGGCGGCTGACGAAGTAGTCGTCTTCGAGCGCCACCTCTTCGAGCTTGAGCGCGATGTCGAGCAGCGGGTTGGTGCCGGTGACGGCGAACACGTCGTGGGCGGCGTCTTTGATGATGCGAGCCCGCGGGTCGTAGTTCTTGTAGACCCGGTGGCCGAAGCCCATCAGGCGCTCCTTGCCCTCCTTCACGCCCTCGATGAACGGCTCGACGTTCTCGTAGGTGCCGATCTCGTCGAGCATGTTGAGCACCGCCTCGTTGGCGCCGCCGTGCCGGGGGCCGTAGAGCGCGCCGGCCGCCGCACCGATCGCGGTGTAGGGGTCGGTGTGGGAGGAGCCGACGACGCGCGCCGTGGTGGTCGAGCAGTTCTGCTCGTGATCGGCGTGGAGGATCAGCAGGATCTCCATCGCCTTCTCGAAGGCGGGATCGACCTCGTAGGGGGTGCCGATCTCGAACATCATCTTGAGGAAGTTGGCGCTGTAGCCGAGATCGTTGTCGGGGTAGACGAACGGCTGACCCTGACGGTGGCGGAACGCCGAGGCGGCCAGGGTCGGCATCTTGGCGATCAGCCGGGCGGCGTTGAGCGCACGAACCTCGGGATCGTCGATGTCCTTGGACTCGGGATAGAAGGTCGACAGCCCCGACACGCCCGACATCAGCAGGCCCATCGGGTGGGCGTCGTAGTGGTAGGCGTCGTACATGCGGCGCCGGAACTTCTCGTGGACGAACGTGTGGTGGGTGACCTGGTGGACGAAGGCGTCCAGTTCGTCCTGGGAGGGCAGTTCGCCGTTGAGCAGCAGATACGAGACCTCGAGGAAGGTGCTCTGCTCGGCCAGCTGCTCGATCGGGTAGCCGCGGTAGCGGAGGATGCCGTTGTCGCCGTCGAGTTCGGTGATGGCGCTCTCGGCGGCCGAGGTGGTCGCGAAGCCGGGGTCGTGGAACCAGATGCCCGGCAGCAACTTGCGCCATTCGGCGGCGTCGACGCCGCCGTTCGTGATCGGAATCTCGAGCGACTCACCCGTCCGGTTGTCGGTGATGGTGATGCTCTCTGCCACGGCGCTCCCGCTCTCTGTGTTCGTCGCAGGGCCGGGGGTGGCCGCCACGCTGGTGTTCGCTCGGCCCGCCGGGGGTGGTCGGGCACGAGCCTTGAATCTAGACGGTCGACGGGGTGCTCGGCACACCCACAGGCGCGAAGTTCGGCCGAACCTGCGGCCGCTACAGCGGCGTGTTGTCGTGGCGGCGGCGCGGCAGGCGTTCCCGCTTGCCCGCCAGCATCGTCAACGCCGCGTGGATCTCGGCGCGGGTCTCGGCCGGGTCGATCACGGCATCGATCGTGCCCCGTTCGGCGGCGATGTAGGGGTTGAGGAGTCGCTCCTCGTAGGCCGTCTCGAGTTCGAGCCGCTCCTCGGGGGTGTTGCGGCGGTGGAGGATCTCGACGGCGCCCTTGGCGCCCATCACGGCGATCTCCGCCGAGGGCCAGGCGAGGGCGAGGTCGTTGCCCATGCGCTTGGAGTCCATGACGATGTAAGCGCCGCCGTAGGACTTGCGCGTCGTGAGGTTGACGCGGGGCACGGTCGCTCGCGCGTAGGCGAAGGCCATCTGGGCGCCGTACCGGATCATGCCGCGCCACTCGGTGTCCTTGCCCGGGTAGAAACCGGACGTGTCGACGACGGTGACGAGGGGGAGATTGAACGCATCGCAGAACGCGACGAAGCGTCCGCCCTTCTGGCTCGCCGGGATGTCGAGGGTGCCCGCGACGGTCTGCGGCTGATTGGCGACGATGCCGATCGGCCGGCCCCCGATCGTGGCGAACGCGGTCACGAGGTTGGCAGCCCAGTTGGCGTGCGGTTCGAGGAGGAATCCGTCGTCGACGACGGCCGCGATGATGTCGCGCACGTCGTAGGAGCCGTTGGCGGACGGCGGCAACACCTCGTAGGCGTCCGGGGTCGGCCGATCGGTCGGGTCGGCGCACGGGGCGACCGGTGGGTGATCGTCGGTGTGATCGGGCAGGAACGACAGCAGCTCGGCCGCCAGGGCGTCGGCGTCGGCCTCGGCCTCGACGACGAAGGACGCGACGCCGGAGTTGCGGTCGTGCACCGTCGGTCCGCCGAGTTCCTCCTTGCTCATCGGGACGCCGGTGAACTCCTCGACCATCATCGGCCCGGAGACGAAGGCGTAAGCGTCGGCGGTCATGATGACGTGGTCGACCAGGCCGAGCATGAGCGCCGGACCCGAGACCGTTGGTCCGCTGACGATCGCGACCGAGGGGACGCCGCCGCTGTTGGCGGTGAGTTCCCGTGCGGCACCGGCCCAGCCGTCGAGCGCCGCGACGCCCTCCGCGGCGTCGGCGCCGCTCGAGGCGATCCGGATCAGCAGTGGGAGTCGCTGCTCCCGGGCCGCCCGGGCGCCGGCGGCGATCGACTGCCCGTCGGAGCGGCTCAGGGCGCCGGCGTTGCGGGTGCCGCGGGCGTCGACCTCGATGACACGGCGGCCGTCGAGGCTCCGAACGCCGGCGCGGACGAATCCGGTCGCGCGGGCCCGTAGCTGGGCGTCGCTCGGGGCGGGATCCGTGGCGGTCATCGGTCGGTCAACCTAGCCCACCGAGGGTCGCGCTACGACGGTTCGACCACCGTCGGGCGGATCGCCGCCAGGTCGGGTGCGGTGGTGGTGACGAGGGTGATGAGGGAGTCGATCGCCGCCCGGGTGGGGGCGGACGGCGGTGACCGCCGCGGCACCGCGATGCCGACCGCTCGGGGCGACAAATCGTCGACGGGCAGGCGCACCCAATCGCCCGAGAGGTAGCGGGGCGCCGCGCTCGCTGGCACGAGCGCGGGGCCGTAGCCCTGGAACGCCATCGAGGTGAGGAGCCGCAGACCGTCGACCTCGGCCAGCGTCTGGAGTTCGACGCGGGCCCGCCGGGCATCGGTCTCGATCTCGTCGCGGAAGGCGGTGCCCGACGGCGGCATGAGCACGCGGTGGGCCGCGAGCTGGGCGAGCGTGAGCCGGTCGTACTCGGCCAGCGGGTGGCCGAGCGGGGCGACGACGATTCGGTCCTCCTCGAACAGCGGCCGGGAGTCGACGTCGGGGTGGTCGACGGGGAGGTTCACGACAGCGGCGTCGAGGCGTTCACTGACGAGCTGGGGGAGCAGCGACGTGGTGGTCGCCTCGATGATCACCAGCTCGATGCGGGGGAACGAGGCATGCAGCGCCTCGAGCATCGGTGCGGCCATCCAGCGAGCCGTCGTGCCGATCACCCCGAGCCGGACGTGCCCGCTGACCTCGTCGCGCATCGAGGCGAGATCGTGCTCGATCGACCGCAGCTCACCGATCACCCGGCGGGCCCGATCGGCGACGATCTCGCCCTCGGGGGTGAGCTCGCCGCGGGCCCGATCGATCAGGGTCGAACCGAGTTCCTTCTCGAGTCGGGCGACGTGGGTCGACACGTTGGACTGCACCGTGTGGAGGGCTCGCGCGGCTGCCGAGAACGACTGGTGTTCGGCGACGGCGAGCAGGGCGTGGAGCTGTCGGAGATCCATCGCTGTGAATGATGCCACATATCGGTCGAAACTGTTGGAACGATGGGTGCTGATGTGTTGTACTCAGGAGTAACAACGGTTCCTCGGTTCCCCCAAACCACCGAGTCCGGACCCGACCAGCGGTTCCCCCACCGAATGGTCGCAGAGAAGCGGCTGGCAGTCCCCCCATAACATCGCCAGCCGCTTTTCTTCGTTTTCGGCCCACGTGCGGCGTACGCTCACCACCCGTGACCTCCACCCTCGGCATCCACGTCGGCCCCGAGACCATCGCCGCCGCGCTCGCCGAAGGCGACCCGCCGCAGGCTCGCGAGATCCCGCTCGGCGCGTCCGGTCCCAGCACCGCGGCCGCCGTCGCCGCCGGTGCCGACGGGGCGGTTCTCGTCGGCGATGCCGCCCGCGACGCCGACGGACCCGTCGTCACCGATCCGCTCCAGCGGGCGGGCCGCGGTCGAACCGGCGCGCTCACCGCGGTCATCACCCATGTCGTCGGTCGGGCGGCCACCATCGCGGGCACCGCCCCCTCCCGACTGGCGATCGTGGTGCCGGACGAGTTCGTCGCCGTCGAACGCGACAACGTCGTGGCCGCCGCCAACGCGGCCGGGTACACCGACGTCGGTCTCGTGCCCGAGAGCCTCGCCATCGCCCGAGGTCAGGGCGGGGACGGCACCATGCATGCGGTCGGCGCTGCCCTGGTCGGCTCCTTCGACACGCCGCCGCCGCTGGTGACCGCCGAAGATCTCGGGCAGATGACCGCTCCCGAGCAGCCCACGGTCACCCCGCCCGTGGCCGATGGCCCCGTCTCGGTGTTCGACGAGCCCGCCGAACCCGCCGTCCCGCCCGTCCGCGACGTGCCCGAATCGGGGGCCGCCCAGGCGCCTCGACCACGTCCGGCCGCTCCCGCGCCGGCACCGGCGGCGATGATCGCCCCGCCGCCGCTCCAGCCCATCCCCGAGCGCACGGTGCCCATCGGCCCGATCCTCGCCGTCGTGGCGGTTGCGCTCGTCGGCGCCGCCATCTTCCTCCTCAGCCGCAACGGCGACACCGAGACGACCGCGCCCGAGGCGACCACCACGACCACGACCGAGGTGGCCACCACGACCACGACCGAGGCGGCGACGACGACCACCGAGGCGACGACCACGACCTCGTCCACGTCCACGACGTCGTCGACCTCCACCAGCAGCACCTCGTCGACCAGCACGACGAGCACCACCACCACCCCGGTCCGCATCGCCTCGCCGGGCCCGGTCACGCTCGGCGAGACCGGGCTCCAGTTCGACACGGGTGTGCTCGTGTTGTTCGGGCAGAATGAAGCGACGGTGCTCGGTGCGATCGATGGCGTGCTCGGTGAGCCCGACAGCGACTCCGGCCCGACCGTCAACGACTTCTGCGCTGGGCCGAGCGCCCGATTCGTGCGCTACGGCGACCTCGAACTCGTCTTCACCAGCGCCGACGACGACCCGGAGTCCCCACTCGTGTTCACCCAGTGGTACGCCGACGGCCACCGAGACCCGACCGGACTGGTCACCCCCGAGGGACTCGGCGAGTCGTCCACCGTCGGATTCCTCGACGTGACGTTCCCGGGTGCGTTCGTGCTCGTGCCGCCCTTCGAGGACGACATCGTGGGCATCTTCGCGATCACCAACCCACAGACCGGCGGCGTGCTCAACGGCACCACCCTCGGCCTCGACCCCGAGGGTGTCGTCACCAGCCTCTGGGCCGGCGACAGCTGTACCCGGGTCTTCACCTGATCGAACGGCGTGGTGAGCCGGGAGCAGGGCATCACGTCGTATGGCGACGATCAGCCTGCGGTTCGGGCCTTGATGATGTTGAGCGCCGAGCCGGCCTTGAACCACTCGATCTGTTCGTCGCTGAACGTGTGGTTGGTGAGGAACGAGATCGTCTCACCCGAGGGCTTGGTGATCTCCACGGTGACCGGCTGATCCTCGGCCAGATCGGCGAGCCCGCGCACCGCGATGCGGTCGTCCTCGTCGATGCGGTCGTAGTCGGCCGGGTCGGCGAAGGTCAGCGGCACCATGCCCTGCTTCTTCAGGTTGGTCTCGTGGATGCGAGCGAACGAGCGGGCGATCGCCACGACCCCACCTCGGAACCGGGGTTCCATGGCGGCGTGCTCGCGGCTGGAGCCCTCACCCATGTTCTCGTCGCCGATCACGACCCAGCGGATGCCGGCCTCGTGGTAGTCCTTCGCCAGTTCGGGGAAGAGCTTCACCGAACCGTCGATGGCGGACTTCCCGTGGCCGACCTCGTACTCGGAGCCGTCGGGGCGGCGGAAGGCGTTGACCGCGCCGAGGTACAGGTTGCCGGAGATGTTCTCGAGATGGCCGCGGTACTTCAGCCACGGCCCCGCCATCGAGATGTGGTCGGTCGTGAACTTGCCCTGCGCCTTGACGAGCACGGGCAGATCCTCGTAGTCCTCGCCGTCCCACGGGTCGAACGGGGCCAGCAGTTGGAGCCGATCCGAGGTCGGCGAGACCTTCACCTCGATGTGGGAGCCGTCCTCGGGGGGCGGCAGGAACATCGACGTCCCGTCCTCGAACCCGCCGTCGGGGAGTTCGATCGCGTCGCCGACCGCGAGGCGGACCTCGTCGCCGTCGGCGTTGGTGAGCGTGTCGGTGCGGGGGTCGAAGTCGAGCGTTCCGGCCAGTGCCAACGCCACCACCGTCTCGGGTGAGGTGACGAACGCGAGGGTGGCGGCGTCGCCGTCGTTGCGCTTCGGGAAGTTGCGGTTGTAGCTGGTGACGATCGTGTTGGCCGTACCCTCGGCGCCCTCGCGGTCGTCGCGCTTCCACTGGCCGATGCACGGGCCACACGCGTTGGCGAGCACGACACCCCCCATCGCCTCCAACGGCTGGAGGAAGCCGTCGCGTTGGATGGTGCGCATCGTCGACTCCGAGCCCGGGGTCACCATGAACGGCACCTGTGCCCGCAGCCCCTTCGCCGCGGCGTCTCGGGCGATCGACGCCGCGCGCGAGATGTCCTCGTAGGAGGAATTGGTGCACGAACCGACGAGGGCGGCGGAGATCTCGAGCGGCCAACCGGCCGCGCTCGCCTCGGGGCCGAGCTCGGACAGTCGGCGGGCGAGGTCGGGCGTGTGGGGACCGTTGATGAGCGGTTCGAGTTCGTCGAGGTCGATCTCGATGACCTGGTCGAAGTACGCGCTCGGGTTCGCGTAGACCTCGTCGTCGGCGCGGAGGTGGTGGGCGACTTGGCGAGCGGCGTCGTCGATCTCCTCGCGGCCGGTGGCCTTGAGATAGCGGCTGGTCGCGTCGTCGTAGGCGAAGATCGAGGTCGTGGCGCCGATCTCGGCGCCCATGTTGCAGATCGTGGCCTTGCCGGTGCAGCTGAGGCTCTCGGCGCCGGGTCCGAAGTACTCGACGATGGCGCCGGTGCCGCCCTTCACCGTCAGGATCTCCGCGACCTTGAGGATGACGTCCTTGGGCGCCGCCCAGCCCGACAATTCGCCGGTGAGCTCGACGCCGATCAGCTTGGGCCAGCGGACGTTCCAGGGGAAGCCGGTCATGACGTCGACGGCGTCGGCGCCGCCGACACCCACCGCGATCATGCCGATCCCGCCGCCGTTCGGGGTGTGGGAGTCGGTGCCGATGATCATCCCGCCGGGGAAGGCGTACTGCTCGAGCACCACCTGGTGGATGATCCCGGAGCCGGGCTTCCAGAAGCCGCCGCCGTAGCGGGCCGAGACCGACTCGAGGAAGTCGTAGACCTCCTCGTTGTTGTCGACCGCCGCCATCAGGTCGCGCTTGCCGTCGATCCGTGCCTGGATCAGGTGGTCGCAGTGGGTGGTGGTGGGGACGGCGACCTCGTCGAGCCCGGCGGTCATGAACTGCAGCCACGCCATCTGGGCCGTGGCGTCTTGCATCGCGACGCGGTCGGGCCGAAGGTCGACGTAGGAATCGCCTCGTTCGAGTTCCTGGTCAGGCCGGTCGAGGTGGTTGATCAGGATCTTCTCGGACAGGGTCAACGCCCGTCCGAGGCGAGCTCGACCGGCGCCGATGCGTTCGTCGAGGGTCGCGTAGACGCCGTGGATGAGGTCGATGGGGGTGGATGCTGCGACAGCCATGCTCGGTTCCTCTCGCGAACTGCGGACCGATGCTGCGCGCCCGCAGGGTGCTTCTCGTGGCAGCCTAGAGCGGGTGGGGGTTGCGCCTGGCTGCTGACATCCTCCATGCTACCGGTGCCGTCCATCTAATACAAGTAGAAGACAAGTGCGAACGCCTCGCTACCAACAGATCGCCGACGCCGTCCGGACCCGCATCCTCGCCGGCGAATTCGCCGCCGGCCGGCTCCTGCCGTCGGAGTCCGGCCTCGGCGCCGAGTACGACGCCAGCCGGGTCACGGTCCGTCGTGCCCTCGAGCAGCTGCGCGACGAGGGACTGCTGGCCAGCCGACAGGGACTCGGCTGGTACGCCACCGCCGACCAGGTCCGTCAACCCCTCGACGAACTCGACACGTTGGAGCATCAGCTCGCCACCACCGGTGTGACCGCGGCCCGCCAGGTCCTCGACTTCTCGTTCGGCACCGCGCCGCCGGCGGCCGTCACCGCCCTCGGCACCGATCGGGTGCTGGAGGTCCGGCGCCTGAACCTCGCGGACGGCGAACCGTTCGCCCGTGTCACCGTGTGGTGCCCCGAGGCCCTCGGCTCGTCGCTGTCGCGCGATGACGTCGAGGCTCGACCCTTCTACGAGCTGTTGGCCGAGACCGCCGGTCTGCACCTGGCCGGCGCCAGCCAGAGCATCGTCGCCGGTGCCGCGTCGGCCGAGGACGCCGACCTTCTGAGGGTGCCGGTCGGATCACCGGTGCTGATCTGTGAACGGGTGACTCGATCTGCCGATGGGGAGAACGTGTTGTTCAGCGAACACGTCTATCCCGGCCATCGCATGGCCTTCACCGTCGACCTCGTTCCCGGCGCCCGCACCGACGTGCCCGCGGGGTTGCGGCTGGTGGAATGATCGGCCGCCGCACCGCCCGGCGGGGGCTCGCCACCATCGCGCTCGTCGCCACCGCGGCCGCCGGCTGTGCCGAGGACGTCTCGGTGAGCCGCAATGAAGCCATCGAGGTGCTGGTCCTCGACGGGGTGTCGCGGGAGCGGGCGGAATGCATCGTCGACGGCGCCGACGGCGTGCTCTCGTTCGCCAAGGTGACCGGGGTCGACGCCGAGATCAGCGAAGACGAACTCGCCGATCTCGCGCGGGTGTCCGCGTCGTGCGTGTTCGTCGACGACACCACCGCCGGCGTGATCGGCAACGACGTGGCCGGCCTCGACGAGGCCGAGGGCGGCGGCCTCGACGTCGACATCGAGGCCGAGATCGAACGCCTCGTCAGCGGCGGCCTCGGCCGGACGGTCGCCGAGTGTGTCGGTTTCGCCATCTCGGTGTCGCCCGATCCCGCCGTCGCGGCGGCGAGCGACAGCTTCCTCGCCGAGGCGATCCGCAGCTGCGAGCCCTGAGTCCGGCGGTACACCGGCGCTAGCCTCCGACCCGTGGATGACCCCTCGGCGCGCACCGCAGCGCGGACGGCGCTCTGGCTGATCGCCGCGGTCGGCGTCGTGGCTCGCGTTCGACAACTCGCCGCCGGTCGCTCGCTCTGGTTGGACGAGACCTTCGTCGCGCTCGACCTGCAACAGCAGACGCTCGCCGAGTCTCTCGTCGACGGCTCGCCGCGCAACCAGCTGGCACCGGCGGGGTTCTGGGCGCTCGGTCATCTCGCCGAGTCGGCGTCGTCCCAGGAGTGGATCCTGCGGTCGTTCCCCTTCCTCGGCGGCGTGGCGCTCGTCGTGGTCGCCGTCGTCTACGCCCAGCGCCATCTCCGTTCGCTCGCCGCCCAGGTGCTGCTCGTCGCCGCCGTGTCGTGGTCGCCGGTGTTGATCCACTACGCCGCAGAGCTCAAGCAGTACGGCCTCGAGGCATCGGTGTCGATGGTCGCCGCGCTGGTCGTCGCCGAGCGCCGCCGGATCGGCACGATCGCACGGGTCGCGATCGGACTGGCCTTCCTGGCCATCAGCATGCCGGCACTGCTGTTGGTGCCGCTGCTCGGGCTGCTGTGGTTCGGCGACGAGGTGAGCCGCCTCGGCACCGGCGCTGCGATGCGCAAGCTCTGGCTGCCGGGTGCGGTACTCGCCGTCGCTCAGATCGGCTTGCTGGCCTACTCGCTGCGGGTCGAGCCGGACATGATGGAGGGCTTCTGGGCCGATGCCTTCGCCCCGCTCCCGACCGACGGGTCGGCGCTGCGATGGTGGGCCGAGACCGCCGTCGGCGCCGGCGACCTCGCGCTGCTGAGCGTCGGGATCGCCGGCCACGAGATCCGCAGCGACGTGTTCTCCGCCGTTCCGGTGCTGGTCTCGCTCGCGCTGTGGGGGCTGATCGCGGGCGGAGCCGTCGTCGCCGTGCGGCGGCGTCACGAGCGATCGGCGGCGTCGGCGCAGTGGTGGGCGGTCGTGCCGGTCATCGTGATCGTGGCTGTCGCCTTCTCGCTGGCGGCGGTCGTCGATCTGTACCCGCTCCGCTGACGCCTGCTGATCCATGCGGTCCCCCTCGTGTTCGTCGCCGCAGCCCACGGGCTCGACGTCCTCGTGGAGCGACGACCGCTCCGACGCAACGCCGTCGACCGCACGATCGACGTGACCGTCGGCGTCATGGCCTCCGCCGTCGTGATCGTCGCCGCCGTCGGTGCGCTCCAGGTGATCGGCTCACCCAGCCGTCAGTACGGCTCCGAGGCGGCGCTTTCGTGGATCGCGGCGAGGCACCAGCCGGGCGAGTCGATCATCTACTCCCGCGAGTCGGTCCACCTCTACGACTTCTACGGTCCACAGGTCGGTCTCGGGATCCTCCCCGAGCCGTACGCCGATCCGCTGCTCGACGGTGACGCACTGGTGCGACAGGCGGGTGGCACGCCGTCCTGGTACTTCAACGGGTTCATCCGCGAGGACCAGGGCCACCTCGCGTTCATCGAACAGATGGCCGAGCACCCAGGGGTCGTCGACGTGTTCTGGGCCGACGGGACGGTGGCGTTCTACATCGACCCGGCTGCCGCCGAGTGAGCCGTCAGCGCACGGCGGCCAGGATCTCCCCGGCGTACCACTCCATCATCGAGATCTTCTCGTCGAGCGACTGGGTGTCGGGCCCGGGCTGGTAGGCGTCGCGGAAGCCGACGATCACGTCGGTGACCCCGGCGGCCTCCAACCGTTCGAGGCCCTCGACCGAGTAGGCGTCGAGGCTGATCGCATGCACCTCGAAGGGCTCGTCGGCCCGGCCGTGTTCGGCCCGTCGCTCGTCGATCACCGCCATCATGCGGGCCAACTCGTCGGCGTCGCCGCCGGCGTGCATCCAGCCGTCACCCAACCGGGCGGCGCGGGTCAGGGCCATGTCGGAGTGGCCGCCGATCAGGATCGGCACCCGCTGCTCGGGCACGGGGCACATCTTCATGGCGTCGAGGTCGTAGAACTCGCCGTGGTACTCGAAGTACTCGCCCGACGCGAATCCGTTGATGATCTCGATCATCTCGTTCATCCGGCGCCCGCGACGTTCCCACGGCGTGGCGGTGGCGGCGTAGTCCTCGGGCCAGGGGCTGGTGCCGACCCCGAAGCCGAAGCGGCCGCCGGTGATGACCCCGAGCGACGTGACCTGCTTGGCGACGATCACCGGGTTGCGGATCGGCAGCTTGACCACGAAGGTCGTGAAGCGGAGACGTTCGGTGACCGCGGCGAGCGCGGGGATGAGCGTGAACGGTTCGATGAACGGCTTGCCCTCCAGGAACTCCCGGTCGCCGTCGGCGGTGTAGGGATAGGTCGAGTCGCTCTCGGCCGGATACATGATCGAGTCGGGCACGACCATCGAGTCGAAGCCCAACTCCTCGGCGCGTCGGGCCAGCGGGGCGTAGAAGGTCGGGTCGATCATCGGCTCGGCGTACGAGAAGCGCATGCCGGGGTTCTAGTGCATCCGCCTGCTGCGGGTGCAGCCCGGACGAACCCGTGCGGGGGTTCTCGTGCGTCCGCCTGCTGCGGTGCAGCCCGGACGAACCCGTGCGGGGG
>JBCCWI010000045.1:0-33650 GCA_039193795.1 Actinomycetota bacterium | reverse complement strand
GGCGGTCGACGGTGTGTCGTTGACGGTGCGACGGCGCGAGGTCGTCGGCGTCGCCGGCGTCGCGGGCAACGGCCAGCGCGAACTTCAGGAGGCGATCGCCGGACTCCGACCGCTCGCGGCCGGCACCGTCGTCGTGTCCAACACCGACTGCTCGTCGGGCGGCCCCAAGGACCGCATGGCGGCCGGGCTCGCCTACGTCCCCGAGGACCGGCTCGGTGTCGGCCTGGCCCCTGGCCTGCAACTCGAACACAACATCGCCCTCAAGAACTTCGACCGAGCCCCGCACTCCCGCAGGGGCCTGCTTTCGTGGTCGGCCATCGAGGCGACGGCCAGACGGCTGGTCGAGGCCTTCGACGTCCGCGGCAATCGACGCGGGATGCGCGTGTCGTTGATGTCGGGCGGCAATCTGCAGAAGGCGATCCTGGCCCGAGAGCTCGACGAGGTGCACGACGTCTTGCTCGCCGCCGCCCCCACCCGAGGTCTCGACATGGCCGCAGCCGAGGCGGTTCGGTCCCACATCGTCGACGAGCGCGAAACCGATCGGGGTGTCCTCGTCTTCTCCGAGGACCTCGACGAGGTCATCCGGATGTCCGACGTCGTGGTCGTGATGTTCAAGGGGCGCATCGTGGGCCGCTTCACCCGCGACGAGATCGATATCGACCGGATCGGCCTCCTGATGACCGGATCCGCACCTGCGGAGTCCGACGACACACGTACATCGACGGACGCCGTCGACCTCGACCTCGACCTGACCGACGGTCCGAGCGACCCGGTGGGCGCGACATGAGCGGCCGGATCCGCGTCACCCCACGCGGCTTCGCCGGACCCGTGGTTCGGTTCGGCGTGCCGTTCGCCGCCCTCGTCGTCGCCCTGTTGATCGGCGCCGTCCTCTTGGCCGTCTCGGGCAGCAACCCCCTCGAGGCGTATCGCACGATGTTCAACGCCAGCCTCAACGGCTGGGATCCGCTCACCCGAACCCTTGCGCTGGCGACCCCGCTCATCCTCACCGGTCTCGCTGCGGCGGTCGCGTTCCAGATGCGGGTCTACAACATCGGCGGGGAAGGGCAGCTCTACATGGGTGCCATCGCCGCGAGCTGGATCGGACTGGCACTCCCGGCCGGCACCCCGATGGTGATCATGCTCGGGGCGATGGTCGCGTTCGGGGCGCTCGCCGGCGCAGCCTGGGCGATGTTCGCCGCGGTGCCGAAGGCACTGTTCAACGCCGACGAGATCATCACGACGCTGATGCTGAACTTCGTCGCCCTCTCGTTCATGAACTACCTGATCTTCGGATCCCAGTCGTTCTGGCGAGATCCGCAGCGGACCGTGCCCGGCGGCAAGCGCCTTCCCGAGTCGGCGATCATGCCCGAGCTCTCCGGCCGGCTGCACTTCGGTTTCGTCATCGCCATCGTGTGCGCCGTCGGCCTCTGGTGGGTGCTCCGCCGTACCACCTGGGGCTTCGAGATCCGCACGATCGGCGACTCCCCCTCCAGCGCCCGCTACGCCGGGATGAGCGTTCGGATGAAGACGATCGCCGTGCTCGCGATCTCCGGCGGGCTCGCCGCCATCGCCGGCGTCAGTGAAGTCAGCGGCGTCAGCAAAGGGCTCGAACCGAACTCGCTCGCCACCGACATCGGCTTCACCGGGATCATCGTGGCCGTCGTCGCCCGCTCCAACCCGCTCGGTGTCGTGCCGGTCGCGACGTTCCTCGCCGCGATCGCCACCTCCGGCAGCCGTCTGCAGGGCATCGGCATCGAGGTCGAGGTCGTGTTCCTCCTCCAGGGACTGATCTTCCTCACCGTCACCGCCGGCGAGTTCTTCGTCACCAACAGGGTGGAGCTGGTCGCCGCCGAAGCGACCGAGCCGGCCGACGAGGCCGGAACCACAACCGAGATCGCAGGAGCGACATGAACGACAGTGTGGTCATTCTCTCGATCGCGAGCGCGATCGCCGTCGCGACCCCGGTGCTGTTCGCCGCGCTCGGCGAGATCATCGCCAATCGTTGCGGGGTCATGAACCTGGGCGTCGAGGGCATGATGCTGATGGGTGCGGTCGTCGGCTTCTGGGCAGGGATCGAAACCGGCAGCTTGACCCTGGCGATGCTCGCCGGCGGCGCCGCCGGCGCCGGTCTCGCCCTCGTGCACGCCGTCCTCGCCGTCTCCCTTCGCGTCGATCAGACGGTGTCGGGGTTGTCGTTGGTGATCGTCGGCGGGGGCCTGTCCTCGTTCATCGGCACGGCCGGTGAACCCGGCGTGCTGTCGGCCCCGAACGGCGTCGACGTGAACCCGCTGCTGCCCGAGTCGATCCGAGACCTCCCCGGCATCGGTCCGACCCTGCTCGGCCACGACATCATCGTCTACCTCGCCGTCGTGCTCGTCGCCGCGACCGCCTACGTGCTGTACCGGACCTCGGCGGGGCTGGCGTTCCGCGCGGTCGGCGAGGATCCGGCCGCAGCCGACGCCGCCGGTATCCCCGTCGTGCAGATCCGCTACCTCGGCACGATGATCGGCGGCTTCGGGGCCGGGCTCGGCGGTGCGTACCTCACGCTGGCCATCGTCGGCACGTGGCAGAACGGGGTGACCGCCGGCGCCGGCTGGATCGCCGTCGCCCTGGTCATCCTCGCCGGCTGGCGACCGTGGATCGCACTGATCGGCGCCGTGATGTACGGCGTGCTCAACGGACTCGGCTTCACCCTGCAGTTGGCGGAGGTCGACGTTCCGTCCGACTTCTTGAAGATGATCCCGTTCATTGCGGCCTACGTCGTCGTGGTCGCAATCTCGGCCAGCCCCAGTCGGGCGCGAAAGGTCGCCGCCCCCGCTGCGCTCGCCCAGCCCTACGCACGAGAGTCCCGCTGATCGGATCCATACCCATGACCACCGACTTCATCCCGCTCGTCGACCTCGAACCCTGGTTCGCCGGGAGCGACGCCGACCGCCGCGCGCTCGCCGCGACGGTCGACGCCCACCTCCAACGATGCGGCTTCCTCGTCGTGGTCAACCACGGCATCGACCCTGCGGTCCTCGAGGACATGCGAGCGAATGCCCGCGAGTTCTTCCACCTCCCCGAGGCCGCCAAGAGCGTCGTCGTCCCCGGCGAAGGCGGCCTGTATCGAGGTTGGATCGGTCCGGGTCGTGAATCGAACGCCGCCACTTACGGGATCGAGACACCCCCTGATCTGAAGGAGACCTTCGCCTTCGGCACCGTCGAAGAGCTTCCCGAGGCGACGCGTGCCACGAGCCCGACCCTGTACGCCGACAATCTGTGGCCGGACGCGCCCGTGGCGTTCCGGACCGCGGCGGAAACCTATTGGCGGGCGTGTCGCCTGCTCGCCGACGACCTGCTCACGCTCTTCGCGCTGGCATTGGGTCTCGACCCGGGCGAGATCGTCGGACAGTGCCGCTCGACCACCTCGACGGGCAACGTGAACTGGTACTGGCCTCACCGCCATGCAGCGGCGGAGGTCGGGCAGTACCGGATCGGCCCCCACACCGACTTCGGAACGATCACGATCCTCGACCGGGAGCCGGGGCTGGGCGGCCTTCAGGTCAAAGACGACGACGGCAACTGGATCGACGCCCCGATCATCGACGACAGCTTGATCGTCAACACCGGCGACATGCTTCGCCAGTGGACCAACGATCGCTGGTGTTCCAACGAGCACCGGGTCCTGCCACCATCGGCCGATGCCCCCGATGAGGAACTGATCAGCCTGGTCTTCTTCCATGAGCCCGACGCCAATGCCGTGATCGCTCCGTTCCCGACCTGTGTCTCGTCGAGCGACCCCGCCCGCTACGAACCGATCTTGGCGAAGGACTACTTGGCCGAGAAGTTCGCCGCCCTCGAGGTCGGCTAGGCCTCGAGCCCCGCGGACTCGCGTCGGCGGGTCAGGCGGGCGATCGGAATCGCGAGCGCCGCCACGATCGCCGCGACGATGAACGCCGCACCGGATGCGCTCCGAAACGCGGCGCGGTCGAGCTCGTCGACGATGTCGGCGAGCGGGGTCGTCAAGCTGTCGGGGCGGCGGGCCTCGAACCACACCGCTTGGACGGTGCCCAACAGACCGATCCCCGCCGACGCGCCGAGCTCGATCGCCATGTCGTTGACCCCGGCGGCGGAGCCGGCGAACGCCGGCTCGACCGAACCCATGATCCGGTCGACGGATAGCGGGATGGTGAGCCCATTGCCGACACCGGCGACGACACCCGCGATCACGAACCACGGCCGATCGCCCACCGGGGCCAGCCCCATGCCGACGTAGCCCGCGGCCATGAGGCAAAGGCCGATCGTGATCGTGTTCTCGACGCCCCACCGGCGCGCGGTGGCGATCGCCCTGTTGGCGACGATCACCTCGACCACGCCGATCGGCGCGAGCAGCACGCCGGTCGCCAACCCGGACTCGCCCCAACCCAGCTGGAGCTGCAGCGCTCCCACGAAGAAGATCCCGTTGAAGCCGAGGGCGGCCAACAGCAGCGTGCCGGAGCCGGCGACCCGATCCCGGTCCCGGAACAGGTGCAGCGGCAGCAACGGGTCGTCGGTTCGAGCCTCGTGACGCAGAAACGCCGCGGTCAAACCGACCGTGCCGAAGAGCGCGAGCACGCTCGTACCGGCAAGCGGGTGTCGCGGCCCCTCGATGACCAGGAACACGAGACACCCGACGGCGCTCACGGAGAGCACAGCGCCGAGCCAGTCGAAGCGCCCGAGTCGCCGGCCCGGGAGCTCGGGCACCCAGGCGAACGTCCCGAGCAGCCCGACTCCGGCGAGCACGGCGTTGCCGGTGAAGACCGCCGGCCAATCCCACACCGTCACCAGCACCCCACCGAGGAACGGACCGAGTGCGCCACCCGCCGCCGCGACGCTCGCCCAGATCGCGATCGCTTGGGGGCGGGTCTGGTCGTCGTAGACCTCGCTCACCGCCGCCAGGGAGGCCGGCATGAGCAGGGCCGCTCCGACCCCGGCGACCGCACGAAGCGCCACCACGATCCCCACCGACCCGCCGACCGCAGCCAGCAGGTTGGCGACGCCGAAGACCACATAGCCGACGAGCAGCGCACGGCGGCGACCGATTCGGTCACCGATCGCGCCGCCGGCCAACAGCAGACCGGCGAAGGTGATCGCGTACGCGTCGACGATCCACTGGAGATCGTCGATCTCGGCGTCGAAGCCGGCGGCGATCTCGGCGAGCGCGACGTTGAGGGCGCTCAGCGACGCCACGATCATGAAGACGCTCAGGCAGGCGACCGCCAAGACCCGACGACGGCTCTGCGGCGAGAGTGCGAGTTCAGACACCCCGAGGCGGGCTCACGCGGCGAAGGCGGTGCGGAGCGACTCCTTGTCGACGTCGTCGAGCCAGGCGGCGTCGATCGCTCGATCCCGAATCGCGACCATCTCCTCGAAGCCGAAGTCGAAGGCGGCAGCGATACGGGCGTACTCGTCCGCCAAGTCGAACCGGAAGAACGCCGGGTCATCACTGTTGAGCGTCACGCGGGCACCGGCCGCGAGTTGGCGAGCGAACGGATGCTCCTCGAGCGTCGGCACCACCTCGAGCTCGACGTTCGAGCTCGGGCAGCTCGTGAGCGGGATCTGGGCATCGACCACCCGCTGGACCAGATCGGGGAGATCGAGCAGCCGGGTGCCGTGATCGATTCGATCCACCCCTGCCGCCACCATCGCAGCGATGTTCTCCGCCGGCCCCTCCTCACCGCAGTGGAAGCAGGTGCGGAATCCCAGGTTGTGCGCTTCGCTCACGAGCGGCGCGAACTGGTCGTGATCGACGCCGAGCTCGTTGCTGTCGCCTCCGATGCCGATCAGGAGGTCTCGGTCGAGGTGGCGGGCGACCTCGAGCACCGCGAGCGCCGGCCCGAGGCCCTTGGGCTTGTCGATGTCGATGATCAGGCGGGTCCGCACCCCGTGATCGGCCTCGCCGTCGATCACCCCGGCGACGATGCCGTCCCAGAACGTGTCGAAACGGATCCCGCGATCGAGGTGGAAGCCGGGTGACACGAACATCTCGCGGTACCGAATCCCTGCCGCGGCCGCGTCCTCGGCGGCCTCGTACGCCATCCGGTGGAAGTCCTCGCGGTCGACGAAGGCCGAACACACCGTGCCGAACGCGGCCAGGAAGTCCGAGAGCGATGCGTACGTGTAGAGATCCTCCGGAGTGTCGACGCCCAGCGGGATGCCGTGCTTCGCAGCGAGCTCGGCCACCGTCGCCGGGCGCGCGGTGCCCTCGACGTGACAGTGCAGCTCGACCTTGGGCAGCGACCGCAGCGGATCGTCGGGGCCGGCGAGGATGTCCATGGAACTCATGGGCCGACCGTAGGTCGAAGCTGGGGTGGCGAGCCGATGGTGGTGGTGTCCAGCCCACCAATTCACCGAGCGGCAACACTCGGGACGCAGACCGAAACGAGTCGGTGGATTCAGCCCTTTGCGTCGGCCCAGGTGTCGGCGATCTGGAGGTCGATCTCGAGCGGGACCCGGAGCTCGTAGGCGTCGCGCATGATCGTCTTCATCAACTCGCCAGCCTGCTCGACCTCGGACTCGGGCGCCTCGACGATGATCTCGTCGTGCACCTGGAGCACGATCGTGCTCTCGAGGCCCTCGTCCTCGAGCGCACGATCGAGGTTGACGAGGGCGACCTTGAAGATGTCGGCGGCCAGGCCCTGGATGCCGGCGTTCATCGCCTGGCGCTCACCGGCCTGACGGATCTGGCGGTTGTTCGAGGACAGCTCGGGGATCTGGCGGCGGCGCCCGAAGAGGGTCTCGGTGTACCCCCGCTCGCGGGCGAGGGCGACGGTGTCCTCCATGTACTGCTTCACCGCCGGGAACGCCTTGAAGTAGTTCTCGAGGATCTCGGCGGCCTCGCCGACCGCGATGTTGAGGCGCTGGGCCAGACCGTAGGCCTCCATGCCGTAGGCCAGGCCATAGGAGACCATCTTCGCCTTGGAGCGCTCCTCGACGTGGACGTCGGCGGGGGCGATGTCGAAGACCCGGGCCGCGGTGGCGGTGTGGATGTCGTCGCCGGCTTCGAACGCCTCGATCAAGCCGGGATCCTCGGCGAGATGGGCGATGCAGCGCAGCTCGATCTGGTCGTAGTCGGCGATGAGCAGCTTGTGGCCGGGTGGGGCGACGAAGGCGGTCCGGAACACCCGCCCGCGCTCGGACCGCACCGGGATGTTGTGGAGGTTGGGCTGGTCCGACGACAGCCGGCCCGTGCGGGCGACGGTCTGCTGGAAGGTGGCGCGGATGCGATCGCCTTCGCCGACCTCGGCGAGCAGACCCTCGCCGTAGGTCGAACGCAGCTTCTCGACCTCGCGGTACTCGAGCAGGTTCTCGACGATCGGATGCTCGTCGCGCATCTTCTCGAGTGACTGTGCGTCGGTCGAGTAGCCGGTCTTGGTCTTCTTCTGCGGGGTGAGGCCGAGCTCGTCGAACAGCACCTCACGCAGCTGCTTGGTGGAGTTGACGTTGAACTCGTGGCCGGCATGCTCGATCACCGATGCCCGCCGGGTCTCGGTCTCGGCCACCAGCTCGTCGCGGATCTCGGTGAGCACGGCCGGGTCGACCCCGATCCCCCGGTGTTCCATCTTCGCCAGGACTCGAACGAGCGGCACCTCGAGTTCGTCGTGGAGGCTGATGAGACCCTGGTTGGCCATCGCCTCGCGGAGCGGCCCGACCAGGTGGTGCACCGCGAGCGCAGCCGTGGACGGCTCCGACGACTCGTCGGCGACCTCGCCGCCATCGAGATCGAGCTGGCCTTCGGGCGGGCCCGACTCGGGCAACTCCAGCCCGCAGTGACGCAACAGCAGCGCCCCGAGGTCGTAGAGGTTGTCGGCCGGGTCGAGCAGGTAGGCGGCGAGGCGGGTGTCGACCGCGAGATCGCGAACGTCGACGCCGTGGTCGTAGAGCCGCCGCATCGTCGCCTTGGCGCCGTGCATCGCGACGGGGCGGCCGTCGGGCCCGAACAACGAACGGAGCGCGTCGAGGACCGTCGGGTCGGCGAGGAAGTCCGCCCTGACGAAGCCGACCTCGGAGCCCTCGCCGTCGATCACGAAGGCGAGGCCGGCGTCGACGCCCGGCTCGGGTACACCGAGCGCGAGGACGTCGGAACCGGAGTTCGCGAGCGCGAGTGCGGCGGCCGCATCGGCCGGGGTGTCGAACACGGTGACCTCGGCGACGAGCACCTCGGCGGGCTCGCTGCCCGCCTCGCCGAGAACCGGCGCGAGGCGATCCCACAGGGTGCGGAACTCGAGGAAGTCGAAGAGCTTCTTGATGACGTCGGTGTCGGGAGCACCCTGCGTGAGATCGTCGAGCCCGAACTCGAGATCGACGTCTCGCACCAGCACCATCATCTCGACATTGTTGCGGACGTTGGCCTCGTTGGCCGCCAGGTTCTCCCGCAGCTTCGGGGTGAGCTCGTCGAGCACCGCGTAGATGCCGTCGATCCCTCCACGCTCGTTGATCAGCTTGGCCGCCGTCTTCTCGCCGACACCGGGGACGCCCGGCAGGTTGTCGGAGTTGTCGCCTCGCAGCGCGGCGTACTGGACGTAGTCGACCGGCTTGACGCCGGTGCGTTCGAGGATGCCCGCCTCGTCGTAGAGGGCGTAGTCGCTCACGCCCCGCTTGTTGTACAGCACCTTGACGTGGGGATCCTCGCCCAGCTGGTAGCTGTCTCTATCGCCGGTGACGACGATGACGTCGTCACCCCGGTCGCGGCCCTGGGTGGCGAGCGTGGCGATGATGTCGTCGGCTTCGAAACCGACGATCTCCAGGGTGGGGATGGCCATGGCGTCGAGCACCTCGCGCACGAGGCCCATCTGTTGGCGCAGGATGTCGGGTGCCGACTCCCGCTGCGCCTTGTAGGTCGGGGTCATCTCGTGGCGGAACGTGGGCTCGGGGCGGTCGAAGGCGACGGCGATGCGGTCGGGCTCGTGGTCCTTCATGAGGTTGATCAGCATCGAGGTGAAGCCGAAGACCGCGTTGGTGACCTGCCCCGACGCGGTCGCCATGTCGGTCGGGAGTGCGAAGAACGCTCGGTACGTGAGCGAATTGCCATCGATGAGCATCACGGTCGCCATGGCGGCGACCCTAACGCGAGGGACCGACATCGGGGCGAGGCCGATGCGATGGGTCAGGGCGCGAGGTCGCCGGAGAGGACGTCGGTGGCGACGTCGATCATGCGGCGCCGGGAGGACATGGCCGACCGCTGCAGGAACTGGAAGGCGTCGGCCTCGCTGAGCCCGTGCGTGTCGATCAGCTGTCCCTTGGCTCGGTCGATGGTCTTGCGTTCCTCGAACCGCTGCTCCACCGCCAACAACTCGTCGCGCAGCGCTGCGGCCTCGCGCCGCCGGGCGATCGCCAACTCCACGGCGGGCACGAGGTCTTCACGCTGATAGGGCTTGACCAGGTACGCCATCGCGCCGGCATCGCTCGCCTCGTGGATGAGCTCGCGCTGGCTGAACGCGGTGAGCATGACGACCGCGGTGTCGCCGTCGGCGGTGATCGCCCGCGCCGCGTCGATCCCGGTCAGACCGGGCATCTTGACGTCGAGCAGGGCGAGATCGGGTCGGTGCTCGGCGACGAGCCGCACGGCGTCGTCGCCGCGACCGCACTCGGCCACGACGTCGTAGCCCTCCTCGCGCAGGACCTCGGCCAGGTCCATCCGGATGATCGCCTCGTCTTCGGCGATGACGACGGTCACCGGTTCGGTCATGAGGCCGAGAACCGGTCGAGGAGATCGTCCTGCTCACGGTCGAGGGCGTCGATCTTCGAGCTCAGCTTGTCGCGGTGCTTACGGAGGCGATCGGCATGTCGACTGGCCTTGCGATGCTCCTTCTCGGCCAACGGCGTCTCGGACACGAGGGCCCGCAACCGGGCGTCCTCGGCCTCGTCGGCCAGCTGCACGAGCTGCTCCTCGGTGACGGCCAGGTCTTCGCGCGCGGACTTGAGTTCCTCGCTGACCGCCCGCAGGCGACGTTCGATGCTGGCACGGGACATGACGTCGAATATACGGCGGACCACGCACCCGCCACCGGATCGGGGCAGCATGGAGCGATGCGCCTGCCCGCCGTCTTGTTGCTGCTCGGTGCACTGGTGACCGCCTGTGGGGAGTCCGGCGCGGCAGCGTGTGTGGAGCTCCGCGAGCCACAGGACCCGGCGTCGGGCCAGCACGTGCTCGAAGCCGGGGTCGCCGTCTACCGCACCGACCCGCCGACCAGCGGCCCCCACATCGCGGGGCCGACCCCCTCGGGACCGCTCGCCCAGCCCCTCGATCCGGCCATCCAGGTACGTCTACTCGAGGCCGGCGGGGTGATGATCCAGTACGACGCATCGCTGAGCCCGGCGGAGATCGCGGCGCTGGAGGCGTTCGGCGACGACCTGATCGTCATCGCCCCGACCGTGACCGAGCTGAGCGAACCGGTGGTCGCCACGGCGTGGACATGGAAGCTCTCGTGTGGCTCGGTGGACGACGACGCCCTGCGCAGGTTCATCCGGGACCGACCAGCCGATGCGCCCGGTCTCGACTGATCACCGACCAGTGGGTGCCTCAGGCCTGGCGGGCCGCTACGACCGCCTCGAGCCGTTCGAGGGTGTTGGCGAGGCTGGCCTTGTGGCGTTCGGGGTAGCCGGCCATCTCGATGAACCGCGGTGCGATCGACGTCGACCAGTCGAAGGACTCGGTGACCTCGGTGCCACCGTCGACCGGCTCGAGTTCGTACCGCCATCGATGGCCTCCGAAGTGGGCCCACGCGATGCGACGGTTCTCGTCGAACTCCTTGACCGTCGACGACATCTGGTACGGCACGCCGAGCTTCATGCGCATCTTGAACTTGGCGCCCTCAGCCAGCCGGTCCGGGCCCTTGGCGACGCCGCGGACCGTGCCCGAGCCGTCCATCTCGACATGGCCGGCGGGTGACGCCAGGACGTCGAAGATGACCTCGGGTGGGAACGGGAGCACCCGGCTGGCGGAGATGATCTTGTCGGTCATGGCTGCCTCCTCGGACTCGCCCGACCCTACCGGTCGCACACCGTCGGCCACGGATCGGCGAACTCTGTTCAGACTCGATGATCGGCCCTTTACGCCGCATGAAACACCTGCGCATGATGGGCGTGACGGTCGTCACGTCAGGGTGGTCGTGAACCTCAACAGTGCTCAGTTCGCCACATTGGCTCAGGCGGCCGCAGCGATCGGCGGACGAGCGCGCTCGGACTTCCTCGCCGATGGGATGCGTACCGTGCCGTGTGTGGCCATCGAGTCGGTCGACCTGCGCGGCGCGTGGAATCTGTCGAGCCTGCTGGCCGAACGCGACGAGGGGCTCAGTCGGGCGCTCCGAGGGCCTGCGGTCGAACCACACGGGCGCCGCTCGACGCTCTACTGGCCCGGCGTCACCGCCGAGTGATCGAGGGACGGCTCGCCGCCAGCACCGCAGCCGCGGTCAACGCCATCACCGGTAGCTGGATCGTGGCCGCGGCGTAGATGTCGGAGCCGACGGCGACGACGGCGACCGTCTGGGCGATCGCACCCGCCAGCAGCACGCGGGCGGCGCGGAGATCGCCACGGGCGGCCTGCACGCTCGCCGCGAAGTTGGCCAGCGTGAACAGCGACGTCGCAGCGACGTACGGCGTGAGGGCTGCGGCGACGTCGCCGTAGCCGGAGCCGAAGACGACCCGCAGCGCGACGCCGCCGAACCAGGCCGCACCGGCGGTCGCGACCAGCCCCCCGGCGGTCAGGACGAGCAGGCCGCCACGGCGGATCGTGCGCACCTCCCGTTCGCTCTCCGCAGCAGCGCTGAACGGGAACAGGGCGGTGACGACCGACCAACTGCAGAAGAACACGGCCCGCCCGAGGACGGCGACCGCGGCGTACCGGCCGGCGTCGGCACCGTCGGCGAGCGCCTTCACCACGAGCAGGTCGGCGTTGGTGGTGACGATCTGCGCCAGGAGCATCACCGACATCGCGCCGAGGTCCCTCGAGATACCGGCGACCGGGACGACATGCCCCTCCGTGCGCTCGACGCTGCGGTTCGCGAACCGCGCTGCGAGGTAGGAACCGACGAAGGAGGCGGCGAGCCCGAGCCCGACACCGGTGACCCCGACACCGACCACCAACAGGGCGATCGTCGCCGCGCACCGGACGACCGTCTCGGCGACGAACGTGCTCGCCATGCCACCGAACGCCGCCCGACCCTGCAGGAGCCCACGCTCGACCGCCTGCGCGAGATACCAGGGAACACCGACGCCGAGGATCACGACCGGCACGGCCGAGCCGAGCCCGAAGGTCGATGCGAGGAACGGAGCACCGAGCACCAGCACGCCACCGATCGAGGCGCCGCCGAGCCACGCCAGACGGGCGAGGCGATCGACGACGTCGCCGCGGGTCGCGCCGTGCTGTGCGACCCGCCGGGCGGTCACCAGCTGGAGACACCCGGCCGCGGCGGTGAGGAGGAGCAGCAGGGTGATCAGGAAGCTCGCATCGCCGAAGGCCGTCGGGTCGAGCAGGCGGGCGGCCACCGCGTTCACCAGGTAGTTGCCGAGCCCGGCGACGACCATCGCCGCCGACAGCACGGCGCCACCGCCGAGCATGCGGCGGCGATCGGCGGCCATGGCGGTCGGCTCGCCGGGGCGGGTCGTGGTGCTGGACATCGTGGCTCCTCGCCGTCAGGGGACGTGAACAGCGTCGTCGGGTCGCCGCGAGCTGGTGTCGAGCCAACCTCAAGGTTTCGTCAAGACGGCGAGCCCATCGGGCTTGACCTGATCTTGAGATTCGTGCGGACCGGGCTTGAGGTGACGGTCGCACCGTGGAGGCCATCCCCTCCCCAGGAGCCCCCATGACCTCCCCCTCCCGCAAGATCCTCGTCCTCGGCACCCACGGCCAGGCCAATGTCGGCGACGAGCTGCTGCTGCAGACGTTCCTCGACCAACTCGGCGCCCACCACCGCTTCGAGGTCAACTCCTACACCCCCGACGAGACCGCCGAGTCGCTGAGCGACGGGTTCGACGTCGAGGTGTTCGACACCGCCACCACACGGGTCGGGCTCCTGGCCGCGATCGCCCGGTGCGACGCCCTCGTGTTCGCCGGCGGCTCCATCCTCAAGCAGCTGGGCCCCCGGACCGGTCGCCGCCCGAACGCCACGCTCCTCATGATCCTGGGGGTCGTCACCGCCGCACGGCTCATGGGTCGTCCGATCCTGATGAGCAACATCGGAGTCGGCCCGCTGCCCTCGGCGTCGGGCCGTCGACTCGCCCGCCGCATCCTCCGTCAGGTCGACCTCGTCTCGACCCGGGATCCCGCCTCGTACCGACTGGCGAGCGAGCTGACCGGCGGCGACGACAAGGTCATCCGGGTCCCGGACGCCGCCTTCGCCAACCCACCGTCCGAGTTCGGCCCCCCGGTCGGCGCCCCGGCCACCGACCGTGCGATGCGGATCGCGCTCAACCTCAACCGCGACGTCCGCGACGAAGCGGCGTGGGCACGATTCCTCGATGACCTGCGACGCGAGTTGCTGACGCTGGCCGCCCGCCAGCGAATCGAGATCGTCGCCCTCCCGATGCAGTGCCGATTCAAGGAAGACCACGATCTCCTCGTCCTGGAGGACTTCCTGTCGACGCTGCCTGGTGTGACCTGCGAGTTCCGCGCGCCCAAAGACGCCGCCGAGGTGGCCGAGCTGATCGCCTCCTGCGACGTCGTGCTCAGCGAGCGGCTGCACGCGATCGTCATCGCGAGCGTGATCGGCCGACCGGTCATCCCGCTCCCCTACGACATCAAGGTCGAGCAGCTGGCCGAGGAGCTCGGGCTGGCCGACCGCTCCTTCGCCGTGGACGCCGCGATCGCCCCCGGTGCGCTCGTCGACGCCATCGACGATCTCGTGAGCGACCGGCTCGAAGGCTCCCGACTGGCGCGGTGCGCCGATGACCTCCGATCGGTCGTGACGGCCCACTTCGACGCCGTCCGTGGCTGGATCGACGACCCCGACGCGAATCGGGCCTGGCCCGAGGCCTTCGCAGCCGAGGCGGCGTGAGCGGGCTCCATCGCCTCGATCCCCGCACATGGGCCGTCCACCATCGCATCGCCGCGCTGGTGGGACTCTTCTACTTCGGCGCCAACCTCGTCATCTTCCGCGATGTCGTGACCGCCCTGCCGGCCATCCTCGACGGCCGTTCGGTCATCAACGGCGACGAGCTAGTGCCCTACTTCAACCCCCGGAGTCAGCTCCTCGACCAGGCCGCCGGTGAGTTCAACCAACTCACCCACGGCTACGAGTTCCGGGTCCGGTACTCCTTCCTCACGACGTGGGTCCGGCACTACAAGATCCTGCCGTTCGCGATCCTGTTGTTCCTACCGGCGATCGTCTACACGGCGTACCTGACCGTCGTGTGGTTCCTCGGCCGTGTCGTGACGTCGATCTCGCGGACCACGCTGACCCTGGCGGCGGCGTTCCCGACCGGCTTCGTCTACCTGATCATGACGTACGCCAAGATCACGCACTTCTACACCCTGGTCGCGGGGCTGTGCATGTTCATGATCTCGTCGCTGGTCATGCTCGATGCACTGCTGTTCCGGCGCTGGCGCTGGCGACGACGGATGCTGCTGGCGTGCCTGGTCACCCTCCTCAACCCCGCGGTGCACTATCTCATCCTGTTCGGCCTGTTCCTGGCGCTGACGCTGACGACGCTCGCCCTCGGGGAGATCGCTCGGGCGATCCGCACCGGACACATCCTGCGGGTCCGCGCCGCGCTGCGTCCGTCGAACGTGTGGCATGCGGTCGCGCAGCCCTGGCGACTGCGTCGGATGTGGTCGATGCTCGTTCACTCCCAGGACACCACGCTCGGCCGATGCGTGACCGCCGGTGCGCTGTTCCTCTTCACGACCCTGATCCCGTACGCACTCTTCGTGAAGTTCGTGGCCCTTCGTGGGGTCGACAACCTGTCGGAGACAGTGCCCGGCGACTACTACTTCATCCGCGACGCCTCGGTCTCGTTGGTGCACATCCTGTCGTGGGACCTCGCGGGGATCATGGACAAGATCAAGTTCGGCGACTACCTGGCGAAGACGCCACGCGTGCCCAACATGCTCTACACGCTGGCCGCCTTCGCCCCCTTGGCGATCAAGCCGATCCGCCGATCGCTGTTCCCGACCCGAGCGCACCGCCAGCTCCTCGGCGTGATCTACGTCAACGTGATCTTCGCGATCTGGGCGACCGTCGGCTACGGCAACCCGAGCTGGTTTCCGACGTTCCACCGCTCCATGGCGGCGACCACCCGGGCGATGTACGCCACCGACTCAGCCGCCGGCGACCTCACCCTCACCCTGGCGAGCACGATCGTCCAGGTCCTGCGGTTCCCTCACCGCTTCCAGCTGATCCTCTTCATGCTCGCGCCCGTGCTGCTCACCCTGCCCCTGGCGTGGGTGATCGAGCGGGCGAACCGGCGCTGGGGCTCGACCCGTCAGCCGGTCTTCGGCGCCGAGTCCCGCTCGTCGATCATCACGAGGATCGCGCTCACACTGGCGATCGGCTCGGTGTTCTTCCTGCCGTTCCTGTCGAACTCGAACTACCGAGAGGTGTTCACGAGCGGCAACTTCGGGCACTTCGCCACCGCGTATCCCGTCGACGAACTCAAGGAGGTCAAGGACGTCCTGGAGCAGTACCCCTCGGGCAAGACGGTCGTGTTGCCACCGACCGAGACCTCGAAGCTCGTGGTCGACCCGAACGGCGCGCCGCACAAGTTCATCGACAAGTTCTACATCTACTACCTCGACCAGCCCAGCTTCTACTACGGCCTCACCGGAGACTCGGCCAACAAGTTCGAGTTCTTCTTGATCCTGCGGGCGATGTACTACCAACAGGACTGGTGGATCAACGTCGCCCGTGACATCGATCTCGAGTACATCGTCCTCAACAAGCAGATCGAGAACAACCGCGGCGTCGGTGCGGAGTACCTGCCCGACATCGAGCTGTATCTGCGCGAACAGATCGAGGCCCAGCCCGACCATGTCGAGCAGCTGTTCGAGAACGACAGCTTCGTGCTGTACCGGCTCGACATCGAGAAGGAGCCCGAGCGCGAGGTCCTGTTGATCGACACCTCGTGGAAGGACTTCCTCGACCTGGTGTTCGCCCGACTCGACCTCAGCCGCTGCTACGACTTCCAGTACATCTCGAACTACGACCCGCCTCCCGACGGTCGCACGGTGAACGTCGTCGCGACCGCTCGCGACGAAGCCGGTATCGACATGTGGGCTGCGGCCAACGAGGACCACTTCTTCATCCCGAGCCACAAGATGTTCGCCTTCAACCCCGAGGTCGTGTCGAGCAGCTACTACCTGTCGCCGATGTTTCGACTGTTCCTGTTCTTCTCGGACACGAAGTGGAATCGGGCCGAGATGATCACCCCAGGGGTGTTCGGCACCCTGCGCGGGTCCTTCATCGGGGTCCCGCGCGACACGGGCTTCACCGTGCCGACCGTCGTCGACGAACCGGGCCGCTACCGGGTGCTGCTGCGCACGGCGGCCACCGGCAACCTGCTCGACGTGTCCGCGCCCTCGCTCGGCTTCGAGGAATCGTTCGAGGTCCGGTCCCCCGCGGACGCGCTGACGATGTTCGAGCGCACCGAGGTGTACGAATCCGATCGCGAACCGTGGGTGGCCTCCGACCTCAGCGTCACCCAGCTGGAGGAACGGGTCGCGGAGGACGTCGTACCCATCAACCTGCGCTACGTCTACCAGGATCTCGGGACGGTCGACATCGACACCCCTGGCCTCCACGAGTTCGACATCGACAAGCTCGACGACAACCCGATGCTCGTCGAGGGTCTGCTCCTCATTCCCGAGGGCACCGATCTGACCATCGAGGGCAACGGGGGTCGCCTCATCGAGGACTACACCGACCTCGGGTGTTCGGAGACCAGCGACGTGCGCAACGGCGCCCGCGATCCCTACCTCTACCTGGCGGCGGTGGAGAACGGCCCCCACGCCGACCTCACCGACGAACAGCTCATGGAGCTCATCGGCCTGGAGGATCTGGCCCCGCCCGACACCGGCGGTCTCGGCGGCCGCTGGGTCCACCTCCTGGGCACGCTGCTCGTCGTCTGGGGGGCGTTCCGAGTCGTCCGTTGGCGGGCGCGCATCGACGACCCGGACGAGACCCTCACGCCAGGCACGGAATCGCCGATGCTGAACAGAGACGACACGTGACGACCGCGTGCTCGGCCACCGCTCCCGGACCGATGACCTCCCCTCCGACCGACACCGAACGGCACACGATCCTCGTCGTCGAGGACGCGCCCGAGTTCGTGCAGTTGATCCGGGCCGCCCTGGAGCGCGGTGGGGACTATGTCATCGAGGTCGCCACCGACGGTCTCGAGGCGATCGAACGGGCGAAGGAACTCGATCCCGACCTGGTGATCCTCGATCTCGGGCTCCCCGGCGCCGACGGCATCGAGGTCTGCCGAGAGCTCCGGACCTTCACCGACGCCTACGTGCTCATGCTGACCGGCCGTGACGACGAGGTCGACCGGCTCGTGGGGCTGGCGGTGGGCGCCGACGACTATGTCACCAAGCCGTTCTCGGCCCGCGAGGTCGCCGCCCGCGTGCAGGTACTCCTGCGGCGCCCCCGTGCGCCGGTGGCCTCCGCCGACGATTCGGCCGGCATCGAGGTGGGTGATCTACGCATCGACACGCTCGCCCGCGAGGTCACCGTCGCCGGACACGCGGTCGATCTCACCAAGCTCGAATTCGACCTCCTCGCCACGTTGGCGAGCCGTCCCGAGATGGTGTTCACCCGCCAGCTCCTCCTGGAGTCGGTGTGGGGCGGCGAGTGGTTCGGCGACGACCACCTGGTGAGCGTGCACATCGCCAACCTCCGCAAGAAGATCGACCGGGGTGGGCGCACGTTCGTCACGACCGTGCGCGGGGTCGGCTACCGGCTCACGCCGGCGTGAAGCGCGGCAGCTCGACCGCCACCACCCCGACCGGGCCCGGACGGCGGACGAACCGGCCACCGAGCCCCTCGATGATGCGATCGATCAGCACGAAGCCCAGCTGACTCCCGTGATCGCCGGCTCGGGTCAACCGTTCGGCGTCGACGTCCTCCTCGACATCGGGAAGCCCCGGGCCCGGGTCGCGGATCTCGATGCGCACGAGCGGCCCCTCGGCCGCGACCGACGTGAGGTTGACCTGGCCCGGGTCGGCGTGGATCCGCACATTGTGCAACAGCTCGTCGAAGGCGAGGAACAGCTCCTCGGAGGTGCCGATCGACTCGTCGCCCATCGGCCCCGCGTCGACGACGAGCAGTTGGCCCGCCGAAGCCAGCCGGCCCCGCCAGCGATCCTCGAGCGCGAACAGCACGTCGCGGACGGTCGCGGGCTCCAGGGCCGAACGGAGGTCGACCTCCTCGATGCCGACGTGGCGCAACAGCCGCTGCACCAGCCGATCGAGCCGATGGGCCGATCGCGTGGCCGACGCGTGCCAGCCCTTCGCCGGTTCCTCGGTCGCGACCTCTTCGAGCAGCTCGAGCATCCCGCGCACCCCGTTGAGCGGGGTGGCGAGCGAGTGCGACAGGCCGACCAGGACCGACCGCAGCGCACGCGACGACGCTTCTGCGGCGGCGAGTGCGGCGTCGAGTTCCGCCGTCCGCTCGGCGATCCGCCGGTCGAGTTGCACGTTGGCTTCGTAGAGCGCTCGCATGCCGTCCTCGGCGATGCGCTCGGCCTCCTCGCGGGCGACGCGCTCGCGCTCGACTCGCCGCTCGAGGCGGGCGACGCGCTCGACGTGGTCGTCGACGGCGCCCTCGCTCACGTGGCGACCTCCAGCTGGGCGATCGTCGCTCGGATCCCCTGCTCGGTCTCGGTCGCGAGGTCGCGGAGTCGGCTCCGATCGTCGTCGCTCGGCGCCCGGCCGGAACGGGCGGCCGCTTCCAGCTCGGCGGCCAACTCGTTGAGTGCCGACGCTCCGACGATGGCGCTCGTCGACTTGAGGACGTGGGCTGCCTCCTCGACGCTGGTGGTCTCCGACGGTCGGGTTCCGGCGACGAGGATGCGTTCGACCCGCTGCGGGAGCTCGGTCAGGTAGGTCTGCAGCAGGGTGGCCACCAGCCCGGAGTCGCCGATGTCGTCGATCATCGTCTCGACCGCGCTGCGATCGAGCACGTCGTTGCGCTCTGCGGCCTCGTCGGCCTCGGGGAGCCAGGTGCGCAGGATGCGCCCGATGTCGCTCAACGACGCAGGCTTGCGCAGGTAGTCGTCGGCGCCGGCGTCGAGACAGGTCTTGGCGTCGGACGCCATCGCCCGGGCGGTGACCGCCACGATCGGCAGGCGGTCGCGGCGCAGTTCGATCTCACGGAACCGCCAGCGGCGGATCGTCTCCAGTCCGCTGATGCTCGGGAGGTGCCAGTCCATCAACACGAGTGCGTAGTCGTTCTCCTCGAGCAGCCGGAGCGCCTCGAAACCGTCCTCGACGATGTCGCACGGAAGGCCGTGGGCATCGAGCTGGCCCTTCGCCAGGAGTTGGTTCTCCGGGCTGTCCTCCACCACCAGCACGCGCTGGCGACCGTCGACCACGACGGGACCCGAGGCGATGTCGGGCCGGCCGGTCGGAGCCTCGCCCTCGGGCAGCGTCACGACGATCGTGAAACACGCGCCGGCCTCGGTGTTGGCGGCCTCGATCGAGCCTGTCATCAGCTCGACCAGCGACGTCGCGATCGACAGGCCGAGACCGGCGCCGGCCTTGCCGTGGTCGACCTGCACGAACGGCTCGAAGATCGCCCGGAGCTGGTCCTCGGGGATGCCCGGGCCGGAGTCGCGGACGGTGAATCGCACGCGGGACGGCTCGGGTGCATCGACGCGGACCGTCACCGTGCCTTCGTCGGTGAACTTCACGGCGTTGCCCACGATGTTGGAGACCACCTGGAGCAGCCGATCCGGATCGCCGTGGACGTCGAGCGGCACGGAGTCGTCGACGTCGACCGTGAGCGCCACACCCTTGTCGCGGGCTGTGGGGCCGTGGATGCGGCTGAGCCGGGCGACCAGCGGTCGGATCGTGAAGTCCTGCGGACGCAGTTGGAGCGCGCCGGCGTCGGCCCGACCGAACTCGAGCAGGTCGTTGACCACGCGGGTCAGCCCTTCGGCCTCGCGCTGGATCGCCGCCGCCTGACGGCGATGCGACTCGCCGATGTCGCCCTCGCTGAGCAGCTCGGCGAGACCGGTGATCACGTGGAGCGGATTGCGCAGCTCATGGCTCGCCCGAGCGACCATCGCGGCGCGCTCTCGAGCCGCGCCGCGCTCGAGCGCTCGGAGCCGACGTTCGTCGTCGATGTCCTCGACGACGCCGAGCAGCAGGCGCTCGCCACGCAGTTCGACCTGGTTGGCGTGGAGGCGACCCCAGAAGACCGTGCCGTCGGTGCGCACGCACCGCACCTCGACGCGCAGCCGTTCCTCGGGGTTGCGCACGACCTGTTCCCAGTAGCGCACGGTGGTGTCGCGGTCGGCGGGGTGGGCCAGCTCCTCGACGGCGAACTCGGCGTCGGGATCGAGCCGGAAGAGCTCGCGGAATCGCAGGTTGGCGGCGACCTCGCGGCCGTCCTCGGACACGATCGCATAGGCGACGGGTGCATCCCGGAAGGCCGGGTCCGAGAGGAAGTCGAACATGTCGCCGCCTTGCTTCGTGGAAAACCTCAGCGATCCCGTCGGCATCGACGGGACCGGTCTGAGGGTTGGCGGGTCTCAGATGAGCTGATCGATCGCGACCAGTCCCAGCATCCGGGAGGCGTCGGGACTGGTCGGCCGACGCAGTTCGAGGCCACCGGCAGCCTGGCGGGCCCGGCGGGCGGCTCGCACGATGGCGGCGACCACGGCGGGGTGGAGACTGTCGACGGCCCGGAGGTCGAGCATCACGTTCGGGTCGTTGCGGCGGGTGGCGTCGTCGAGTTCGTGCCGAAGTTCGAGGGCGTCGGCGGGGCCGAGATCGCCGCTGCGGGAGATGACGATCATGCCGCCACCGCCTCGGTGAGCGGCAGCACCGCTGCGGCCAGCGTCTCGTTGCCGTCGAGCATGGCGGCGATCTGGACCGCAGGACCGGCGTCGATCGTGATCGACAGGTCGTTGCGCCGACGCTCGACGAGCCTGGTGAGCGCCGCCAGCCCCTGCTTGTCGAGGTGCTTGGTCTCGGTGGCGTCGACGTGCACGGCGCCTGCCTGGTCGATCTCTCGCTCGACGGTGGCGAGGAAGGTGTCGACGCTGTGGACGTCGAGACGACGACCGGCGTGCACGGTGGGTGCGACCAGTGTGACCACGGTGGAGGGGCGGAGGGTGAGCATGGGGAGGGTCCTTTCGGGAGATTCGGGGGATCAGGCGGCGACGCGCTGCAGGTGGAGCACGTGCCATGCGGCGATGTCGGCGAGGGGCAGACCGTTCGCCGCCGCGTGGTTGCGGCGGGCGTGGTCGTCGCGCAGCTCGTGGTCGGTGAGGACCGTGCGGATCGCGTCGGTCAGGGAGTCGACGTCGGCCGGCTCGAAGGGGACGGCGGCGTAGCCCTCCTCCTCGATCAGGCCGATGAAGTCGCCGAGACGGGGGGCGACGACCGCCCGGCTGTAGGCGCCGGCCTGATGGAGCGGGCCGCTGCTGCCGGTCGTACCCGTGTAGGGGAAGACGACGGCGGTCGCGTTCTGGAACAACGGAGCGACGTCCTCCTCCGCGACATAGCCGGTGAAGCGGACGCCGGGGAGGTCGGCGGCCTTGGCGGCCATCTCGTCGAGGTATCCGGGTGCCGGGGCGGCGTCGGTGCCGGCGATGACGAGCTCGACGTCGGCCATCGCCGGATCCCCGATCAGGTTTCGGTAGGCGTCGATGAGGTCGTCGACCCGCTTGTAGGTGCCGAATTTGCCGAAGGCCAGCAGGGTCGGGCTCGCGCCGTCGGTCGGTGCGAACCCGGGGGTCTCGAACGTGCCGTGCGGGGTGAGGCTCACGTTGTCGGCGCCGTAGCTGTCGCGCAGGACGTCGACGTAGTCGGGCATGGTGGTGACCACGTGGTCGGCCTGGAGGATGAACCGGGTGAGGGTGCGGCCGATCTTGGTGAGCACCCACTTCTCCACGCGGCTGCCGGAGTAGCCGGCGGCGTCGAGGTCGGTGGTGTCGACGAGGTTGTGCAGCAACACGACGGTGGGCACACCGAGCAGGCGCAGCGCCATCGGTGCGAACAGTCCGAGGGCAGCGGCCACCCGGCCCTGGGCGAAGGACGTGAAGTGGATGTTGAACAGCACGGCGTCGGGGCGGCTGCGACGCACGGTCGTCACCAGGCGGGGCAGGTTCCAGACGGAGTCGAACGTCCAGGCGGGGACGACGTCGACGCCGTCGAGCTCCGGGATGCCGTCGCCGTCTTCGGCGAACACGGTCAGACGTTCGACCTCCTCACACGTACGGATGCCCTCGACGAGGTGGGCGCCGTACTCGTTGAGCGAGGCGGTCGACGGCGGCAGGGCGGTGACGACCCCGACATGCACCGGCCGCTCGGCGAACGGGACGGTTGCGGGCTTGTAGACGCCCCGCAGCCAGGAGAAGCGGATCATCATCAGGTCGCGCAGGAAGCGGAAGGACTCGGTGAGCGGGCTCACCTTCGAGCCGGGGGCGTCGAACCAACGCACGCCGTGCTCGGCGACCCGGAGGTCGAAACGGCTGGCGAGGAAGAGGATCTCCGCATCGAAGCTGAAGCCGTCGATGCGCTGGCTCATGAAGAGCCGACGGGCGGCCTCGCGACGGAAGAGCTTGAAGCCGCACTGGGTGTCGGCGATGTCGAGCCCGAGGGTGCGACGGGTGATCGCCCGGCATGCCCCGCTGACCGCGGTGCGGATCGCCGACTTCTCGCCCTCGTCGGCGTCGTCGGTCCCGCGGGAACCGATGACGACATCGGCTTCGAACGAGGCGGAGATCATGGCGTCGATCTCCTCGATTGGGGTGGAGAGGTCGGCGTCGGTGAAGAGGACAAGGTCGCCGCTCGACGCGGCGACACCGGTGCGCACCGCCGCCCCCTTGCCCTGGTTCACGCCGGGGTCGAGGACGATCAGGTTGCGGAGGCCGAGCTCGCGGCACAGCTCCGGGGTGCCGTCGGACGAGCCGTCGTCGGACACGATGATCTCGAAGCTGACGTCACTGCTGCACAGGTGAGCGGCGATCGAGGCGATCGTCGGAACGATGCGCTCGGCTTCGTTGTAGGCGGGGATGACGACCGACAGCAGGGGGGAGTCCTGCGGGATCCGGCGCCAGGTGAGGAACTCTGCGAAGGTCATGTGAGACACGATCGACGTCGCGTCTCAGGCCGTTCCATGCCCTTCGTCAAGGTTTCCTCAAGCCGGTCCGGACGGGGTCCGGCGGCCCGAGGCGGTCACGACGACCGGGCCACCCGACGCAGGAGGTACAGCCGGATCCCGCCGGACAGCGCCGCGGCGAACAAGAGTGCGCCGACCACAGGCCGCTCGTCGATGTTGAGCCCACCGATGAAGAGCAGGACCGGGATGGTCGCCCCGACCATCCCGGTGAGGGTCGTGTCCTCGGGACGGGGGCGGACCCACGCCAAGGCGAAGGACGCCGCCGAGGCGAGTACGAGCGGCACGGCGACGAGCACGCCGAGGATGCCGAGGGCCAGAAAGCCCACGAGGGCGCCGGCACCCAGGCGCATCGCCCGGTTCAGTCTGCGGGGGTCGAAGGAGGTCTCCCGGCCTCTGCGGAGCCGCCGCCGGGTGTCGAGGCCGGCGAGCAGGAGGGGTCCACCGACGGCCCCCCAACCGCCGCCGATCGCACCGAACAACTGATCCGGCTCGTCGACCCCCCAGAACCAACGCCCGAGCGCGAGCATGACGGGGAACGCGGCGACGAGGAGCAGACCGGAGATCTCGAGGGCCCGGACGGCGATCTCCCCGACGAAGGGTCCGTCGTCGGGAGGCGAGGGGTCGGGCTGCCGGCGGTTGTGCTTGGCCATGGGTCAGATGTCGTCGAAGCGTCCGCCGCGGCCCCGACCCGACGCGAACCGTCGCGCGCCGTCGCGGGTCTCCCCCGAGCGCATGGTCGCGTCGCCGACTCGGCCCTCGTTGGCCATCGCATCGTCGAAGCCGAGGGCCCACTGGTCGTGGGCCGAGCGGCGGTCGCTGCGCATGCATCGCTGGGGGAAGGCCGCGATCTCCTCCGCCAGCTCGACGGCGGCGTCGAGCGCGGTGCCCGAGGGCACGACGCGGTTGGCGAGACCCATCTGCCTGGCCTCGGACGCACCGACGCCGCGCCCGGTGAGGATCATGTCCATCGCATGCGAATGGCCGATCAGTCGGGGAAGGCGGACGGTGCCGCCGTCGATGAGCGGCACGCCCCAGCGCCGGCAGTAGACGCCGAAGGTCGCGTCCTCCTCGGCGACCCGCAGATCGCACCACAGCGACAGTTCGAGTCCGCCGGCGACGGCGTGGCCGGCGACCGCGGCGATGACGGGCTTGTCCAGGCGGAGGTAGCTGGGACCCATCGGGCCCATCGCATCGTGGCGCTCGATCGGCGGGACCGGCGGCGGGGTCGGCTCGAAGGTGCCCGCTCCCACCGCCTTGAGGTCGGCGCCGGCACAGAACGTGCCGCCCGCACCCGTGAGCACGGCCACCTTCAGCGAATCGTCGTGATCGAAGTCGACGAAGGCCTGACCGAGCCGACGGGCGGTCGGTGAGTCGACGGCATTGCGGACCTCGGGCCGGTTGATGGTGACGACGAGGATCTCGCCCCGTCGTTCGGTGAGAACGGTGTCGCTCATGGCGTGATCCTTGCGGATTTCGCGCCGCCGGCGCGACTCCACCGCGCCGGTTCCCGCCCGACATCGACGCTGGCATTCATACATGCATGTATGTATCATCGCTTCCATGGCTCCCCGCACCGCCGTCGACACCCGCCGCCGCCTGATCGTCGCGACCGTCGAATCCCTGGTGGAGCGCGGCTATGCGGCGACCACCGGCGTGGAGGTCTGCCGGCGGGCGGACCTGACCCGCGGTGCGCTCAACCACCACTACCCCGACTTCACCGACCTGCTCGCCGATGCGCTCGAAGCCGCCTACGCCGACCTGCTCGGCCCGGCCGAGGACCAACTCCCGCCGCAGTCCCTCGAGGCCTGGATCCGCTCGGCCCACCACCACCTCTCGAAGCCGACGTTCAAAGCGGTCATCGAACTGTGGCTGGCATCCCAGAACGCACCGGAGATCGCCGCCGCGATGACCGCCCACGTGCGCTCGCTCGCCTGGCTGTTCGCGCCCGACGCCGTGCTCGGCGACCCGCCCGACGAGGCCGACCCCGACCTGCGGGCCGCGATCTATCGCACCGCGGCCGAGGCGTTCATCGGACTGGCCCTCGGCCGCGCGAGCCAGGGCGGCGAGCCCGTCGCCCACGAAGCGCAGGTCATCGATTTCCTCGCCCGGATCGCGCGCGCCGCCGATCTCGGCGAACTCCAGACCGCCCTACCACCTGCTGCCAATCCCGGAGGCCAGACATGACCGCCATCGCACCCAAACCCAACGTCGTGATCGGCGACGTCGTCTGCACGATCTGCGACATCGGCTGCCAACTGAAGGCCGAGTCCGTCGACGGTGTCGTCACCAAGGTGCGACCCCACGACCACCCGCTGCTGCGCAAGAACGTCTGTTACAAGGGCACCGCTGCGCCCCACATCCACAACCACGCCGAACGGCTGAAGGTCCCGCTCAAGCGGATCGGCGAGCGTGGCGAGGACCGATGGGAGGAGATCTCCTACGAGCAGGCGATGGACGAGATCGCCGAGCGGTTGCGCTCCGTCGTCGACCGGTACGGACCCGAGGCGCTCGCGGTCTCCACGTCGGGTTGGAACACCCAGACCACGCACGGCTGCGATCGCCGGTTCATGAACCTGCTCGGCAGCCCCAACTGGATCAGCGGGGTGTCGCTCTGCGCCGGCAACACCGCAGCGGTCAACAAGCTCACCTACGGCTGGTTCCCGTTCCCCGACATCCCCAACACCAAGTGCGTCGTGCTCTTCGGTCACAACCCCCGCAAGCACTCGTGGACACCGATCTTCAACATGATCAACGGGGCGCGGGCCAACGGCGCCAAGGTCATCGTGATCGACCCTCGGGTGTCGGACCAGGCCGAGACCGCCGACCTCCACCTGCGTATCACCGCCGGCACCGACGCCGTGCTGTGCTTCGGCTGGCTGAAGGTGATCATCGACGAGGGCCTGTACGACGCCGACTTCGTCGAGAACTGGACCGTCGGCTTCGACGAACTGCGCGAGCGGGTGGACGAGTTCCCGCTCGAACGGGTCGAGGCGATCACCGGCATCCCGCGGGACCTGATCGTCGAGTCGGCCCGCATGTACGCCACCGCGGACGCCGCGGTGATCCCGTGGACACCGATCACCGACATGCAGATCAACTCGACGTCGGCGATCCGGCTCCACAGCATCCTGCGGGCGATCACCGGCAACCTCGACGTGCTCGGCGGCGAGACGCTCGGCGGCTTCAACCCCGACTACATCCCCGAGTCGAAGCTCCAACTGCACGAGCTGCTCAGCGACGAACAGAAGGCGAAGCAGCTCGGCTCAGACCTCCACCCCGCGTACACCTACCGGGCCCAGGAGATGCTCAAGGAGGCCACCGAGCGGGCGCACGGCTACCCGTACGCCGACATCGTGATGGGTTGCTACATGGCAAACCCGTCAGCGGTGTTCCGAGCGATGGAGTCGGGCGACCCGTACCCGGTGAAGGCGTTCTTCACCCTCGGCAACAACACCTTGCTGAGCTACCCCAACCAGCACCGGATCCACCGAGCGATGATGAACCAGGAGCTCATCGTCGCCCACGAGCTCTTCATGACCCCGACCGCGATGCTGGCCGACTACGTGCTGCCCGGCGATGTCTTCACCGAGCGGAACCATGTCGCCGACACCTGGGGCTGGACCACCCAGCTGTCGCTGTCCCAGAAGGTGGCCGAGCCACCGGCGGAGGGCTCCTCGACGTATCAGTTCTGGCACGACCTCGCCCACCGCATGGGCTTCGGCGAACACTTCCCCTGGGACACGATCGAGGACGTGCTCGACCATCGACTCTCCCCGACCGGCCTCAGCTTCGAGGAGTTCGCGAAGGTGGCGTTCATGCGGGTCCAGGAGCCGGAGTTCCGGTCCTATGAGAAACGTGGGTTCGGGACACCGTCAGGCAAGGTCGAGCTGTACTCGTCGGTGCTCGAGGAGTTGGGCTTCGATCCGCTTCCGTACTACCGCGAGGCACCCCAGCCTTCGGCGGAGTACCCGTACCGGGTCTTCACCGGCGTCCGCGAGGACTCGTTCTTCCAGACCGGCCAGCGCCAGGTCACGGTGTTGCGCAAGCGCACCCCGGTCCCGCGCTTCTTCATCCATCCCGAAGACGCCGCCCGCGACGGCCTCGTCGACGGCGACTGGGCCGTGCTCGAGACCGAGACCGGCCAGGTCCAGGCGATGGTCGCCGTGCAGGGGTCGATGAAGGCCGGTCATCTGCGGGTGCCCCACGGATGGTGGTATCCCGAGATGCGCGCCGGGGAGGGCACCGCGCTGTCCGGCGCCTTCGTGAGCAGCGACGCCGTGCTGTGCCCCGACGATCCCGAGGATCTCGACCACGAACAGGGCATCCCGCACTTCAAGGGGTTCCCGGGTCGGCTCCGCAAGACCGACGGCCCGCCCGCGGGTATCGACCCGGCCATGTTGGAGCTGCTGTGAGCGAGCTGACCCGACAGCAACGGCGAGCACGACGCAGCGCCGAGCGCAAGGCCCGGCTCATGACCAAGGTCGCCAACCGGACCTTCAGCAAGGACCCGAACATCCTCGACCGCCTGGCGATCACGATGCTCGAGAAGGCGGTGGGCGAGGAACCCGAGGACGACCCAGAGCTCGATCACGACGGCGAGATCATCGCCTTCGAGTAGTACCCGGGGCGGGACTTGAACCCGCACGCTCTAGGAGCAGCGGATTTTGAGTCCGCCGTGTCTGCCAATTCCACCACCCGGGCAGGGTGCGCCACCGGGCCGCGGGCCCTACGGGTGACGTTGTGTGGCGGGCAGCGTAGCCTCCCCTGCATGTCGTCCAGCACCCGTTCCCGGTGGATCGTCCTGATCGCCCTGGTCCTCGCGGTGCTCGCCTGGCGCGAGGCGTCGATCCGACGCCACGAGGCCGACGTCGACGACTGGCCCCGACGCCCCGCCCGCTGAGGCGTGTCACCGCCGTGTGAACAGGTGACGAAAACCACCTCGACTTACTCGACGGTAATGAAACCCTCCGCCACGCTTGCGGGTCAGAACGCCTGAGCCACCCCCGAGGTTCCGGGTGGGCAGCTGCTGGAGGGCAGGGGAATGATCGTCTTCACGTATCCGGGTCAAGGTTCGCAGACCCCCGGCATGGGTTCGGCCTGGGTCGACCATCCGTCCTGGGAGCTCGTCGAGGAGGCCTCCGACGCCACCAGCCGCGACATCGCCGCCTTGCTGCTCGACACCGACGCCGACGAGCTCACCATGACCCGCAACGCCCAGCTCGCGACCTTCATCACCTCGATGGTGGTGATGGACGCGGTGAGCCGCACCGGCGCCGAAGCCGTCGCCCACGCCGGCCACTCGCTCGGCGAGTACTCCGCGCTGACCGCAGCCGGCGTGCTCGACTTCGCCGACGCGGTGAAGCTGGTCAACGAACGCGGCGACGCCATGCAGGCGGCCGCCGACGAGCAGGACGGCACGATGGCGGCCATCCTCGGCCTCGACGACGACCAGGTCGACATCGCCTGCCAGAAGACCGCCGGCGACGCCTGGATCGCCAACTACAACGCCCCGGGCCAGGTGGTGATCGCCGGTTCGCCCGACGACCTCGACCGTGCGTGCGCGATCGCCAAGGAACTCGGCGCCAAGCGGGCGATGCGCATCCCGGTCGGTGGCGCCTTCCACTCGCCGCTCATGGCCCCGGCCCGCGACCGGCTCCGCAAGGCGATCGACCAGGTCGAGTTCCGCACCGCTGAGCAGCCCGTCTACTGCAACGTCGACGCCATGGCGCACACCGATGCCGCCGATTTCGCCGAACTCCTCGGCGCCCAACTCACGTCGCCGGTCCGATGGCGTCAGACCCTCCGCGCCCTCGAAGCCGACGGGTTCACGACGTTCGTCGAACTCGGCCCCGGCACCGTCCTCACCGGGCTGGTGAAGCGTGCGGTCAAGACCGGCAACCGGATCAGCATCTCGACCCCCGCCGACGTCGACGGTCTGCTCGAGACGCTCTCGGGCACCAAGACCAGCGACGCGGTCCAGACCGCGGTCCTCGAAGGCGAGCACCTCTTCGCCACCGAACGCATGGTCGTCTCGCCCGGAGCCGGCATCTTCGAACCCAACGAGTCCTGCATCGACGGCACCACCATCGAGGTCGGTCAACTGCTCGGCACCGTCGGCGCCATGGAGGTCCGCAGCAGCTTCGCGGGCGAGATCAAGGGCGTGCTCGCCTACGACGGCGAGCGCGTGACCTCCCGCCAGCCGATCGCCTGGCTGCGCACCCGCTCATGACCGTCCGCGTCGCCGGGATCGGTTCCTCGCTCCCGGAGAAGATCGTCACCAACCACGATCTCGCCCAACACATGGACACCTCCGACGAGTGGATCCGCGAGCGGTCCGGCATCGGCGAGCGCCGGGTCGGCGGCACCACGTCCGCGATGGCGATCGACGCGGCCACCGAGGCGATCAAGGACGCCGGACTCGTCCCCGACGACATCGGGTTCATCACGCTCGCGACCAGCACCCCCGACCACACGTTCCCCGGTACCGCCACGAAGGTCGCGGCCGGCCTCGGCATCGAGTGCGGCGCCATGGATCTCAACGTCGCCTGCGCCGGCTTCCCCTACGCCTACGTGAGCGCCTACGGCATGATGCTCACCACCGGGGGCCCTGAACGCACGCTCGTGATCGGCAGCGACGCGATGTCGAGCATCACCGACTGGACCGACCGCAGCACCGCCATCCTCTTCGGCGACGGAGCCGGGGCCGCCGTGCTCGAACGCCACGAACAGGGCGCCCTCCTCGCGCAGGACTTCGCGGTCAACGGCGACCTGAAGTCGATCCTCTACTGTGACCTCGGGGACACCATCAAGATGGAGGGCCGCGAGGTCTTCAAGCGGGCGGTGCGAGCCGTGACATCATCGGTCGAGACCGCCCTCGCCCAGGCCGACCTCACCGCCGACGACATCGACGTGGTACTCCCCCACCAAGCCAACATCCGCATCGTCGACGCGATCTGCCAGCGGCTCGGCATCCCCATGGAGAAGACCCACAACGTGCTCGAACACACCGGCAACACGTCCGCCGCCAGCATTCCGCTGGCGATGGCGGCCGCCAACGACGCCGGAGCGCTCGTCCCCGGTGCGATCGTGCTCATGACCGGCTTCGGTGCCGGCATGGCCTGGGGAACCGTGGTGGTGGAGTGGTGAGCGGCCGGGTCGTCCTCGTCACCGGCGGCAACCGCGGCATCGGGCACGCGATCGCCAAGCGCTTCGCCGCAGCGGGCCATCAGGTCGCCATCACGTCGCGCTCCGGGAGCGCCGACGACAGCGACGATCTCCTCGTCGTGCAAGCCGACGTGACCGACACGGCCTCGATCGACGCCGCCGTCTCCGAGATCGAAGAGAAACTCGGCCCGGTCGAGATCCTCGTGTCCAACGCCGGCATCACCAAGGACGGCCTCATCCTGCGGATGAAGGACGAGGACTTCATCGACGTCGTCGACGCCAACCTCACCGGCGGCTTCCGGGTGGCCAAGCGGGTGTCGAAGGGGATGATGAAGGCCCGCTGGGGCCGCATGGTCTTCATCTCGTCGATCGTCGGGCTCGGCGGTCAGGCCGGCCAGGCCAACTACGCCGCCAGCAAGGCCGGCCTGATCGGGATGGCCAAGTCGTTCGCCAAGGAGTTCGCCAGCCGCGGCATCACCGCCAACGTCATCGCACCTGGCCCCATCGAGACCGACATGTTGATGGAGCTCACCGACGACCAACGCGAGGCCATGCTGAGCGTCGTCCCCGTCGGACGACTGGGCCAGGGCGACGAGATCGCCGCCGCCGTCGAGTTCCTGGCGTCGGAGTCCGCCGGCTACATCACCGGTACCGTGTTGCCGGTTGATGGTGGGTATTCGATGGGCTGAGTAGCCTGTCGGGCACTCTCACAACAGATCTTTCGATCTCGCCACCCGCCGGTGAGGTCACCAACCAATGGAGCAATGCAGTGAGTGACAACTTCGACCGATTCAAGAAGTGCGCCGTCGAGGTCCTTTCCGTCGACGAGGCACAGGTCGTGCCGGAGGCCACGTTCGAGTCCCTCGACGCCGACAGCCTCGACCTCGTCGAGCTGGTCATGGCGCTCGAAGAGGAGTTCGACGTCAACGTCGAAGAAGAAGAGCTCGAGGGCGTGAACACCATCAAGGCCGCCTTCGACCTGGTCGAGTCCAAGCTCTGATGCAGGGCCGCCGCGTCGCCGTCACCGGCATCGGCGTCGTCGCGCCCGCCGGCATCGGCAAGGACGCCTTCTGGAAGGGTCTCCTCAGCGACGCCCCCGTCGGGTTCCGCCAGATCGAGGACTGGGATCCGGCGCCGTACTTCGAGAACCCCAAGGAAGCTCGCCGTAGCGACCGCTTCTCGCAGTTCGCCCTGGCCGCCGCCGAGGAAGCCCTCGAGCAGGCCGGCGAGCTCACCGCCGACCCGGCCCGCCGCGGCACGTTCGTCGGCACCGGCATCGGCGGCATCGGCACCCTCGAGGAGCAGATCGTCGTCCGGGTCGAGAAGGGCGAGCGACGGGTGTCGCCGTTCCTCGTTCCGATGATGATGCCCAACGCCGCCGCCGCATCGGTCTCGATGCGCCACGGCTGGCAGGGCCCGTGTGAGAACACCGTCACCGCCTGCGCGGCCGGCACCCACGCGATCGGCAACGCCGCCCGCATGGTCGCCGACGGCCGCTGCGACGTCGTGATGGCGGGCGGTTCCGAGGCACCGTTCACCACCACCGCGGTCGCCGGCTTCGGCAACATGACCGCCCTGTCCAACAGTGGCGTCAGCAAGCCGTTCGACACCGGCCGAGACGGGTTCGTCATGGCCGAAGGCTGCGGCATCCTCGTGCTCGAGGCCTGGGACATGGCCGTCGAGCGAGGCGCCACCATCCTCGGCGAGGTGCTCGGTTCGGCCTCCACCGCCGACGCCCATCACATCACCGCCCCGTCGCCGGGCGGTGTGGGTGCCGTCACGTGCATGCAGCTGGCGATGGAAGACGCCGGCATCACGCCCGACGACGTCAAGCACATCAACGCCCACGGCACGTCGACCGACAAGAACGACGCCGCCGAGGCCGAAGCCGTCGCCAAGGTGTTCGGCACCGACAACGGCCCCCTGGTCACCTCGACCAAGGGCATCACCGGTCACGCCCTCGGCGCCGCCGGTGCGCTCGAAGCCGTCGCCGTGCTGCTCGCCATGCAGCACAAGCAGGTGCCGCCCACCGCCGGCCTCACCGACTTCGATCCCGAACTCCCGGCGATCAACGTCGTGCGCGATGCGCCGGCCGACTGGGAGCCCGGCCCGTCGCTCTCGAACAGCTTCGGGTTCGGCGGCCACAACGGCACGATCGTGCTCGGCCCGGCCGACTGATCCCACCGATCGCAACGATCTCGATGTGAGCGCCTCGGCTTCGGCCGGGGCGCTTCGTCGTTTCGGCGCGCTGCGGCTCAGCCGCCGACCGGCGAGCCGTGATGGTTCACGAGGAGCCAGCCGCCGTCGCCACCACGCACGAAGACGTTGGTCGCTGCGATGGTGCCGGTTCCGCCGGGGGCGACCAGGTTCTCGTCGCAGGTCACCCAGGCGACATCGCCGACCACCGCGATCACATCGTTGGTGATGATGAACTGGTTGCGCCCCGGACCATCGAGGATGCGTCGCCACGACTCCTCGACCGCCGGCCAGCCGCGCAGGATGGGCCAGCCGGGATGGGTGCAGACCACCCGGTCGCTGTGCTCCCACACGGCCTGCATCGCAGCGAGGTCTCGTGCTTCGTGGGCTTCGTAGAACGCCGCGTTCGCCGCCCCGACCGCCTCGTGATCGGCGGTCACCGCGTCAGCTCGACGCGTCGGCGTCGACGATCACGAACATCAGGTCGCAGCTGACCGCCAGCTCGCCGTTGAGCTCGGCGCGACCGCTCCCCTTGCCGGCTCGGGCCGAGAGGCGGCCCATCTCGACGGTGAGCTCGAGGGTGTCGCCGGGTCCGACCTGGCGCCGGAACCGAGCCGAATCGAGCCCACCGAACAGTGGCAGCTTGCCGGCGTAGCGGTCGTCGGTGAGCAGGGCGACCGCGCCCACCTGGGCGATCGCTTCGCACATGAGCACGCCCGGCAGCGTCGGTCGCCCGGGGAAGTGGCCGGCGAAGAACGCCTCGTCGCCGGTCAGGGTCCAACGGCCGACAGCCTTCTCCCCCGGCGCCAGCTCCGTGATCTCGTCGACGAAGAGGAACGGTGGCCGGTGCGGCAGGACATCCTCGGGGCGGGGCAGGCTCACGAGTCCTCCAGGGCCGCCAGGAGCTTCTCGGGCGTCGCCTTGGGGCTGACCTTGTACCAGGCCCGCTCGGCGTTCCTGATCAGCGAGACCGGCAAGATCGAG
>JBCCWI010000044.1:0-35074 GCA_039193795.1 Actinomycetota bacterium | reverse complement strand
CTTCTGTCTCTCGCGGCAGAAGCGCAGGACACCGAGCCGGTTTCGGTCGACAGCTCCTTCGAAGCCCTCAACGAAGTCGGTTCATCTGTCCTCGGCACGGCCGAGAGCGAACAGGCCTCGCTCAAGCTGCATGGCGAGGCGCAGGGGATCGAAACGCTTGCGACGGCTACGGGAACCCTGCCGCTGCAGCAGGTAGTCGGGGACCTCGGTCACGTGACCTCCGTGAGCGGGCTCGGCTCAGGGGACCGAGCGCCGATGCGAATCGTGTCCCACCGTAGGACCCCGTGGCGCGGGGTCGCCATGTGGCGGACGGTGGAGAGCGTACGCCCTCCCGTGGGACGAGGTGGAACGGCGGTGACGGCGGTCGCGTGGACCGACCTCGACCCGCCTCGCCCCTGGCCGGCGCGGCCCGAGCGCGGCCGTCGCGGTCACGTGACCGCCGTCTCGGTACTAGCGTTCCGCTCGGTGCTCCCGGGTTCGTTACGCTCTGGCTCGGAGTGACCGACAGGAGTCGGGTGCGCCCGCGTCGTTCCGCTGGGACGGCCAGATATGACCGACCTGGACCCCGGTGATAAACCGGAGTTCACCCCGCCTGGCGGGGTAGTGGCCGGAGTTTGTGAAAGTGTTCACGATCCCTCAGGAGACGATCCGCAGGTGAAGCAGCTCGCAATCCTCGCTGCCGTCACGACGGTCATCGTGATCGCCGTCTCGGAGATCGTCCCGTGGATCGGCGAACAGGACCCGGCGTTCTTCACGTCCGCGTCCGGTCCGATGGCCGGGTTCATCAACTCGGTCATCATCACGGTCGCCTTCACGCTGGCCGTCGTGATCTACGCCAAGCAGCGTCCGATCGGCACGCCGGTCACCTGGGGCGAGGCGATGGTCGGCGCCACGTACGCGTTCATGTTCTTCACCCTCGGGTACGGCATCGTCCCCGACCGCTGGATCATCTACGCCTCCGAGCTCGGCTGGGACGATCCGGCCCGCCTGGTGCGCGACGACGCCGTCGCCCCCATCGACTGGATCGCCAACGCCTTCCCCTTCGACATCAACTACATCCACATCCGTGACCTCATCGTCGTGGGCCTCTACGGCATCGCGATCGTGGTCAACATCTGGATCTGGCTGTTCTGGCAGAACCGCGGCAAGACCAAGACCGAGGTCGAGCCGGTCTCCGACTTCGGCCGACCACTGGTGAAGGAGTCCTGAGCCCGTGCTCTCGCCCCTGACGACCCGGAAGGAGGGACGTCCATGACCACCACCGACGCCAATCCCCCCATGCCGGTCTTCCGGGACGACTACGTGCTGCAGGTCGTCAACGCCGACTGGCTCTCGGCGGCCGTGAAGCCGAAGCAGTTCATCAACATCGACCAGTCCGAGTGCATCCTCTGCGAGGGCTGCGTCGACATCTGTCCGTGGAAGTGCATCTTCCTCGTGACCCCCGACGCGATCGATGACTCGGTGGGGGTAGCCCTCCCCGGCGTCGATCCCGACGACTCCTCGATCTTCATCATCGACGACGACGTGTGCACCCGCTGCGCCCTGTGCGTGGACCGGTGCCCGACCGGCGTCATCACCCTCGGCAAGGTCTTCGACAACCCCCCGGCGACGGGCGACGTGCACGGGCGTACCAACAACCACGGGTACGCCTACGGCATGCGGTTCTAGACAGGGAGCGTCCGAACCCCTCATGGCAACCCCGACCAAGGCACCGAAGCCGACCATCGGCGAGCGGATCTCCGCGCTGGGTGAGTCCATCCAGGACTCCCAGGCGTGGAACTCGATCTTCCGCCCGGGGTCGATCTTCCGGAAGGGCTACACCGACAGCCCCAGGAACCGGTCCTACGTGATCATGAACAGCGTGCTCTACCACCTGCACCCGGTGAAGGTGAAGCGGCACGCCGTGAAGGTGTCCTACACGCTGTGCCTCGGTGGCCTGAGCTTCTTCCTGTTCATCCTGCTGACGGTCACCGGCATCTTCCTGATGTTCTTCTACCGGCCGACCGCCGCAGCGGCCTGGGACGACATCCAGAACCTGCACACCGGCGTCGCCTTCGGCCTCCTCGTGCGGAACATGCACCGGTGGGCCGCCCACCTCATGGTGCTGTCGGTGTTCCTGCACATGGCGCGCGTCTTCTACCACGGCGCCTACAAGGCACCCCGGGAGTTCAACTGGGTGATCGGCATCATCCTGCTGAGCCTCACCCTGCTGCTGTCGTTCACCGGCTACCTGCTCCCGTGGGACCAGTTGGCGCTCTGGGCGGTGACGGTGGGAACGAACATGATGGGCTTCACCCCGGTCTTCGGCGACCAGGTGCGGTTCGTCCTGCTCGGCGGCTTCGAGATCGGTACCGACACGTTGCTGCGCTGGTATGTGCTCCACGTGCTGCTCTTACCGTTCGTGATCGTCATCTTCATGGCGATCCACTTCTGGCGGGTCCGCAAGGACGGGGGCATCTCCGGTCCCCTGTAGACCGGAGACGATGAGGACGATGAGGACAGGGACATGACCGAGATCCCCGAACACCTCCTGAAGCGGGCGCAGGCCGCACGCGACAAGGCCGACGCCAAGAAGGCCGACGCGAGCGCCGATGCCGGCGCGGGCGCGGCCGGCGACGACGACGGCGAGAAGATCCCGCGCTCGCTGCTCGAGCGGAGCCAGCAGGGCGGTACCGCCGTGGCGACGCAGGTCCAGCAGGCCGCGCCCCCGACCGGCCCGGACGGTCACACGCAGCGGCTGCTGACCGTCGTCAAGAGCGGCTCGATCCAGGACGTCAAGGCCAAGCCGATGGACAAGGTCCACGTCTGGCCGCACCTGCTGATCGGCGAGTTCGTGGCCGCGCTGTTCATCACGGCGTTCCTGCTCGTGTTCTCGATGTTCGTGAACGCCCCGCTGCTGGAGCTGGCCAACCTCAACCAGACGCCGAACCCGTCCAAGGCGCCGTGGTACTTCCTGGGGCTCCAGGAACTCCTAACGATGTTCCACCCGATGATCGCGGGCGTGATGATCCCGGGCCTCGTGCTCGGCGTGATGATCCTCGCTCCGTACATCGACAAGAACCCGTCCAACAAGCCGGAGGACCGCAAGTTCGCGGTCTCGCTGTGGACGATTCACCTCATGTTCTGGGCGATCCTCACCATCATCAGCTCGTTCTTCCGGGGGCAGGGATTCAACTTCACCTTCCCGTGGGAGACCGGGCTCGACGGGATCTTCCACCTCTAGCCTGAACTGCAACGACGTACGCGAAAGGACTGACCGATGTCCACGACTGCGGTCCTCGCCATCATCATCCCCGTGCTGGTCGTGTTGGCCGCCGCGGTGTTCCTCACCACCTCGCGGCGCCGCGACGCCGAGCGCCTGGGCGCCCTCAGCGGTGAGACGCGTCGTCGTGACACCAAGGCCGAGGTCGCCGAGGAGGTCGCCGGTCCGAGCGGCCGCGAGGTCGAGCGCTCGGTCGCGCTCGCCCGCCGTGACGCCGGTCTCCCCGCGGTCGTGCAGGAGGCCGAGCTCGAGCCGTGGACCCCGCCGGACGAGGAGGCCATCGGCGTCTCCCGCCGACAGTTCTTCAACCGGTCGATGATCGGCCTCACGGGCCTGGGCATCGCCGGCTTCGGCGCCTCCGCGATCGCCTTCCTCTGGCCGCAGGCAGGTGGCGGCTTCGGCGCCGACATCGACGTCGGCTCGGTCGACGAGGTCTCCGATGCCATCGACGGCGGCTCGGTGGCCGGCTTCTCGTACTTCCCGGAGGCACGGTCCTACGTGCAGAAGTACCCGGCCGAGTTCATCGATCGGGCCCGCGAGACCTACCCGTCGAACATCATCACCGGCATGGAGCCGATCGAGGGCCGCGACTTCGGCTTCACCGCCGTCTGGCAGACCTGCCCGCACCTCGGTTGTCGCGTGCCCGAGTGCGCCACCTCGCAGTGGTTCGAGTGCCCGTGCCACGGCTCGCAGTACAACCGCGTCGGCGAGTACAAGACGGGCCCCGCCCCGCGTGGCCTCGACCGGTTCCCGGTCAACACCTCGAACGGCCGGGTCGTGATCAGCACCGGCACCACCGTCCAGGGTCCGCCGATCGGCGTCGACACGACCAGTCAGGGCCTCGAGGGCCCCCACTGCACGACCGGCGGCGGCCATTGATCGCTTCCGTCGCTCCGCCCCCCGTCGGAGGTCTCCAGTAGATGGTCCTCGCCCTGTCGAGCTCGTTCCGCACCACCGCCTGGTGGCTGGCGGCGCTTCTGCTCATCGGCTTCGCCGTCTACTACTGGTTCAACATCCGGTCGGCGAGAGACGAGATCGGCGCCGAGCTCGAGCTCGCACCGAACACGGCCGAGCCCCCGCCCGACGAGCTGCTCGAGGGCCGGCGCCTGGAGAACGTGCAGTTCTGGGGGGTGCTCTTCCTCCTGATCATCGGGATCGGCCTGCCCTTCTACTGGCTGCGTGAGCCCGGCCGGCAGAGCGGCGCCGTCGACCAGTTCGACGACATCGCCGTCAGCCGGGGCGAGACCCTCTACGTCGAGGGCTTCCAGTGCTCGTCGTGCCACGGCGCCGACGGCGGTGGCGGCGTCGCCGGCTTCATCCTCCCGGTGCCGCTGACCGACGAGGACGGCGACCTCCTCGTCGGTGATGACGGGAGCACCCAGGTGTTCAACGTGAACGTCAGCTGGACGGCTCCCAAGCTGACCGACGTGCTCCTCCGCTACAGCGAGGACGAGGTCCGCGAGATCCTGGTCTGGGGTCGTGCCGGCTCGCCGATGGCAGCGTGGGGCGTCGACGGTGGCGGTGTCGGCACCACCCAGGAGATCGACAACGTCATCGCGTACCTCCGGTCGATCCAGCTCGATCCCGCTGACTCCATCGCCTCGAACGCCGGCACCGACGACGGTGCCGAGCTGTTCGCCCAGCACTGCGCCCGATGCCACACCCAGGGCTGGCAGTGGGCCGAGAACGCAGCACCGGAGGACCTCGTGGAGTGGGCCGTCGACGTCGACACCGTGGCCCCGGGCAGCGTGTTGCCGCTCGGCGACCAGGGAGGCGGCGCCTTCGGTCCTCGTCTCGCAGCCGAGAACCTGGCCCAGCAGTTCCTCACCGTGCAGGACATGGTCGACTTCATCACCGTCGGCGCCGACGACAACGTCGGCTACGGCACCCGCGGCATCGGCAACGGCCAGATGCCCGGCTTCGGCGAGCTGCTGACACCGGAGCAGATCACCGCCATCGTCGAGTACGAGCGCAGCCTGACCCACGACGACGACACCAGCCCGGTGGCGCCGGCGTGCGAGGCCTTCCTCGGCTTCGACGATGACCGCATCGCCGGCCTCGGCGAGGAGTACCCGCTCGAGGCCGCCACCACCTACTGCACCGACCTGCTCGGGGAGGGCTGATGACCAGCGTGCTCGCCTTCGTTCCCTGGGACCCGTGGATCATCGGCGTCCTGTCGGTGCTCATCAGCGTCATCATGCTGTGCGGCTCCGTGTGGCTCCTGCTGGCCACCAACATGGGCAGTCGGCTCGGCTTCCTCATGGCGTGGACCGGCTTCTTCGCCTGGATGTTCCTCCTCGGGATCATCTGGTGGATCTACGCCATCGGCCTGGTCGGTGATCTCCCCGAGTGGGAGGTCGACGAGGTGCTGAGCGGCGACGGCATCACCTTCTCCGAGGTCGCCGACGTGCGCGAGCTGCCGGTCATCGAGGCGGGCGATGAGGTCACCGACGTCCCCGACCAGTGGAACTCGCTGGGACCGAACGACCCGACCCGCGGCGAGGCGCAGTCCATCGCCGACGAGGCGCTGCTGTCCGATCCGGCGATCACGGCCCTGTTCGGCAACGCACCCGGCACCGACGACTACCTGACCACCGCGGCCTTCCAGACCGGTGGCGATCGGTGGCCGTCGCTGTTCGGCTACACGGGCAAGCCGCTCGGCTGGTTCGGCGACCCGAACCGCATCGTGATCCAGGTGCAGCCGGCGCTGCCCGCACCGCCGCCGGATCCGAACGCGGCGCCGCCTCCTCGCGAGGCCGATCCCGATCAAGAGGTCATCTCGGTGCTGCTCACCCGGAACCAGGGCAGCGAGCGCTTCCCGCCGTTCCTCGTGACCCTCGCCTCGGGCATCGCGTTCGCGCTCGGTGCGTACCTGCTCCACGAGCGCGACAAGGCGCTCTGGGAGGCGCAGGGCAAGACGCCCACCGCCGCATAGGTACGCTCGCGAGTCACCATCCACATCCCGGTCGACCCGGCGCCCCCACCGGTCGGCGTCGGAGGCCGACCAGGGGGCGAGAAGGAGCACCGTGGAGCAGTACCTGCCCATCGTCACGCTGGCCGTGCTGGGCGTGCTCTTCGTCTTGTTGAGCCTCGTCGCCAGCCGGCTGTTGGCCCCCGAACGGTCGACCCGGGCGAAGGCGGCACCCTACGAGTCGGGCATCGCCGACCAGGTCCCGATCCCCGATCGCTTCCCGGTGAAGTTCTACCTGGTCGCCATGTTGTTCATCATGTTCGACATCGAGATCATCTTCCTCTACCCGTGGGCGGTGGAGAACGAGGCGCTCGGCCTCTTCGGTCTGCTGGCGATGCTGCTGTTCGCCGCGATCTTCTTCCTGTCGTTCGTGTACGAGCTCGGCACCGGCGGCCTCAACTGGGGCCCGTCGAAGCAGGCCAGATCCACCACCGGCGCGGTGTCGGCCGCGCGCACCTCCACCAGTACGGTCCGCCGGGTCGGCCTCGAGGGCAGAGAGCAGGAGACGGTCTGAGTGGCAGGTGTCGACGATCTCAAGGCCAAGCTCGGACTGCAGCAGGGTCTCGACGGGCTGCAGCGCAACGCGCTGACCGCGCCGCTCGACGACCTCGTCTCGTGGGCCCGGTACCGGTCCCTCATGCCGGCCACCTTCGGCCTCGCGTGCTGCGCCATCGAGATGATGGCCACCGGTTCGGCCCACTACGACCTCGCCCGCTTCGGCATGGAGGCCTTCCGGGCGTCGCCCCGCCAGGCCGACCTCATGATCGTCGCCGGCCGGGTCTCCCAGAAGATGGCTCCGGTGCTCCGTACGGTCTACGACCAGATGATGGAGCCCAAGTGGGTGATCTCGATGGGCGTCTGCGCCAGCTCGGGCGGCATGTTCAACAACTACGCGATCGTGCAGGGCGTCGATCAGGTCGTCCCCGTCGACGTGTACGCCCCGGGCTGCCCTCCGGGCCCCGAGACGCTGCTCCACGCCATCCTCACGCTCCACGACAAGATCCGCACCGGTGAGATCGACGAGCGTCGGGCCGCGAGCGGCGGTGGCGCCGGCATCCACCTCGACCCGGCGCTGGCCACCGACGCCCAGCCCAGCCCGGTCATCCTGCGCACCGGGTCCAAGCGCCCGGCCGAGGGCGACGGCTCGGAGGCGGGACCGGTCGTGATCCGGACGGGGCCGCGGTCGTGAGCGACACCGAGACACCGGACGCCGCCGAGGTCGACGACGCCGCCGAGGAGCCCGTCGTCTCCGCCCCGTACGGAGCCATCGCCGCCTCGTCGAGCCGCGGCCAGGTCGTGCTCCACGTGGGCCGCGAGGGCTACCTCGACACGATCTCGACAGCTCGGGCCGACGGCTTCGTGCTCTGCGTCGACATCACCGCCGTCGACTACGCGAACCACCTCGATCGGGCCCTGCCGGCGTCGATCGAGGGCGAGCGATTCGAGGTCGTCGTCAACCTCTACGACCCGGTCGAGCGACGTCGGGTCCGGATCCGAGCCCAGGTGCCCGAGTCCGATCCCACCATCGCCTCGATCTACTCGCTGTACCCGGGGGTCGACGCCCCCGAGCGCGAGGTCTACGACATGTTCGGCATCACCTTCGAGGGGCACCCGGACCCGACCCGCATCCTCATGCCCGAGGACTGGGACGGACACCCGCTCCGCAAGGACGTGTCGCAGGGCCGCATCCCCGTGCAGTTCAAGAGCGCCACCAACCACCGGTAGGGCAGCTGAGATGAGCATCACCGAAGACCCCCCGGTCGACGAGACCGCGCCGCTCGTGGGTCAGGAGACCCTCGATGCGCTCGAAGCGCGCGACGTCGTCCTCCGCCTCTCCGAGACCGCCGCCGAGCACGTCGAACACGACGTCGACGACGAGCGGATGATCATCAACATGGGTCCGCAGCACCCGTCGACGCACGGCGTGCTCCGACTCGTCCTCGAGCTGGCCGGCGAGCAGGTCATCCGCACCAAGCCGGTGATCGGGTACCTCCACACCGGCATGGAGAAGACCGCCGAGGAGCTCACCTACCTGCAGGGTCCGACCAACGTGACCCGCATGGACTACTCGTCACCGCTCTTCAACGAGCTGGTGTTCTCGCTCGCCGTCGAGGAGCTGCTCGGCGTCGAGATCCCCGAGCGGGCGACCTGGATCCGCATGATGATGTGCGAGCTCAACCGGATGAGCTCGCACCTGCTGTTCCTCGCCACCAACGGCATGGACCTCGGCGCCGTGGGGATGATGCTCTACGGCTGGCGGGAGCGCGAAGAGGTCCTGCGCTTCTTCGAGACCGTCACCGGGCTGCGGATGAACCACAACTACATCCGGCCCGGCGGTGTGGCCGCCGACCTCCCCGACGGGTGGGAGGACGACGTCGAGCGACTCCTGCAGGTGCTGCCCGAGCGGCTCGAGGAGTTCGACGTCCTCATGACCGGTCAGCCGATCTGGCGCGACCGCACGCAGGGCGTGGGCGTGCTCACCACCGACGAGGCGCTGGCGCTGTCGACGACCGGGCCGATCCTGCGATCGACCGGCATGCCGCTCGACCTCCGCCGTGACGAGCCGTACCTCGCCTACGACCAGGTCGACTTCGACGTGATCGTCGGCACCTACGGCGACACCTACGACCGGTATGCCATCCGGCTCAACGAGATCCGCGAGTCGATGCGCATCGTGCGCCAGTGCATGGACCGCATGCCCGACGGCGACTATCGGGTCCAGGACAAGAAGGTCACCCCGCCGCCACGCATGCGCATCGACGAGTCGATGGAAGCGCTCATCCACCACTTCAAGATCTTCACCGACGGCTTCCGCGTGCCCGAGGGCGAGGTCTACGTGGCCGTCGAGTCACCCCGTGGCGAGCTCGGTTGCTACATGGTCAGCGACGGCGGGACCTCGCCGTACCGGATGCACATCCGGGGGCCGAGCTTCTACAACCTGCAGACCGTTCCCTACGTGCTGCACGGCGGGCTGCTCGCCGACGGCATCGCGACGCTCGCGTCGATCGACCCGATCATGGGCGAGGTCGACCGTTGAGCCGCCTGAGCCGCACGGAGCGCCCGGCAGGATGCCCGAAGGCGACCGATGTGATGAGGTGGCCCCGATGAGCCGCCTCACCGCGGAGAACGTCGAGCTGGCCCACGAGATGATCGGCCGCTACCCGCGCAAGCGGTCGGCGACGATCCCGTTGCTCCACCTGGCCCAGGAGCAGGACGGCTACGTGACCGACGAGGCGATCGAGCACATCGCCGAGCTCGTCGAGGCGACCCCCGCCGAGGTGCTCGGCACGTGCACCTTCTACGAGATGTTCAAGCGCCACGAGGTCGGGCGCTACATGATCAACGTGTGCACCAACATCTCCTGCCAGCTGCTCGGAGGTGAGGAGCTGCTGCACCACGCCGAGCAGACCCTCGGCATCCGTGCCGGCTCGACCACGCCCGACGGGATGTTCACGCTCGAAGACGTCGAGTGCATCGCCGCCTGCACCGAGGCCCCGTGCCTGCAGGTCAACTACCGGTACGAGTACCGGGTCGGCCACGGCGACTTCGACCGGATGATCGACGACCTCCGGGCCGGCCGGCTCGACGATGATGTGCCCCCACACGGCACGCTCGCCCGCATCCGTCAGGCCCCCACCGAGAACTGGGCCGGCCGCGAGGACACCGTGCCGCCGGTCGCCGACAACCTGAGCTAGGTAGAGACACCGCGATGACCGACATCCCCAAGATCGTGACCTCCCGGTGGGACCTGGAGGACGGCCACACCCTCGACCGCTACGTCGAGACCGGCGGCTACCAGGCCATCAGGAAGGCCATCGCCACGATGTCGCCCGACGAGGTGCACGAGGAGGTGAAGACCGCCTCGCTGCTCGGCCGCGGTGGCGCCGGTTTCCCGGCCGGCATCAAGTGGGGGTTCTGCCCGCCCGGCGTGACCCCCCGCTACCTCGTGGTCAACGGCGACGAGTCCGAGCCCGGCACCTACAAGGACCGCCTCCTCATGGAGCGCGACCCGCACCAGCTGCTCGAAGGGATCCTCCTGGCCTCGTACGCGGTCGACTGCGCCCAGGCCTTCCTCTACGTGCGCGGCGAGATGGCCCTGGCGCAGGAACGGCTCGCGCAGGCGCTCAACGACGCCTACGCGGCCGGCTACGTCGGCAAGAACGTCGCCGGGACCGACTGGTCGCTCGACATCACCCTCCACTGGGGAGCCGGGGCCTACATCGTCGGCGAGGAGACCGCCCTCATCGAGAGCCTCGAGGGCAACCGGGGTATGCCGCGGCTCAAGCCGCCCTACTTCCCTGCGGCCAAGGGCCTCTACATGCAGCCGACGATCGTCAACAACGTCGAGACCCTCGCCAACCTGCCGTGGATCGTGGACCACGGCGGCCAGGCCTTCGCCGACCTCGGCTCCGAGAAGTCCACCGGCACCCGGCTCTTCGCGGTGTCCGGCCACGTGAACCGGCCCGGCGTCTACGAGGTCGAGTTCGGTGTCACGACCTTCCGCGACCTGTTCGAGAAACCCGAGTACTGCGGCGGCATCCGCGACGGCAACGCCCTCAAGGCGTTCATCCCCGGCGGTGCGTCGGCTCCGTGGTTCTTCGAGGAGCACCTCGACCTGCCGCTCGACAACGGCGTGGTCGGCCAGAACGGTTCGATGCTCGGCTCCGGTGCGATCGTCGTCATGGACGAGACCACCGACGTCGTGAAGGCCGCGTTGCGGCTCGTGCGCTTCTTCGCCCGCGAGTCCTGCGGCAAGTGCACGCCGTGCCGTGAGGGCACGACCTGGCTCGAGAAGATCCTCGAGCGCATCGTTCGCGGCGGCGGCCGTGCCAGCGACCTCGAGCTGCTCGTCGACGTCTCCGACAACATCTCGCCCGGCTCACCGCAGTTGCAGTGGCCGCCGCGACAGACCACCATCTGCCCGCTCGGCCAGTCCGCGACGTCACCGCTGATGTCGGCCATCCTTCGGTTCCGCCCGGAGTTCGAGGCCTACATCGAGCGGGCCCGCGCCGCGGCCTGAGTCCGAGAACGAGACCGGAAGACCCACGCCCCCATGACCGACGTCGCCGAAGAGAAGGTCACGGTCACCGTCACCATCGACGGCCGTGAGATCGAAGCGCGCCCCGGCGAGCTCGTCATCGCCGCCGCCGAGCGCCACGGTGTGCACATCCCCCGCTTCTGCTGGCACCCCCGCATGCCCGAGGTGGGCATGTGCCGCATGTGCATCGTCGAGATCGACTCCGGTCGCGGCCCGGCGTTGCAGCCGTCGTGCATGGTGCCCGTGTCCGACGGCATGAGCGTCGACACCCAGAGCGACACGACCAAGAAGGCCCAGGACGGGATCCTGGAGTTCCTCCTCATCAACCATCCGCTCGACTGCCCGGTGTGCGACAAGGGCGGCGAGTGCCCGCTGCAGGACCAGACGCTCGCGTTCGGTCCCGGTGAGACCCGGATGGTCGAGGAGAAGCGCCACTACGAGAAGCCGATCCCGATCAGCGACCTCGTCTTCCTCGACCGGGAGCGCTGCATCCTCTGCGACCGTTGCACCCGGTTCGCCGACGAGATCGCCGGCGATCCACTGATCCACTTCATCGACCGGGGCAACCAGACCCAGGTCAACACGTTCCCCGACGAGCCCTTCAGCTCGTACTACTCGGGCAACACGGTCCAGATCTGCCCGGTCGGTGCGCTGACCGCGTCCAGCTACCGCTTCAAGGCCCGTCCGTGGGACCTGGAGGAGAGCGAGTCGAGCTGCGGGACCTGCAGCATGGGGTGCCGCGTCGCCGTGCAGTCGTCCCGCAACGAGGTGGTGCGCGTCCTCGGCGTCGACACCGACCCGCTCGGGACCCGTGACGGCCTCGCCCCGGTCAACGAGGGATGGCTCTGCGACAAGGGCCGCTTCAACTTCGAGTCGCTCAACGCCGAGGAGCGCCTCCGGGTGCCGCTGCTGCGCGACCCCGAGGACGACGAGGCCCTCGTCGAGGCCTCCTGGGTCGGCGCCGTGGCCGCAGCGGCCGACGCGATCCGCGACGCGGTCGACGCGGACGGCCCCGGCGCGGTGGCGGTCCTCGGTGGTGCCCGCGGGACCAACGAGAGCGCCTACGCGTGGTCGAAGCTGGCCCGCACGGTCATCGGGACCGACCACGTCGATGCGCAGATGGCCGACGGTCTGCCGGCCGAGCTCGTCCTGGGCCTGCCCCGGGCGACCGTCGACGACGCCTGCAACGCGACGACGCTGCTCTGGATCGGGGGCGACCCCAAGGAGGAGCTCGCCGTGCTGTTCCTCCGCCTGCGGGCGGCGGTCAAGCGCGGCTCGGTGCGCATCATCGAGCTGTCGACCCACGACACCTCACTCACCCCGCTGGCGAAGCTGTCGATCCGGTACCGCCCGGGCGAGCTGCCCCAGGCGGTTCGGGCGATGCTCGGCGAGCCCGGCGAGATGGGCGGCGCCGACATGGGCGACCTCGAACGTGCCGCCGGGATGCTCGGCGAGGGCTCGCTGGTCGTCGGCGTCGGTCGTTCCTCCCTGGCCGAGGCACCGGAGCTCGCCACCGAGTCGGCTGCGGCGATCGCCACGGCCCACCCCGAGGCGACCTTCCTCCCGCTGCTGCGCCGCGGCAACGTCCACGGTGCGCTCGCCATGGGTCTGGCCCCCGGCGTGCTGCCCGGCGCCACGTCGCTCGACGACGGCCGGGCCTACTGGACCGAGCAGTGGGGTGACCTGCCGGCGGAGCCCGGCCTCGACGCCGGCGGGATCCTCGAGGCCGCCGCCAGCGGACGGATCCGCACGCTGGTCCTCGTCGGCGCCGATCCGCTCGGGAACTGCCCCGACAAGGACCTCGCCCGCCGGGCCCTCACCGGCGTCGGCACGATCATCTCCATCGACACGCTGCCGTCGGAGTCGACGCTGCACGCCGACATCGTGCTCCCGGCCTCCGCGTGGGGCGAGACGCCGGGCACGAGCACCAACATCGAGGGCCGCGTCACCTCGGTCTCGCAACAGGTGACCCCGCCGGGCACCGCCCGCGCCGACTGGATGATCGCCGCCGACCTCGCGATGGCCCTGGGCCGCGACCTCGGCATCGCCTCGATCGAGGGCCTCACCGCCGAGATCGCCGAGCTCGTACCCGGACACGCCGGGATCGCCGACACCGATCCGACCGACGGCGTCCTCGCGCTCCGGGACCTCGCCGACGGCCCGGCACGCGTCGCGGTGCCCGTCCCAGAGGCGTCGGCAGCCGTCCCGGTCGATGCCTACTCGTTCCGACTCGTCGTCGCCCGCAAGCTCTACGACGACGCGGTCTCGACCCGGTACTCGGCCCACCTGCGGCCGCTCGCGGTCGGTGCGGCGCTGCGCCTCAGCCCGACCGACTTCGAGCGCATCGGCGTCGAGCCCGGTGGGCAGCTCCAGGTGACGGCCGAGGAGAACACGGCGGTGCTGGGCGTCGTTCCCGACACCACCGTCCCCGACGGCGTCGCCGTGCTCGCCGCCAACCAGCCCGATCTGGCCGGCGCCGACCTCGTCGAGCTCGGTGCCCGCCTCACCAAGATCCGGGTCGAGACCCTGTGATGGCTCACGGCGAGGCGGGGCGAGACCCGCTGATCGCTCACCGGTCGTTCGCGATGCGGGAGAATGATCTCGATGGGTGACCCGCTCTTCATCGACGGCGTCGACTGGGGCGACGTCGCGGTGATGATCATCAAGGTCGGGCTCGGCTTCGTCTTCGGCCTGTTGGCGACGGTCTTCATGGTCTGGTTCGAGCGCAAGCTCATCGGCCGGATGCAGAACCGCGTCGGACCGAAGGAGGCCGGTCCCTTCGGCATGCTCCAGAGCCTCGCCGACGGCATCAAGTTCTTCTTCAAGGAGGACAACCGCCCGGCCAACGCCGATCCGCTGATCTTCCGCCTCGCCCCGTACATCGCCACGGTCACCGCCGTGCTCTCGCTGGCGGTCGTCCCGATCGCCGGTGACTTCCGCGACGGCGGAGACGGCACGATCAGCCTCTTCGGCAAGACCACCTTCGGGATGGTCGCCGATCCGCCTGCGGGCATCCTCTTCCTGCTCGCGATGTCGTCGATCGCGGTCTACGGCGTGATGCTCGCCGGCTGGTCGTCGGGCTCGAAGTACCCGCTGCTCGGTTCGGTCCGGGCCTCCGCCCAGGCGATCTCCTACGAGGCGGCCCTCGGCATGGCGGTCGTCGCCGTCGTGCTGGTGTCGGGCACGCTGTCCACCCATGGGATCGTCGCCGAGCAGGCGGGAGGCATCCGCAACTGGGGGGTGCTCTCGACCGGGCTGCTCCCCTTCGTGATCTTCCTGATCGCCGCCACCGCCGAGCTCAACCGCCCGCCCTTCGACCTCGTCGAGGCCGAGCAGGAGCTGGTCGGCGGCTTCCACACCGAGTACGCCTCGATCCGCTTCGCGCTGTTCTTCCTCGCCGAGTTCATGAACGTCGTCACGATGTCGGCGATCATGGTGACGCTCTTCTTCGGCGGTCCGCTGCCGCCCGTCGACAACGACATCTTCCACCTGATACCCGGGCCGATCTGGTTCATCGCCAAGGTGATGGTGTTCCTGTTCATCTTCGTCTGGTTCCGGGCCACGCTGCCCCGTCTCCGCTACGACCAGCTGATGAACCTCGGCTGGAAGGTGATGATCCCCGCGGCCCTCGGCTGGCTCCTCGCGCTGTCAGCGATCCGCCTCGCCCGGGTCGACGAGAACAGCGACTGGAACCTCGTCCTGCTGATCGGCGGCGCCTTCGTCGTGTTCGTCGCGGCGCTCTCGCTGCTGTTGGTGGGCATCCGCGCCGGCGATCGGACCTACGATGCCGAATTGCGCGAAACGGCGGCCCGCCGATGACCGACCGCGTGAGGAACCACTGATGGGCTACCTGGACGGCTTCGTCGTCACCTTCAACAAGCTCTTCGACGAGCAGGTCACCACCAACTACCCGTACGAGAAGCGAGCCAAGCCACCGCGCTTCCACGGCCGCCACGTCCTCAACCGCTACGAGGACGGCATGGAGAAGTGCATCGGCTGCGAGCTGTGCGCCGGCGTGTGCCCGGCCCGCTGCATCTACGTCCGCGGTGCCGACAACGACCCGGAGGATCCGACCTCCCCCGGCGAGCGCTTCGGCTACGTCTACGAGATCAACTACCTGCGCTGCATCCACTGCGACCTGTGCGTGGAGGCCTGCCCGACCGAGGCGATCACCGAGTCGAAGGTGTTCGAGTTCTCGTTCACCAACCGGCAGGACGCGATCTACACCAAGGACGAGCTGCTCGTCACCGACGACGGCACGCCCCGCCAACTCCCCTGGGAGCTGTGGATGGAGGGCGACGACACCAACACCTCCGGGTGGATGCGGGCGACCGCTCCGGCCGGTGACGCCGACTACCAGGGTCGGGCCCACTGGTCCGGCGAGCTCGGCTACGGCGTGCGCGAACCGGAGCTGGGGCAGACCGCCCCGGTCGAGGAGGAGTCCGAGGTCGACGCGGACGACCACCACGACCACGCGGGTCACGGCCACTGATGATCGACGTCATCGTCTTCGCCTGCGCCGCGGCCATGTGCCTCGCCGGCGCCATCGGCGTCGTCGCGTATCGCAACCCGGTGTACAACGCGCTCTCGCTGGTCCTCACGCTGTTCGGCGTCGCCGTGCTGTTCGTCAGCCGCGAGGCTCACTTCCTCGCCGTCGTCCAGGTGATCGTCTACGCCGGCGCGATCGTCGTGCTGTTCCTGTTCGTGATCATGCTCCTCGGCGTCGACAAGGCCGAGGAACTCGCCCTGGACTCGGTGGGTGCCCAGCGCCCCGCGGCGGTCGTGTTCGGCTTGGGCTCGCTGGCCCTGATCGTCACGATGATCGTGGCGAGCGACGATCCGATCACCGGGGCGGGCAACGTCGAGTTCGTCGATCCGGAGCAGTCCAACGTGTCCCGGCTGGCGTTCTCGTTGTTCGACGACTTCGTCTACGCCTTCGAGCTGACCTCCGTCCTGCTCCTCGTCGCCGTGATCGGCGCTGCGGTGCTCGCCCGCAAGCAGCGTCGCTCCGACGAGCAGGTGGGCGCCTGATGGAGGTCACCACCGGCTGGTACCTCGTCCTCGGTGCGCTGATCTTCACGATCGGCGGCGTCGGCCTCCTGTTGCGTCGCAACCCGATCGTGATGCTCATGTGCGTCGAGCTCATGCTCAACGGCGTCAACGTCACCTTCGTCGGGCTCGCCACCGAGTTCGGCGACATCAACGGGCAGACCGTCGTCTTCTTCGTGTTGGTCGTCGCCGCCGCCGAGGTCGTGGTCGGTCTCGGCATCCTCGTTGCCGTGTTGCGTCGCCGCCCCGGCGCGACGGCCGACGATCTGGTCGAGCTGAAGGGTTAGGTGCGGGTGCTCGATCTCGTCTGGCTCATCCCCGCGTTCCCACTCCTGGGGTTCGTCACGCTGCTGGTACTCGGCCGCCGTCTCGGCGAGCCGATGGCCGGGTGGGTGGCCACCGGCGCAGCCGGCGGCTCGTTCGCCGCCACGGTGCTCGTCTACTTCGCCATGCTCGGCGAGGACGCCGAGGAGCGGACCCACGAGCTGGTTCTGTTCGACTGGGTGCCGGCCGGCGGCCTCGAGGTCGAGGCCGGCTTCCTCGCCGACCCGCTGTCGATCACGATGTGCCTGTTCGTCACCGGCGTCGCCTCGCTGATCCACATGTACGCGATCGGCTACATGCACGGCGACGAGAAGTTCTCGAAGTTCTTCCTGTACCTCAACCTCTTCCTGTTCTCGATGACGATCCTCGTCCTCGGGAACAACATGGTGCTCACCTTCCTCGGCTGGGAGGGCGTGGGCGCCTGCTCCTACTTCCTGATCTCGTTCTGGTTCCACAAGGACGAGGCGCCGGCCGCCGGCAAGAAGGCGTTCGTCACCAACCGGGTCGGCGACTTCGGCTACATGCTGGCGATGTTCCTGGTGTTCCAGTTCCTGGGCACGCTGCAGTACGTCGAGATCACCGAGAAGGCCGGCAACCTCGCCTCGACCAGCGCGGCGGCGATCACGCTGCTGCTGCTCCTCGCCGCGGCCGGCAAGTCCGCCCAGATCCCCCTGTTCGTGTGGCTGCCCGACGCCATGGCCGGCCCCACGCCGGTCTCGGCCATGGTGCACGCCGCCACGATGGTGACCTCTGGCGTCTACCTGACGGCCCGCATGAACGCCGTGCTCTTCCAGGCACCCGACTGGTCGACCGACATCATCGCCTGGGTCGGTGCGATCACCGCGCTCATCGCCGCCACCGCAGCCGTCGCCCAGAACGACATCAAGCGCGTGCTCGCGTACTCGACCATCTCGCAGCTCGGCTACATGTTCTTGGCGATCGGCCTTGGTGCGTACGTCGCCGCGATCTTCCACGTCATCACCCACGCCTTCTTCAAGGCGCTGCTCTTCCTCGGCTCCGGCTCGGTCATCCACGGGATGCACGACGAGCAGGACATGAGACGCATGGGCGGTCTGCTCAAGGTGATGCCGTTCACCGGTGCCACGTTCATCGTGGGCTGGCTGGCCATCGCCGGCGTCCCGCCGTTCTCCGGCTTCTGGTCGAAGGACGAGATCCTCCTGTTCGCCTGGGAGCAGAACATCCCGCTGGCCATCATCGGGTTCGTCGTGGCGATCCTCACCGCCTACTACATGAGCCGTCAGGTGTTCATGGTCTTCTTCGGTGAGCCCCGGTGGGACGCCGAGATCGACGGCGAGCCGCCGGAGCACGAGATCCACCCCCACGAGAGCTCGCCGCTGATGTGGCTGCCGCTCGTCGCGCTCGCCGGTCTCGCGTTCGCCGGCGGCTTCATCAACACCCCGATCACCAAGGACCTGCTGTTCCTCGAGCACTTCCTCGAACCCGTCTTCGAGGAACGCCAGATCTTCCTCGAGGCCAAGGGTGGCGAGAAGCTCATCTTCGGCACCTTCGCCACGTTGACCGCCGTCGTCGGCATCGTGATGGCGGCGCAGGTGTACCTGCGGCGCAAGGGCAAGGGCGCGGTCGAACCGGAGCTCTTCGAGAACGCCTGGTACATCGACGACACCTACGCCAAGGTCACCGGCGGGCCGGGTCGACAGCTGTTCGACGCCGCCTCCACCGCCGACCAGCGCGTCATCGACGGCACCGTCAACGGCGTCGGCACCCTCGTCCGCCAGCTCGGCCAGCAGGGACGGGGCACCGCCACCGGCCTGGTGCGCAACTACGCGATCCCGATCGCCATCGGCGCGGTCGTGCTCGGCGGCTGGTTCCTCACGAGGGCGAGCTTCTAGATGACCGTGACCCCGCTGCTCGCCGCAGCCGGCGACGCCACGTTCCCGTTGCTCACCGGCATCGTCCTGATCCCGGCGATCGGCGCGCTCGTCGTCGCGCTCATGCCGGCGGCGCGCGCCGAGATCATCCGGCAGGTCGGCGTCGTCTTCTCGGCGATCTCCGGCGCCATGTCGCTGTACGTGCTCTCGCAGTTCGAGACGAACGACGGCGGCTTCCAGTTCGTCTCGCAGCGCTCGTGGATCGCCGACCTCGGCATATCCTGGCACGTTGGCATCGACGGGATCTCGCTGTTCCTCGTCGTGCTGACGGGCCTGCTGTTCCCCTTCGTGCTGATCGCTGTGCGCCCCGAGCACGACGAGAAGCCGTACACCGCGTGGATCCTGCTGCTGATGAGCGGGTGCATGGGCGTGTTCGTCGCCCTCGACCTGTTCATGTTCTTCGTGTTCTTCGAGATCGTCCTGGTCCCGATGTACATGCTGATCGGCGGCTGGGGCCATGGTCGCCGGGTCTACGCCGCGACCAAGTTCTTCCTGTACACGATGCTCGGCTCGGCGCTGATGCTCGTGGCGATGCTCGCCCTCGTATTCCTGAGCGCCCAGGACGGGCTGCCGGTGACCTTCGATCTCGTCGAGCTGGCCGAGCGACAGAACCTGTCGGCCGAGACCGGTCGGTGGCTCTTCGCCGCGTTCGCGATCGCGTTCGGCATCAAGGTGCCGATCTTCCCGCTGCACACCTGGCTGCCCGACGCGCACACCGAGGCGCCGACCGCCGGCTCCGTGATCCTCGCCGGCGTCATGTTGAAGCTCGGCACCTACGGCCTCATCCGGTACGGCCTGTACCTGTTCCCCGAGGCGTCGGTCTGGTTCGCCCCGGCGATGGTCACGCTGGGCGTGATCGGCATCATCTACGGCGCCGTCGTGGCGACGATGCAGGCCGACCTCAAACGCCTCGTCGCGTACTCGTCGGTCGCCCACCTCGGTTTCATCGTGCTGGGCACCTTCGCCCTCACCAGCCAGGGCATCCAGGGCGGCATCCTGCAGATGGTCAACCACGGCATCTCCACCGGCGGTCTCTTCCTCCTGGTCGGGATGCTCTACGAGCGACGCCACACCCGCGAGATCGCCAAGCTCAGGGGCATCCAGAGACCGGCACCGATCATGGCCGGCGTCTTCACCGTGGTGATGCTCTCGTCCATCGGTCTGCCCGGCCTCAACGGCTTCGTCGGCGAGTTCATGATCCTCATCGGGTCGTTCCCGACCCGTCGCTGGTGGGCGGTCGTCGCCACGGCCGGCGTGATCCTGGCGGCGCTCTATCTGCTCTGGGCGTACCAGCGGGTGTTCCATGGCGTGCCTGACGAGGACAACGCCGACGTGAAGGACCTCAGCGTCTCCGAGTTCCTGGTCATGGTGCCGATCCTGGTCGGCATCGTCTTCATGGGCGTCTACCCGAAGCCGGTGCTCGACCGGATGGAACCCGCCGTCGAGGTGCTCATCGATCACGTCGAGGAGCACAGCGACTACGTGGCCCCGGTGATCGCCGAGCCGCCAGACGCCCCGGTGGGCGTGCACGACGAGGAGGGCGAGGAGTGAGCCGCACGGCGCGGGCATCCGCCCGCCTGAAGGCGAAGGGAGGGACGGAGTGAGCCGCACGGCGCGGGCATCCGCCCGCCTGAAGGCGAAGGGAGGGACGGAGTGAGCGTGATCCTCGCCCAGGCGGCCGACTTCGTCGCCCCCGACATCGATTGGTGGGGGATCGCACCGCAGCTGACCCTGCTGAGCGGTGCGCTGCTGATCCTGCTCGTGATGACGCTCCCGCCGACCACGCCGCCCTCGTGGGTGGCGACCGGGCTGTCGGTGCTCACCTCTGCCATCACCCTCGTCTTCGCCGGGATCCTCTGGTACGACGTGCGCGACGAGGGGCCGACCTCGATCATCGCCGACGCGCTCGGCGTGGACGGCTTCAGCGTCTTCTTCATGGTGCTGCTGCCGCTGATCGCGATCGTCGGCTCGCTGCTCGCTCACGAGTTCGCCTCCCGCGAGGGCATCGCAGCCCCCGAGCTGCACGCACTGTTCCTGTCCGCCGCCCTCGGCGGCATCGTCATGGCCCAGGCCAACGACCTGATCGTGCTCTTCCTGGGCCTCGAGACGCTCTCGCTGGCCCTCTACGTCGCTGCGGCCATGTACCTGCGCAAGGCGACGGCCCAGGAGGCGGCCGTCAAGTACTTCGTGCTCGGCGCCTTCAGCTCGGCGTTCTTCCTCTACGGCATCGCCCTGATCTACGGCGCCACCGGTTCGACGAACCTCATCGACATCGACGCGTTCCTCGACCAGACCGTGCTCACCGAGAACGGCATGTTGCTCATCGGCATCGGCCTGCTCATCGTGGGGCTCGGCTTCAAGGTCGCGGCCGTGCCGTTCCACATGTGGGCGCCCGACGTCTACCAAGGCGCGGCGACCCCGGTCTCGGGCGTGATGGCGGCGATGGCGAAGGCGGCCGGCTTCGCAGCGATCCTCCGGGTGCTGAACCAGGGCCTCGGGCTCTTCGAGGGCGACTGGACGCCGCTGATCTGGATCCTCGCCGTGCTGTCGCTCGTCGTCGGCTCGGTGATGGCGGTGGTGCAGACCGACGTGAAGCGCATGCTCGCCTACTCGTCGATCGCGCACGCCGGGTACGTGCTCGTCGCGGTGGAGGCGGCGAGCGACGAGGGCACCGCCTCGGCGCTGTTCTACGTCTTCACCTACTCGTTCCTCGTCCTCGGCTCGTTCGGTTGCCTGTCGGCGCTCACGGGCTCGGGGGACGCCGCCTCCACCCTGGACGACCTGCGCGGGCTGTCGCGCCGCCGCCCGATGCTGGCCATGGCGTTCACGGTGCTGCTGCTCGCCCAGGCCGGCGTGCCCTTCACGAGCGGCTTCATCGCCAAGTTCCTCGCCATCCGCTCCGCTGCCGAGGCCGAGAGCTGGGCGCTGGCGATCGTGGCGATGGTCATGGCCGTCGTGGCGACGTACTTCTACCTGCGGATCATCGTCTCGATGTGGCTGACCGACGCCGAGGAGTCCGATCCCGAGGTGCGGGTCCCGGTCCCGGTCGCCGTCGCCTTGGCCGGGTGCGTGGCCTTCACCCTCGTCGCCGGCATCGTGCCGCAGTTCCTCATCGAATTCGCCCGTGACGCCACCCCGGTGCTGATCAGCGGCCTCTGATCTCCGCACGCTCAACACGGCCCCCGCCCGGGAGCCGGCGAGCCCCCGCCCGGGAGTCGGCGACGCCCCGGAGGACACGGCGTGGGGCTCCCGTGACGTACCCTTCACGGAGCGCCTCAGCGGAATGGCGCCCCCCTGACACCGTCCCTAGGATCGCCAGACGTGATCGAGTTCTCCGACTTCCTGCGGAGCTACCTCTCTGTCGTCATCTTCGGCGCTTCGGCGCTGGCGCTCGGTGGGCTCATGCTCACCATCGCCCGCGTGCTGCGCCCGACGGCGCGCACGCCGCAGAAGTACGTCGCGTACGAGTCCGGCGTGGATCCGGTCGGCACCGAGTGGTCGCAGACCCAGATCCGCTACTACATCTTCGCCGTCCTCTTCGTGATCTTCGACGTGGAGGCGGTGTTCATCTTCCCGTGGGCGGTCGGACTGGAACGCTACGGGGTCTTCGGCCTCGTCGAGATGGCCATCTTCATCTTCATCCTCGCGCTGGGCCTCGGCTACGCCTGGCGAAAAGGGGTCTTGCGGTGGATCTAGCCGCTGCCGACCCGACCGACCGACCGGAGGTAGCCACATGGGACTGATCGACAGCGGCAAGGTGCCGAAGCCGCTGACCTGGTTGCTCAACTACGGCCGAGCTCGCTCGATGTGGGTGTACCAGTGGGGCCTCGCCTGCTGCGCCATCGAGATGGGCGCCGCCTTCGGATCACCCCGCTACGACGTGATGCGCCTCGGCGTCATCCCCTTCCCGGCCAGCCCCCGCCAGGCCGACCTCGTCGTCATCTCCGGGACCGTGACCGACAAGATGGCCCCGGCCATCCGCCGCCTCTACGAGCAGATGCCCGAGCCGAAGTACGTGATCTCGATGGGTTCGTGCGCCAACTGCGGCGGCCCGTACTGGGACAGCTACTCGGTCACCAAGGGCGTCGACCAGATCATCCCGGTCGACGTCTACGTGCCCGGTTGCCCGCCCCGCCCCGAGGCCCTGCTCGAGGGGATCGTGCTGCTGCAGGAGCGCATCCTCGACGAGGACATCGTCGAGCGGTGGAAGGGCGAGCCCACGGTGCTCGGCGCATGACCGACACCGACACCAGCACCGAGGTCGAGGAGGCCGAGGAGGTCGAGGTCGACGAGGCTCGTGAGGCGCTGCTCGCCGAGCTGACCGAGGCCCTCGGTGGCGCACTCGTCGAGCACCACCTCATCCCCGGGCGCGACCTGTGGATCCGGGTCGACGCCGGCCGCTGGGTCGACGTCGTCCACGCCCTGCGTCACGACCTCGACTTCGGCTACTTCGACTTCCTCTCCGGTCTCGACTGGAAGATCGCCGAGTGGGGCCGCTACGAGGACACGCCCTTCGGCGGCCTCGACGCCGAGGACGACGACAGCGGTGGCGGCGGCATCGTGTTGCCCGAGGGCTCCGGCTACGCCGGCGGCGACTCCCGCTTCCAGCTGCTGCTGCGGGTGTTCTCCGTCGATCGCGGCCTCGGCGTCACCGTCAAGGCCGACCTGGACGAGGAGTACCCCGAGGTCCCGACCGTCTCGTCGATCTACCCGGGTGCCGACTGGCACGAGCGGGAGACGTGGGAGATGTTCGGCTTCAACTTCGTCGGCCACCCCCACCAGGTGCACCTGTACCTCCCGACCGACTTCGAGGGGTTCCCGCTCCGCAAGGACTATCCGCTGCTCGCCCGCCAGGTGAAGCCGTGGCCCGGCGTCGTCGACGTCGAGCCCATTCCCGAGCACCTCGAGGAGCAGCTCGAGCAGGCGGCCCTCGAGGCCGCAGAGGGAGATGAGTCATGACCGCCGTCAGCGACCGCGACCAGCTCTCCTACATCGCATCGCAGGCCGCCGATGCCCGCGTCAACGTCGAGCTCCAGGCCGGCGACATGACGCTCAACCTCGGGCCGCAACACCCGGCCACGCACGGCACGCTCCGCATCGCCGTCCGCCTCGACGGCGAGCAGGTGGTGCAGGCCGAGCCCGTCGCCGGGTACATGCACCGCGGCTACGAGAAGCTCACCGAGGTGCGGACCTTCCCGCAGGTCACCACCCTGGTGAACCGCATCGACTGGCTGGGCAGCTTCGCCAACGAGGTCCCCTTCATCCTGGCCGCCGAGCAGCTCATGGACGTCGAGGCGCCCGAGCGGGCCAAGTGGATCCGCACGATCCTCTTCGAGCTGTCCCGCATCGCCCACCTCTCGCTGTTCCTCGGCGACATGGGCGTCCAGCTCGGCGCATTGACCCCGGTGTTCTTCGCCTTCCGCGACCGCGAGCGGGTCCTCAACCAGATCGAGGCCGCCACCGGTGGTCGCTTCCACCCGAACTTCGACCGCATCGGTGGCCTCAAGGACGACCTGCCGGCGGGCTGGGTCGCCGAGACCAAGGCGACCATGGAGAAGATGCGGACGTTCTGCGACGAGATCGAGGACCTCCTCATGGGGAACGAGATCTTCGCCGCTCGGTGCCGCGGCGTCGGGGTGATCCCGCCCGACGTCGCCCTGGCCTACGGCCTCTCGGGCGCCAACATCCGGGGCTCCGGCATCGACTGGGACCTTCGCCGCGACGGCGACACCAGCCAGCTCGCGTACGACCAGATCGACTGGCAGGTCTGGACCCACCCCGACGGCGACAGCTTCGCCCGCTTCTGGGTCCGGCTGCAGGAGACCCGCGAGGCGACCAAGATTGTCGACCAGCTCTGCGACGGGCTGCCGGGCGGGCCGATCATGGCCAAGGTGCCCCGCATCATCAAGGTGCCCGAGGGCGAGGCCTACGTCGTCACCGAGAACCCGCTCGGGCAGATGGGCTACTACGTCGTGTCGAAGGGTGACCTCGGACCCTTCCGAGTGAAGATCCGGTCTGCGAGCTTCAACAACATCTCGATCGTGCCGTGGGTCATGAAGGGCGTCTACGTCCCCGACGTGATCACGATCCTGGGCTCGCTCTACTTCATCCTGGGGGACATCGACCGGTGAGGGCACCAGCCACGAACGCGACACCCCGAGGAGGGCCGCGCCGGTGATGGACCTGCTCGCCCTGGCGTACTGGCAGGAGACCACGATCAAGCTGCTGATCGTGCTGCTCGTCGTCCCGTCGGCATCGCTGATCTTCGTCTACGTCTTCCTCTTCAAGATGATGTCGTTCATGCAGAGCCGGCTCGGCCCGATGGAGGCCGGCCCCTACGGCACCCTGCAGCTGATCGCCGAGGCGATCAAGTGGCTCCAGAAGGAGGACATCTCCCCCGAGGGGGCCGACCGGCGGGTGTTCATCGCCGCTCCGATCGTCGTGCTCGGCTCGACCTTCCTGATGTACGTCGTGCTCCCGGCCGGACCCGACGCGGTGGTCGAGAGCCTCGACACCGGCATCTTCTACCTGCTCGCCGTCTCGTCGCTGTCGGCGTTGGGCGTGCTGATGGCCGGCTGGGCGTCGGCGAACAAGTACGCGTTGCTCGGTGGCCTGCGAGCTGCCGGTCAGCTGATCGCCTACGAGCTCCCGCTCGTGTTGGCGGTCATGGGCGTGGTCGTGCAGGCGGGCACCCTCAACCTGCAGGGCATCGTGATCGCCCAGGCCGATGGCGAGATCTTCGGGTGGGGCGGGATCGGCTTCCCGTTCATCCTCACCCAGTTCCTGGGCTTCTTCATCTTCATGATCGCGGCGCAGGCCGAGCTGACCCAGACGCCGTTCGACATGCCGGTGGCGGAGTCCGAGCTCGTCGGCGGCTACCACATCGAGTACACCGGCTTCCGGTTCCTGCTGTTCTTCATGGCGGAGTTCGGCACGGCGTTCGCGTTCGCGGCCGTCGCCTCGGTGATGTTCCTCGGCGGATGGTGGGTGCCGGGCTTCGATCCGGACGACAACATCCTCAACATCCTCGGCCCGGGCGTGATGCTCGCCAAGATCATGTTCCTGGCCTTCCTGATCTTCTGGGTGCGCTTCTCCTTCCCGCGTCTGCGTGAGGACCAGCTGCAGAAGTTCGCCTGGAAGTTCCTGATTCCCCTGTCCCTCGTGAACATCGCCGCGACCGGCGTGTTCAAGGTCGCGTTCTAGGAGGCTTGGTCATGCCCCAGGTACCCGGGATGCTCAAGGGCCTCGGCGTCACGTTCCGCACGATGCTCCAGCCGAACGTCACCGTGCAGTACCCCCACGAGAAGGAGGCGCCGCCGCCGCGGGCCCGCGGTGTCATCGCCCTCAAGGAGGAGAACTGCACGGCGTGCATGCTGTGCAGCCGGTCGTGCCCCGACTGGTGCATCTACATCGAGGCGCACAAGGTCAAGGCGCCGCCTCGGCGCGCCGGCGGCAAGCCCCGTACCGTCAACGCGCTCGACCGGTTCGACATCGACTACGCGCTCTGCATGTACTGCGGCATCTGCGTCGAGGTCTGCCCGTTCGACGCCCTGTTCTGGTCGCCGGAGTTCGAGTACTCCGAGCCACACATCGCCGACCTGCTCCACGACAAGGACCGGCTCGGTGAGTGGATGGAGACCGTCCCCGACTTCGAGCCGTACGAGTCCGGTTCGGAGCAGAAGGTGCGGAAGGTGCCTCGATGAGTCGCGCCCTCGCCCGGAGCCCCTACGCTCTCTGCGGCCCTGTCGAGGAGTTCGGTTGGTAGCGCAGAACATCGCCTTCGGTGTGATCGCGGCCGTCGTCGTGCTCAGCGCCGTTCGCGTGGTCACGACGTCGAACGTCGTGCACGCTGCGCTCTCGCTCGTGGGTGTGCTGGCCGGTATCGGCGGGCTCTACATCCTGCTCGCGGCCGAGTTCGTGGCGACCACGCAGTACCTCGTGTACATCGGGGCCATCGTCGTGCTGTTCCTCTTCGGCATCATGCTGACCAGGGCACCGATCGGACGCACCGCCGACCTCACGGGCAAGCAGTGGCCGCTCGCAGCGATCGTGGCGGCGATGCTCGGCGGGGTGATCATCTACGCCCTCGTCGACCAGTTCGAGGACACCGAGCTGCCCGAGGACCCGACCCTGTTCCGGACCGGCGACGTCGGCGACGAGATCTTCTCCCAGTTCATCGTCCCCTTCGAGGCCGTGTCGGTGCTGCTGCTCGCAGCCCTGATCGGCGCGATCGTGTTGGCCAGGAGGGACTGACATGTTGATCAACCAGTTCCTCATCCTCGGCGCCGTGCTGTTCGCCCTCGGGGTGTACGGCGTCCTGGCCCGACGCAACGCGGTGACCGTGCTGATGTCGATCGAGCTCGTGCTCAACGCGGTCAACATCAACTTCATCGCCTTCGCCATGATGAACGGCGACGTCGTCGGGCAGGTGTTCGCCCTGTTCGTCATCGCCGTCGCCGCCGCCGAGGTCGGCGTCGGCCTCGCGCTCGTGCTGCTCATCTACCGCACCCGGACCGACATCGACGTCGACGAGCTCGACCTGCTGAGGGGCTGACGCAGTGCTCGAGAACGCGTGGATCATCCCCGGCCTCATGGCCCTGTCGTTCACCCTGATCCTCTTCTTCGGGAAGCGGGTCAAGGGTGGACAGGGCGCGCACCTGATCGGTGTCCCCTTCATCGTCCTCGCGTGGTTGCTCTCGATCGTCGTGGGCGTCAACTGGATCGACCGGGTCAACGACGCCGAGGCCGAGGCCGAGGAGAAGGCCGAGCTCGAAGAGGAGAGCGGCGCGGTCGAAGAGGGCTCCGCCGTTGTCGTCGGCGCCGACGGCTCGGTCGTGCTCGCCTCCGCCCCGGTGCTCGCCGCCGAGGAGGGGGAGAAGCTCAAGGTCGAGCCGGTCATCGAGACCGTCGAGTGGTGGAGCAGCGGTGGCTTCACCTTCAACATCGGCACCCACGTCGACGGCCTGTCGGCGATCCTGCTGTTCATCGTGACCAGCATCTCGATGCTGGTGCACCTGTTCTCCACCGAGTACGTCAAGGGCGACCGGCGCTACACGCACTACTTCGCGTTCCTGAGCCTGTTCACCGCGGCGATGCTGTTCTTCGTCCTCACCGAGAACATCATCCAGCTCATCGTGGGCTGGGAGCTGGTGGGCTTGTGTTCGTTCGCGCTCATCGGCCACTGGTGGGAAGAGGGCAAGAACACCAACGCCGCGCTCAAGGCGTTCCTCACCAACCGCGTGGGCGACATCGGCCTCCTCGTCGGCATGATCACCCTGTACTGGGCGGTGCGTGAGGCGGGCGAGAACACGTTCTCGATCCAGCGCATCAACGAGCTGGTGATGGCCGGCGAGCTGCGGCACTTCCTGCTGCTCGTCAGCGCGTGTTGCCTGATGGCAGCGGTGGCGTCGAAGTCGGGCCAGTTCCCGTTGCACACCTGGTTGCCCGACGCCATGGCGGGACCGACCCCGGTGTCGGCCCTGATCCACGCCGCGACCATGGTCGTCGCCGGCGTCTACATGATCGCCCGCCTCTACCCGGTGTTCTACGACGGCTTCTCGATCGCCGATGGCGGCGCCAACCTGATGGCGATCGTCGGGATCGTGACCGTGATCGGTGGCGGGTTGCTCGCGTTCGTCCAGTGGGACATCAAGAAGGTGCTGGCCTACTCCACCGTGTCGCAGCTGGGCTACATGGTCCTCGGCCTCGGCACCGGCGCCTGGGCCCCGGCGATCTTCCACCTCTTCACCCACGCCTTCTTCAAGGCCGGCCTGTTCCTCGGAGCCGGTTCGGTCAGCCACGGGGCCGGCCACACCTTCGACATGCGCGAGATGGGCGGGTTGCGCAAGAAGATGCCCACGACGTTCTGGACGTTCGTGTTGTGCAGCCTCGCGCTCGCGGCCGTCCCACCGTTCGCCGGGTTCTGGTCCAAGGACGAGATCCTGCTGACCGCGGACAAATCCGGCTTCGGGGTGTTCGCCTGGCTGGGTGTCGCCGGCGGGTTCCTCACCGCGGCCTACATGACCCGGGTGATCTACTACACGTTCTTCGGCGAGTTCCGGGGAACCCATGGCGAGCCTCACGAGTCCCCGCGGATCATGACCGTGCCGCTCATCATCCTCTCGGTGTTCGCGGTCCTGGCCGGCTTCGTCCAGGCCACCTGGAGCCCGATCGGCACCGAGTACCTGATCGAGTACGTCGAACCGAAGTCGGCGTTCCCGGCGCTCGTCCACCCGGCGTTCAGCGTGTCGAAGGCGATCATCGCGACGGTCGTCGCGCTCGCCGCCATCGGCATCGCTGCCGCGTGGTACTCGTCGCGGGTCCGCCTCGCGCCGACCGAGCAGGTCCCGCCCCTCAAGTGGGGCAAGACCGTGCTCGAGCAGAAGTACTACCTCGACCACCTCTACGAGCAGGGCGTGGTCGCCGGCACCAAGGGCCCGCTGGCCCGTGCGAGCTACTGGTTCAACCAGAACGTCATCGATCGCATCGTCGACACGGTGGGCACCTCCGCCCGCAAGTCCGGTGAGATCGTCTACGACTACGTCGACCAAGCCGTCATCGACGGCGCGGTCAACGGAGCGGGGTGGACCTCCGAGGCCTCGGGCGAGGCGTTGCGCGGGGTCCAGTCCGGCAAGGTCCAGCAGTACGGATCGCTCCTGTTCGGCGCCGCCGCCGTCCTCGCGATCCTCTTCGTCATCCTCGTCTAGGGAGCGGCTCACTCGATGGAAGCCACCGGATTCGATGCGTGGGCGCTCAGCCTCGCCGTCTTCCTCCCGCTCGTGGGCGTGGGCCTCATGGCCCTCGTGCCCAAGGAGCAGGAGGAGACGCACAAGCTCATCGCGCTCCTGTCGTCGCTCGCCGCGCTCGCCGTCGGCGTGTACATCCTCGCCAGCTACGACTTCGACCGAGGCGACGAGCTCCAGTTCCTGGTCGACAACTCGTGGATCGACGTCATCAACAGCCGCTACATCGTCGGCATCGACGGCATCTCGCTGCCGCTGCTGATCCTGTCGCTGTGCGTGGTGCCGCTGTGCATCATCTACAGCTGGAACCACATCCCCGAGCCCGGGAACCCCAAGGCGTTCCTGATGCTCATCCTCATCCTCGCCACCGGCATGAACGGCTCGTTCGTGGCGCAGGACCTCATCCTCTTCTTCGTCTTCTTCGAAGTGGTCCTGCTCCCGATGTACTTCATGATCGGCGTGTGGGGTGGCGAGCAGCGCCGCTACGCCTCGATCAAGTTCTTCCTGTACACGCTGTTCGGCTCGGCGCTGATGATCATCAGCTTCCTCTCGCTGTTCTTCCTCTCGACCGAGCAGACCTTCGACATGCGGGCGCTCACCGAGTTCCAGGGCGCCGGCATCACGCTGTCGACCCAGGTCTGGATCTTCGCCGGCATGTTCATGGGCTTCGGCATCAAGGTGCCGATGTTCCCGTTCCACACCTGGCTGCCCGACGCGCACACGCAGGCGCCCACCGTCGGCTCGGTCATCCTGGCCGCCGTGCTCCTGAAGCTGGGCACGTACGGCTTCGTCCGCATCGCCATCCCGATGCTGCCCGAGGCCTCCGCCGAGTGGGCGCCGTGGATCGGCCTGCTGGCGGTGATCGGGATCATCTACGGCGCGCTGGGCTGTCTGGCCCAGACCGACATGAAACGCCTGATCGCGTTCTCGTCGGTGGCGCACATGGGCTACGTGATGCTCGGCATCTCGACCCTCACCGACTTCGGCATCAACGCCGCCATCTTCGGCATGGTCGCCCACGGCCTGATCACCGGCATGCTCTTCTTCCTCGCCGGCTCCATCAAGGAGCGCTACCACACGCTCGAGATCAAGCGCCTCGGCGGTCTGTTGGTCTCGGCGCCGAAGATGGGCTGGATCCTCGGTCTCGCGACCATGGCCTCGCTCGGCCTGCCCGGTCTCGCCGGGTTCTGGGGTGAGTTCCCGGCGATCCTGTCGGCCTACCAGCCGGCACCGACGCTGCCGGTCGAGACCTTCCGCACCTTCATGGTCGTCGCCGCCATCGGCACCGTCCTCGCCGCCGGCTACCTGCTCTGGCTCTTCCAGCGCACCGCCTTCGGTGAGCCGAAGGAAGAGTGGGACGGCTACGAGATCGAGGACGTCAACCGCCTCGAATGGGTGTCCTGGACGCCGTTCCTCATCATGATCGTCGTCCTCGGGGTGTACCCGGCGCTGCTCTTCGGCGTCACCGACGACGCGGTCGCACCGCTGATGGAGAACGTCGGCACCTTCCTCGAGCAGGTCCGAGGCTGACGCGGTGCTGCTCGCTCAGGCCATCCCGCCGCTGGAGGAGTTCGTCCGGCCTCCGATCGACTGGCACGCGCTCGCGCCCGAGCTGACGCTGCTGGTCGTCGGTGCGCTGCTGACGCTGGCCGACATCATCTGGAACGAGCGGGTCCGTTGGTACATGCCGGCCCTCGCCGGCATGGGTCTGCTCGCCACGATGGTGCCGATCGTGACCCTCGGGCTCGACGGGACCGACCGCGAGCTGTTCGGCGGCGCCTACGTCGTCGACGACTTCTCGCTCGTGCTCAAAGCGCTGTTCGTGCTCTCGGGCTACGTCCTGGTGCTGATGTCGGCCGACTACCTCCGAGACGGCGACTACTACGAGAGCGAGTACTACCAGCTGCTCCTGGCCTCGCTGCTCGGCATGGTGATGATGGCCTCGAGCCGAGACCTCATCTCGATCTTCATCGCCCTCGAGCTGCTCTCGATCCCCGCCTACATGATGGCGGCGTGGCGAAAGGGCGACGCGAAGTCCAACGAGGCGGGCGTCAAGTACTACCTGATGGGCGTCTTCGCCTCGGCGGTGATGCTCTACGGCATGTCGCTGGTCTACGGCATCGCCGGGTCGACCCAGCTCGACCAGATCGCGCCGGCGATCTCGGGCGGCGACGCGTCGCCACTGCTGATCATCGGCATCCTCTTCACCCTGCTCGGGTTCGCCTTCAAGGTGTCCGCCGTTCCGTTCCACACGTGGGCGCCCGACACCTACGAGGGCGCACCCACACCGGTCACGGCATTCCTCGCCGTCGCATCCAAGGCCGCCGGCTTCGTCGCCCTCATGATCCTCATCGGCGTGGGCTTCATCGGGCGCGGTGACGTCTTCCAGCCGTTGATGTGGATCCTCGCCGCGCTCACGATGACGGTCGGCAACCTGCTCGCCCTGCGGCAGACCAACATCGTCCGGATGCTGGCCTACTCCGGCGTGGCGCAGGGCGGGTTCATGCTGGCGCCCCTCGCCGTCGCGGCCGACACCGACCAGGCCATCCCGGCCACCGTCACCTACCTGCTGATCTACGCGATCACGAACCTCGCCGCCTTCACGGTGGTGATCGCGGTCTCCCGCAAGACCCGGTCGGGTGAGATCTCGTCGTACGGCGGGCTGTTCCGGTACGCGCCGGGCATGACGGTCGCCATGACCGTGGCGCTGTTCTCGCTGGCCGGCATCCCGCCGCTCGGCGGGTGGTTCGCCAAGTTCGTGGTCTTCCGGGCCCTCGCCGACGCCGGTGATGCCTGGGCCATCGCCCTGGCCGTCGTCGTCGCCGTCAACTCGGTGATCGCGCTCTTCTACTACGCAGCCGTCGCCCGCCAGATGTGGTTCGAGGACGTGCCCGACGGCGACGAGACGCCGGTGACGTCGACGCCCTCGCTCACCATCGCGCTCGCCGTCACCATCGTCGGCACGCTGGTCGTCGGCATCCTGCCGCAGACCGCCGCCCGCTTCGGTGACATGGCGACCACGTTGGTCGCGCTCGGCGGCTGAGCCGCGCCCGCGATCCGGTGACGCGCTCCGGGCCGGCCAGCGAGCTGGTCCTGGCCACGATCGAGGCGGACGGCCCGCTCCGCTTCGACCGCTACGTCGAGCTGTGCCTCTACGGCGAGGATGTCGGGTTCTTCGCCACGGGAGGAGGAGCGGGACGCCAGGGCCGCGACTTCGTCACCAGCCCGGAGGTCGGGCCGCTCTTCGGGCGCCTGCTCGCCACGGCGATCGATCGGTGGTGGGAGCACCTCGGGCGCCCCCACCCGTTCGCCGTCGTCGAGGCCGGCGCCGGCCGGGGGACGCTCGCTCGGACGATCCTCGCCGCCGAGCCATCGTGCGGCCCGGCGCTCGACCTCGTCCTCGTCGAGACCTCATCTTCGCTTCGGGCGGAGCACCCGGACGGCGTCCGCTCGCTCGCCGAGCTGCCCGATCAGGTCGGCATCGGCCTCGTCCTCGCCAACGAGCTGCTCGACAACCTGCCGCCGCGAGTCGCGGTCCGCACCCAGGACGGCTGGTCCGAGCTGCACGTCGGGGTGGAGGGCGACGCGCTCGTCGAGGTGCTCGTGCCGCCGGTCGAACCCGTGCCCGCGCTCGACGCCCCCGTCGGTGCGCGGGTGCCGGTCCAGACCGCGGCGGCGTCGTGGGTCGTACGGGCCCTCGACCTCGTCGACGCCGGCGCCGTGATCGCCATCGACTACACCTCGGCCACCGCCGAGCTCGCCGTTCGACCCTGGACCGACTGGCTGCGGACCTACGCCGGGCACCGCCGCGGCGGTCCACCGCTCGACGTCCCGGGAGCCCAGGACATCACCTGCGATGTCTGCATCGATCAGCTCCCGACGCCGACCGCCGTCACGTCCCAGGCCGACCACTTGCGACTCCTCGGGCTCGATGCGCTCGTCGACGAAGGCCGGCAGATCTGGGCCGAGCGAGCCCATCTCGGTGACCTGCAGGCGATGGTCGCCCGGAGCCGGATCGCCGAATCCGATGCGCTCGTCGACCCGACCGGCCTCGGCGCGTTCAGCGTCATGGAGTGGGTGGCGTCCGGCGACCGGCCGCCTACCATGCGCCCGTGAGCGCAGCGGCCGTCTTCGGTGTCGACATCGGTGGGAGCGGGGTCAAGGGAGCTCCCGTCGATCCCGATACGGGTCGACTCCTCGCCGAGCGCGAGCGGTTCGAGACCCCCCAGCCGGCGACACCAGAGGCCGTCGCGCGGGTCGTGGCCGATCTGCTCCTCGAGTTCTCGTGGAAGGGGCCGGTCGGGGTGACCGTTCCCGCCGTCGTGCAGCGCGGCGTCGTCCGGACGGCGGCCAACATCGATCCCTCCTGGATCGGCTGCGACTTCGCCGGCCTCCTCGCCGAGGACCACGGCATCGAGGCCACCGTCCTCAACGACGCCGACGCAGCCGGCGTCGCCGAGATGCGTCATGGTGCCGGGCGCGACCGCCGTGGCACGGTCGTCCTGGCCACGTTGGGAACCGGCATCGGCACCGCCGTCTTCGTCGATGGCGTCCTGGTCCCGAACACCGAGCTCGGTCACCTGCAGATGCACGGCGATGCGGCAGAGAGGTACGCCGCGGCCCGCGTGCGCAAGGCAGAGGACCTGTCCTGGGGCGAGTGGGCCGAACGCCTCGACGAGTACGTCCACGAGCTCGGCAAGCTGCTCTGGCCCGATCTCGTCATCCTCGGGGGCGGCGTCTCGCGGCGGGCCGAGAAGTGGCTCGACAAGCTGACCGCCGACATCGAGGTCGTGCCGGCCGAGCTCCAGAACAACGCCGGCATCGTCGGCGCGGCGATGGCGGCCGTCGCCGCGGGCTGACGTCGGCTCCTCTTCAGGGGCGTCGGAGCCGTGAGGCGTTGATGGGACGAAGTCGGCCCGAGATCCCCGATGCTGCCCACGTGCTCACCGCAGCGACCGCTGGGACGACGGCGAGCAGAGCGAGCACCCCGACCCACGGCACCGGTGTGGTCGAGGTAGCGGCCTCGGATGCGGAGGCGGCTCGGACCGCCCAGACCACGAGGTAGCCCATCGGGACGGCGACCGTCGCGGCCGTCAACGTGAGGACCGCCGTCTGGGAAGCCGCCAGTCGTCGGAGCACGGCCGGCGGCGCTCCGACGACGTCGAGCACGTCGCGCTCGTCTCGACCCTCGACCGCCGACAACGCCAACCCGCTGCCGACCACGCCCAGCACGAGCAGCAGCACGATCGCGAGCACCGCGGTCTGCACCAGCGCCCAGGGTGTCGAGTCGCCGCGCCAGGTCGGATACAACGTCCAGGCCGATACCGGCTCGCCGAGCGCCAAGCGCAGGCTGTCGTCGAAGACACTGATGAAGGCGCTGCCGTCGTCCCATGGATCGAGGTCACGGGCGAGACGTCGGAGCTCGGCGTCCTCCTCGTCGCTGAATCGGGCGTCGGTCACGAACACCACGGTGCCGATCACTCGGTCCAGGTCGCGCTCGGCCGCCCACGCGGGCGTGACGACGACAGCCGGATGGAGCACGGCGGCCGTCCCTGGGACGACCCGACCATCGATGCCCGGGACGTCGAGCCACGGGCCGACGACAGCGATGCCGAGCTCCTCGAGGCGAGCCCGTTGCTCGTCGTCGAGGTCGATCAGTTCGGCCGTGACGTCGTCAGCGACGACGATTGCGGTCGAGCGCCAAGGATCGCCGGGCAGGTCGTCGGGCAGCCGCACCCGTTCCACGTCGACCTGGCGGGCATCCGGAAGCACGGCGAG
>JBCCWI010000043.1:0-35231 GCA_039193795.1 Actinomycetota bacterium | reverse complement strand
GGTGTCGATCCTCGGGTGGTCCGCGGGGGTGGGGCGAATCTTCATGGGGGGCTGGGGTGGGGGGGACACCCTGCCCACCCGGCGGGGCTCTTGGGAGCCGCTCGACGGTGGCGGCACCGCGTCGGGTCCGGTCAGCTTCATGCGCGGCGCGGACGCATCGGCGGGCACGATCAAGTCCGGTGGCAAGACCCGGCGGGCGGCCAAGATGGTCATCCTCGACGCCGACCATCCCGACGTCGAGTCCTTCGTGTGGTGCAAGGCCCACGAGGAGCGCAAGGCCCGGGCCCTGGAGGCGGCCGGCTTCGACATGAGCCTCGACGGGGCCGACATCCACTCGATCCAGTACCAGAACGCCAACAACTCCGTCCGGGTCACCGACGAGTTCATGCAATCCGTCGTCGACGACGATCGCTGGGACCTGACCGCCCGCACGACGGGGGAGACCGTCCGCACCCTGAAGGCCCGCGACCTCTTCCGCCAGATCGCCGAGGCGTCGTGGGAGTGCGCCGACCCGGGCGTGCAGTTCGACACCACGATCAACGCCTGGCACACCGCGCCGGCCCATGGGCGCATCTCTGCCAGCAACCCCTGCTCGGAGTATCTGCACCTCGATGATTCCGCCTGCAACCTCGCATCGCTCAACCTGCTGTCGTTCCTGACCGGTTCCGAGGACGCGGGCGTCGACGGCTTCGACGTCGAGGGATTCGCCCATGCGGTCCAGGTGGTCTTCACCGCTCAGGAGATCCTCGTCGGCAACGCCGACTATCCGACCGCCCAGATCGCCGAGACCACCCGGGCGTTCCGCCAGCTCGGTCTCGGCTACGCCAACCTCGGTGCGCTGTTGATGGCGCTCGGCCACGCCTACGACTCCGACCAGGGCCGAGCGATTGCGGCGAGCCTCACCGCGCTCATGACCGGGACGGCGTACCGGCAGTCCGCCAAGCTCGCCGCCCGCATGGGGCCCTTCGCCGGCTTCCACGAGAACCGGGACGCGATGCTCGGCGTCCTCGATGCCCACCGGGCCGCAGCCGCCGCCATCGACGAGGAGCTCGCACCGCCGCTCGTCCTCGACATCGCCCGTCAGGCGTGGGACGACGCCTGCGACCGCGCCGAGGTGGACGGGGTCCGCAACGCGCAGGCATCGGTGCTCGCTCCGACCGGCACGATCGGTCTGTTGATGGATTGCGACACGACCGGCATCGAACCCGACCTCGGCCTCGTGAAGGTCAAGCGGCTGGTCGGTGGCGGCACGATGACCATCGTCAATCGAACCGTGCCGCGGGCGTTGCGGGCGCTCGGCTACGACGACGCGGCCATCGAGGGCATCGTCGCCCACATCGACGAACACCACACCGTCTTGGGCGCCCCGGGTCTCGTGGCGGAGCACGTCGCCGTGTTCGCCTGCTCGCTGGGCGACAACCCGATCCACTACCTCGGTCACGTGAAGATGATGGGAGCGGTGCAGCCGTTCTTGTCCGGGGCCATCTCCAAGACGGTGAACCTGCCCGAGGAGGCCTCCGTCGAGGAGGTCGAGCTGTTGTTGATCGAGTCGTGGCGGCTCGGGCTCAAGGCGGTTGCCCTCTACCGGGACAACTGCAAGGTCGCCCAGCCGCTCTCCGCCGGCGACGGCGCCGAGCGCGACGCGGAGAACGACTCGGGTGCGGTGCCGGCGGCGGAGGCAGGTCGGGTCGTCGAGCGGATCGTCGAGAAGGTCGTGGCGCAGCCGGTGCGGGAGCGGTTGCCGCGAGCGCGCACCAGCCAGACGTTCGAGTTCCGTGTCGCCGACTGCAAGGGGTTCGTCACGGTCGGCGAGTACGCCGACGGCCGACCGGGCGAGATCTTCGTCCGTGTGTCGAAGCAGGGCTCGACCCTGGCCGGGATCATGGACGCCTTCGCGATCTCCCTGAGCCACGGCCTGCAATACGGCGTGCCGCTCACCGCCTTCGTCGAGGCCTTCGTCGGGATGCGGTTCGAGCCGGCCGGCATGACCGACGATCCCGACATTCGCATCGCCAACAGCCTGATGGACTACCTCTTCCGCAAGCTGGCGATCATGTACCTCGACTACGAGGAGCGGGCGGCACTCGGCATCCTCGCGACCGACGAGCGGCTCGAGCCGACCCTGCCCGGCGTCGTCGAACAGGTCACCGAGACCTCCCAGGGCTCGGAGATCCCCGCGGACCCGCCCTCGGTGCCGTCACCGTCGGAGTTGGTCGCCCAGCTCGAGTTCGGCGCCGACAGTGCGCCGGAAGAACCCGTCGCCGAGGACCGTCCCACGACGCCGGTCTCGCCGCGCGCCGCGGCGGCCGATGCGCCGTTCTGCATGCTGTGCGGTGTGCCCATGCAGCGGGCTGGGGCGTGCTTCGTCTGCGCCGACTGTGGCGCCACCAGCGGGTGCAGCTGAGCCGGTCACGGCTCGCCGGCCAGCGCGCGCATTCGCTCGAGTGCGCGCCGCAAGAGGCGTGACACCTGCATTTGGCTGACGCCGATCCGTTCGGCGATCTGACTCTGCGACTGCTCGCCGTAGAACCGCAGGGCCACCACCGCCCGCTCCTGGGGCGGAAGCCGGTCGAGCAGATCGGGCACCACGATCTCGGCGTCGATGGTGTCCCAGGTCTCGTCGTCGGCGGGGTCGGTGCCGAGCTCGTCGGCCCGGAACCCACTCGCTGCATCGAGCGCCACGGCGATCTGGTCCACCGTGACCCCGAGATGGTCGGCCAATTCGGCCGGTGAGGGGATGCGGGCGAGCGTCCCGGTCAGTTCCTCGGATGCGGTGCGGATCGAGGTGACGAGCTGCTTCAGCGACCGGGGAACCCGCACATCCCAGCCGTCATCGCGGAAGTGCTGTTTGAGGCGGCCGTCGATCACCCGCGCCGCGTAGGTCGAGAAGCGAAGGCCACGTTGGGGCTCGAACCGCTCGACGGCATCGATGAGGGCTTCCAACGCGATCTGTTCGAGGTCCTCGTCGCGACGGCGCTGGGCGTAGCGTCGGGCGAACGCGAGCGCGAGTCCCTGGTTGTCCAGGACGAGTTCGTTTCGCAGCGCTTCGTCTCGGGTCTCGGCGTAGCGAACGAACCGCTCGTCGAGCGGTGCGCTACTCACGCCGACTTGTCGAACGCGACCGTGGAGATGCCGCTGGCCGGCTCGTGCTCGATGGTGACGCCGTCGGCGACAGCCTCCAGGATCGTGCGGCGGAAATCGTCGACACCGTCGTCGATCGGTCGGCACACCGCCGAGACGCGGACCCGGAGTCGTGTCGTCTCGCACCAGAGGGCGGCGTCGATCCGACCGTCGGGATCCGCTTCGAGGAGCAGCGCAGCCGCCTCCTCGACCCCGATCTGGGCGTCCTCGACCGCCTCGACGTCGAGGAGTTCGCCGGCGACCACGGTCGTGGCCACCCGCAGCACACGAAAGTGTGCGGCGTCGGCCGGGACCGCCACGATCACGGCGTCGGCGGGGATGGTCACGTTGGCGGATGGCGACACCGGATACCTCCGTGGGCGAAGTACCGTCATCGTACCTTCGCCGGGATCGGTGCTCTGAGTCGCCGGTTTCGGTCCGCTGCCGAAGGGCAACGCTCTCACCGTCATGGACGCCGACCTCACGTTCCACCGAACGATTGCTCGATCCCACCTCGAACTCTCCGCGCTGCGCCACGACGTGCGCGCCTGGCTCGAGCGGATCGGCGACGCGGCGCACCCGTCTCCGATCGACATCGACGTCGTGGTGACGGAACTGGTCGCGAATGCGATCGATCACACGTCGTCGTCGTCGGTCGACCTGACGCTCGCCGTCGCGGCGGGCCGGGTGCGGGTGCAGGTGGCCAACGACGTCGGCGACGATGAACCGGTGTTGGCGAGCGAGTGGCGCGAAGCCGGCGAGCGTGGGCGCGGTCTGCGGCTGGTCGCCGCCCTCAGCAGCGATCTGCAGCTTGGCGTGGTGGACGACCGATCGGTCGTCGTCGCCGAGCTACTCGCCGATCGGCAGACGGTCGGCGAGGCCTGACAGTTCGACCAGACGGGCGACGGTCTCGCTGGCTGCGGTGAGGCGCAGCGATCCTCCCGCCGCCTCGAGGCGTTCGGCGGCGGCCAACAGTGTGGCCAGGCCGGCCGAGGAGATGAAAGTCGTGTCGGTCAGGTCGATGCCGAGGTTCGTTCCGGCGGGTACGTCGGCCAGACGATCTGCCAGCGCCGGTGCCGTGTGGGTGTCGATCTCGCCGCTGATGCGCAGCCGATCGGGCCCCGGTTCATCGACGAGCAGCTCTGCGACCATGGGGAGACCCTACCCAGCCGACGGTCGCTCGGCCGTGTCGGCCTCTCGGAGCCGCCGTACCCCGAGCACGGCGATGTCGTCATCGGCTCGCGTGTCGTCGGTGACCCCGTCGATGACCTCCCGGAGCGGACGCTGGTCCGTCCCAAGCTCGCTCACCAGGCGCTCGAGCCCGGCCGAGAGGGGTTCTCCGCGTCGCTCGACGAGACCATCGGTGAAGAAGAGCACGGCGTCGCCGTGCGCCAGCGACGTGACCCGCTCTGGCGGTCGGTCACCTCGGAGATACCCGAGCGGCGGTGCGGGGTCGAGATCGATCCGACTCGAACCGGTCGGCCCGAAGCGGAGCGGAGGCAGGTGCCCGGCCGACCAGATCCGGAGTTCGTCGCAATGGCGAGCGATCTTGGCGATCGCGATCGTCGCCATCGTGCGGTCGTCGCGGCAGGCTCGGTCGAGCACCTCGAACACCTCGGTCACGGGGCGCCCGGCGCGGAGCTCGGCGGAGGCGAGCGTCTGGAGGCGAGCCATCGTCGTCGCGGCGTCGATGCCGTGTCCGCTGACATCGCCGACCACGACGACGATCTCATCATCGTCCACGATCAGATCGAACCAGTCGCCGCCGACGTGGACCCCGTCCGCACCGGGGAGGTAGCGACTCGCGATCTCGAAACCCTCGGGGGCGTCCTCGATCCGCGGAAGGATGGCGTCCTGCAGGCGTAGGGCGGTTCGCCGCTGACGCTGGTATTCGCCGAGCGCCGCGATCACCGACGCCGCCCGTTCCGCGAAGCGCACGAGGCTGGGCCGGTCGATCACGGCACGTTCCTCGCGCTGGAGGCCGGAGACGGCGATGGCGCCGATCACCGCACCATCGAGTCGGACGATCGGGATCTGGATGCCGGCAGACGGGACGGGTGGCGTGACGGAGTGGCCCGGTGCGTCCACGCTGGCGCGGAGGGTGCCGAGGGTCGCATCGTGCAGCGACGCCTCGGTCGAGCCGTACCCGGCGATCTGGGCTGCGCCCGATGCGACACCGGCGAGCAGCACGCTGACGGCGGTCTCGGCGTCGGTCGGCGCAGCGAGCGCGTCGACGAGCGCGGTGTCGAGGTGCTCCTCGGCGGAGCGGAGCCGCTCGGCGACCACCTCCGCCGTCACGTCCCGTTGCGTCGCGACATAGTGCGTCGCCTCGCCCTGTGCGTTCAGCACCGGGTCGATACTCCAGGCGATGCGGAACGGCTCGCCGCCGGACCGGTAATTGATGGTCTCGCCGCTGAACCGACGGCCATCGGTCAGGTCGGTCCGCAGACGGTCGAGCACCGACCGATCGGTCAGCGCGCCCTGCATGATCCGGGGACTCGCACCGATGACATCGCTGCGTTGGCGCCCGGTCATCCGGCAGTACGCCGGATTGACGTACACGATGGTCGGTCCCGGCGCGTCGAGGTCTGCGGTCGTGATGCACACCGACGAACTCGTCTCCTCGAGCGCCGCCAGGAGAACGTGCGGCAGCGCCTGCCCGTCGGCGATCGACGTGAGCTCGAAGTCGCTGGTCATCGTCTTGTCAGTCTCGCCGCTCGAGCGGGTCTGTGCCGTCACCGGTCACTTCGCGATTTCCGGTTTGGTCGACGCAGGGTGCGTCAAGGGTCGCCCTCGACGGCGGATTCGTCGTCGTTCCCCCAAGGAGAGATTCATGTTGGCTTCACTCTCGTTGAGCGAGATCGAGTTCAATCTCGTCTTCAACGTCTTCTCGCTGGTCACCGCCGCGATGATCGCGGCGGCGGTCGGCTTCGTGCTGGTCCGCGACCGGGTCGCCCCGTCGCACCGGCTCGCGCTGACGCTGTCCACGCTCGTCTGTGGCATCGCCGGCTACCACTACCTCCGGATCACCGGGAGTTGGCAGGACGCGTTCGCCTTGAACGAGGCATCGGGTGAGTACGAGCCCACCAACAAGCCCTTCAACGAGGGCTACCGGTACGCCGACTGGTTGCTGACGGTCCCGCTGCTGCTCGCGGAGCTAGTGATCGTTCTGGCACTCGCGAAGAAGCTCCAGGCACAGCTGCTGTTCAAGCTGATCACCGCTGCCACGCTCATGGTCGCCCTCGGCTACCCGGGCGAGGTCGCCTCGACCGACGACGCCAGCAAGTGGATCTTCTTCATCCTCGGCACGATCCCGTTCGTGTACCTGGTGTACGTGCTCTATGCGCAGATGGGTGAAGCGCTCGAGCGGCAGAGCGACCGGGTTCGCCAGCTGTTCGGCACCCTGCGGACCGTCATCTTGGTGACCTGGATGGTCTACCCGCTCGCCTTCCTGGCGCCGTACCTCGACCTCGACGAGAGCACCACCGAGGTCATGCGACAGGTCGGCTACGGCATCGCCGACCTGGTGGCGAAGCCCGCCTTCGGTGTCGTGCTCTACCTCATCGCTCGCCAGAAGAGCGTCGAGGAGGGCTACGACCCCGACGTCATCGAGCAGCCCGCTTCGGCCTGACTCGATCGTCACGAGGCCGACGAAACCCCACCCGGCGCCGCTCCTTCTCCCCATGGCGCCCGGTGGGACCGGCTTCGATCGGTGGAGCCTCCGACACCATCTCCGTGGGGTGACCCCCCGCACCTCACGCAGATGTGGCTCCCTGGACCCACGCCGGCCCTCCGGGCCGGCGTGCGGTCGTTTTCGGACGACCGATCGACAGATCGTGGTTTGGGACCGTCGTGCGCGGTCAAGGCTCCTCGCATGCGAAACCCGAGCACGCGACCCGATCTGGATCTCCTGGAAGCGTGGTCGGTCGAGCCGGTCGGCGGCGCGGTCCCCCGGGCCACGGTCGTCGACCGACTGCTCGACCTGCGCAACGCCGTCGAGCCGAACGGGCGGCACTGGGTCGACGTGGTCCTGGCATCGACGCCGGGAGCGAACCTCGTTCCGGGTTCGTGGTGGAGCGAGCAGATCGACCGACTCCGGTTCGACCTGACCGTCACCGCCGTCGCCGCCGAAACGACTCCTACCCCCGAGGACATCCCCCATGAAACGCCCCTCCCGCCGAACGACCGTCGTCGTGACCATGCTCCTGCTGGCCGGTGGTTTCGTCGTCGCCCGAGCACTGCGGACGACGACCACCGAGATCAGCGCCTCTGAGGCGATCGAGCGCTTCGAGAGCTCGAGCGCCACCGCCGCCGACGGGTACGGCTCGACCCCCGAGTCCGCCGCTCCGGCGGCCGAGGCCGCTTCCGGTGATGCGGCATCCGCCATCGCCGACTCGACGACCGCGACCGACACCGAGGAGTCCGCCGCCGAGCCGACCGCGACCGACTCCGAGGAGACCGCCGCCGAGCCGACGGCGGACGAGATCGAAGCGGCGCCGCTGGCGCTGCCATTGCCCGAGCCCGGCGTCTATCCCATCGCGTTGACCGGCAGCGAACAGTTGGCACTGGCCACCGGAGCCGACCGGACATACCCCGCTGAGGGGTTCGTCACCGTCACCCCGGCTGCCTGCGGTGTCGATGTCCGCACCGACCTCATCGTCGAGCGGTGGCAGAGCATCGAGTTCTGCGAGACCGAGGGCGGCGTGGAACTCGGAACGGAGCGGATCTTCCACAGCTTCTTCGGTCAGGACGATCTCCTCGAGCGCGAGTGCGCAGCCAGCCCTCTCTCCGTCGAAGCCAGCGCCTGGCTCTGTGAGAGCTCGTCCTCGATCGCCGACCGATCCGTGACGGCCGAGTTCGCAGTCCGTGAGGTTGCCGGCGAACGGCGCGACGTCGTGGTGTTCGTGACCGAGCTGGTCCAGGGGGACCATCCCGACAACGTCGAGTCGATCGAGTTCTGGGTGGACGTCGAGACCGGCCTGCCGGTCTACGAGTCCCGCATCTACGACTTCGTGCTCGACACTCCGCTCGGCGACGCCGGGTACACCGAGGACTACGTCTGGGAGATCACCTCCCTCGAGTCCATCGGCTGATCCCACCGCCGGCATCGGCCGAACCTCACCGCCACGCGGGTGCGGTGGGGTTCGGCCGGATACGTCATACTCGGCGCCATGAGTGACGACCCGCGCGCAGCCAAGGCGGCCTCCGAGCACACGAGCGCCGTCAACGCGGCCTACGCCGCCGCCCTGAACCTCGAGGACGACTGGGACCGAGCGACGCGTGGCCTGATCGCCCAGCACGAGACCGGCGTGATCGACGGCCCGCTCGGCCCGGCGTGGAACACCAGCGACTGGGACTTCCTGCGCGACCAGGAGGACCCCCCGCCTTCGGTCCACCCGAGCCTGTGGCGCCACGGTCGCCACAACGCCGTCCACGGGCTGTTCGAGGTCGCTGAGAACGTGTGGCAGGCGCGGGGCTACGACATCTCCAACATCACCTTCATCAAGGGCGACGAGGGGTGGGTCATCATCGATCCGCTGACGACCTCGTTCACCGCCCGGGCCTGCCTCGACCTGGCCAACGAGACGCTCGGGGAGCGGCCGGTCACGACGGTGCTCTACACCCACAGCCACACGGACCACTACGGCGGCATCCTCGGCGTGACGAGCGTCGAGGAGGTCGACAAGGGCAATGTGCGCATCCTGGCGCCCGAGGGCTTCATGCGAGAGGCGGTGGCCGAGAACCTGATCGCCGGGCCGGCGATGGGACGGCGGGCGTTCTACCAGTTCGGCATGTTGTTGCCCCCGGGGCCGCTCGGACACATCGACTGCGGGCTCGGCAAGGCGATCCCTCGGGCCATGCCCGACCTGGTCGCCCCGACCGAGGAGATCAGCCTGACCGGCACCGAGCTGGTGCTCGACGGGGTCCGGGTCGTGTTCCAGAACACCCCGGGTACGGAGGCGCCGGCCGAGATGAACTTCATGTTCCCCGACCTCGGTGCCCTCTGCATCGCAGAGAACTGCACCCACACCCTGCACAACGCCCTGCCCTTCCGCGGTGCGCAGGCTCGCGACACCCTCAGCTGGAGCAAGTACATCCAGGAGGCGCTCGACCTGTTCGAGGGTGGGATGGACGTGCTGTTCTCCACCCACAACTGGCCCCGCTTCGGGCACGACGACGCCGTGCGGTATCTCGAACTGCAGCGCGACATGTACCGCTGGCTCCACGATCAGACGATGCGCCGCGCCAACCACGGGATGACCATGCGCGAGATCGCCGACGACCTCGAGCAGCCGCCGTGCTTCGCGACGCAGAGCCACACACGGGGGTACTACGGCACCGTCAGCCACAACGCGAAGGCGATCTATCAGCGCTACATCGGCTGGTACGACGGCAACCCCGCCAACCTCAATCCGCACACGCCCGAGGAGTCGGCGGCTCGCTATGTGCGGGCGATGGGTGGCGCGGAGACGGTGCTGGCGGAGGCGCGGCGGGCCTTCGACGAGGGCGATTACCGCTGGGCGAGCGAGATCCTCAACCACCTGGTGTTCGCCGAGCCCGACTTCGAGGCGGGTCGGTTGCTGCAGGCCGACACGTTCGAGCAGATGGGGTATCAGTCCGAGTCGGGTCCGTGGCGCGATTCCTACCTGATGGGCGCGATGGAGCTGCGCACCGGGATGAAGGGTCTGGCGATCAACCGCGGGCGAGGGATCACCGATCAGCTCGATGTCGACATGCTCGTCGAGCTGATCGGTATCCGGCTGCAGTCCGAGAACGTCGAGGACGAGGCCTTCGAGCTCAACTGGCACTTCACCGATGTCGACGAGCGCCATGCGATCGGGCTCGACAATTGTGCGGTGCACCATCGCCCGGATGCGACGGTGGAGGGAGCGGCGGCGACGGTGGCGTCGACCAAGATGGATCTCGCCGTCTTGATCCGGGGCGAGATCGATGTCGACGGGTTCCTCGCACTCGACTCGGTCACCGTCGACGAGGCCGGCCCGCTGCGGACGCTGCTGGGCAACCTGGATCAGTTCAGCGGCGAATTCGGGATCGTCGAACCGTAGGTTCGCCGACGGGACCGAACCGTAGGTTCGCCGACGGGACCGAACCGTAGGTTCGCCGGCGGAACCGGACCTGGGTTCAGCGAGGTCCGCGGATGGCTCGATCGATGATCGACATCGGGTGCTCGGTGGGCACACCGGCGTTGGCGAGGTGCATCGAGCAGCCCGGGTTGGCGCTGGCGACCAGGTCCGGGGAGACCCGGTCGATGGCTGCGACCTTGCGGTCGCGGATGTCGCCGGCGAGCTCGGGGTGCATCACGGAGTAGGCGCCGCCGGCACCGCAGCAGATGCCGTCGTCGTCGAGTTCGATCAGCTTGTGGACGAAGGGGCCGAGGACGGTGCGGGTCGCGTCGTGGGCCCGCTGCACGTGGCGGAGATGGCACGGGTCCTGCACGGCGACGCAGGTGGGGAGCGGTGTGACGCTCGGGAGTTCGTCGATGTGCTGGGCGAGCCACTCCTGGATGTCGAACACCCGGGCGGCGAAGGCTTCCGCATCGGGGGTGCCGAGCAGGTGGCCGTACTCCTTCATGGCCGCGCCGCAGCCGGCCGAGTCGACCAGGATCGGGCGATCGTCGGCGGAGAGCGCGTCGATCGTGGCCTCTGCCCGCTGGTGGGCTCGGGCGGTGATGCCGGCGTGGGCGTGGAGTGCGCCGCAGCACGGCGCGAGGTCACCGGTCGGCGTGACGCCGAATCCGGCGGTCTCCAGCACCCGCTGCGCCGCATGATGGACGTCGCGCTGCCATGCGTCCATCACACACCCGGTGAACAGGTACACGTCGTCGCCGGTGGTGCGGTGTGCGTCGCGTCGAAGGGGGAGATCGCGCGGGAGGCCGAGCCGTGCGGGCACGAGGCGAAGCCGCCCGAGCACGGCGAGCATCGTCGAGCCGAGTCGGAGGAGGCGGGGTCGGGCGAGGGGCCAGAACCCGATGCGTTGCATACGGGTCGGCACGCGCTGGTCGTCGACCAGGGCAGCCCGCGTGCGTTCGATCAGGCTGCCGTAGGGCACCCCGCTCGGACAGGCCGGTTCGCAGCCGCGGCACTGCACACAGGTGTCGAAGGCGTCGACGATCTCGGTGGTGACCGGCGCGCCGCCGTCCTGGACCTCGCGCATCAGGCGGATCCGCCCGCGCGGGGACAGGGTCTCGTCGCCGGTGACACGGTAGGTGGGGCAGTGGGGCAGGCACAGGCCGCACTGCACACACGAGTTCAGTTCGTCGGCGTCGAGTCGGAGATCCACCTCAGCCTCCCGGGGTGCGGCCGGGGTTGAAGCGGCCGGTCGGGTCGAAGAGCTGTTTGGCTCGGTCGGCGATCTCGAGGGCGACGGGGTCGGGTTCTCGTGGCGGCTGCGCCTGATCGGCCCAGACGGTGCCGACCCCGATGCTCGCGACGAAGGCGCCGTCGACCTCCCGGTCGACGTGCGCGGCGTCGGTCGGGCTCAAGCTCCAGCGATAGGGGGGAAGCTCGGGCGGCCCCTCGACCTCGGTCAGGTCGGCGATGTCGGCGAGCCGTTCGAGTTCGGCGTCGACGTCGACGCCGTGACCTTCCATCAACGCCCAACTGCTGGTGCCGTCCCAGAGCACGGCCCCGGGTCGCAGGAGGGCGTCGCGCAGGTCGCGTGGGTCGACCTTCTCGGCGCGGACCCATCGCTGGACCGGTGGCAGCGGGTTGGTGCGGATCACGACCTCGCCGATCAGCCCGAGGGTGCCGAGGGAGCCGACCATCAGCTTCGGGAGGTTGAACCCCGACACGTTCTTCACGACCGGTCCGCCGCCGGTGACGATCCTGCCATCGGCGGCGACGTAGCGGACCTGCAGGACGGCGTCGCGCACCGAGCCGCGCCCGAGCCGGTCGAGTCGATTCTCGCCGACGGCGACTGCGCCCCCGATCGTGCCGCCCCGCTCGGGGAGCGCCGAGATCTGGCCGGCTTCGGCGAGGGTGGCGTGGAAGTCGGCGACGGTCGTGCCGGCTCGGACGGTCGCCACCATCTCCGACGGTTGGTAGTCGACGATGCCGCTCGGCGCATCGACCAGACGGGCCTGTTCGTGCAACACACCGCCGAGGTGCCACCGGGTACCGCCGCCCTGCACGGCGATCGGGTCGGTGTCGCCGACGAGGTCGGCGAAGGCGAGGAGCGGCGGGTCGGTCGCCGTCAGGGTGGCCACGAGCCAGACGCTAGCCGTCCGCATCGCGACCGCGGGAAGGCGGCGGCCCGGTCTCGATGCTCAGACGAGCGCGGCGGTCGCCGCCAAGCTGACGCCGGCCACGACGAGCCACGCGCCGAGTCCGAGGAGCAGGGACGCAGGGCCGACGCGACGGAGCTTGTCGAGGCGGACCCCCGCACCGAGCCCCACGAGGGCGGCGGTCAGCAGCCAACCCTCCAGCGTGCGGGCCGCGTCGATCGTGTCGTCGCCGAGCAGGTCGGCGGAGCGCACGACCACCATGGCGAGGAAGCCGAGCACGAACAGCGGGATCAGCGTCGGTCGAGGCGCATCGGTGTCATCGGTGTCGGACCGGCGCCGGCGATCGACGTTGACATAGGTGACCACCAACGCCAGCAGGCTGACTCGCGTGAGTTTGACGATCACCGCGACGGACAGGACCGATGCGCCGGCGATCGACCCGGCGGCGGCGACCTGGCCCACGTCGTGGATGCTCGCACCGATCCAGGTTCCGAGCTGATCGTCGGTGAGCCCGATGAGTTCGCCGAGCGGGGGGATGGTCAACATGGCGATCGTGCCGCAGAGCGTCACGAGCCCGATCGACACAGCGACCTCGTCCTCGGTTGCGTCCGTGGCGCCCTCCACCGCGGCGATCGCTGACGCTCCACAGATCGAGTAGCCGGTCGCGACCAGCAGCCCGAGGTCGCGTCCGAGCCCCATGCGCAGCGCCATCGCCTGGGTACCGAAGAATGTCACCACGACGGTGCTGACGACGACGATCAGGGTCAAGGCCCCGAGGTCGGCGACGTCGTCGAGCGAGAGCCGCAAGCCGAGCAGGACGATGCCGACGCGCAGGATGCGTCGCGAGGCGAGCGTGAAACCGGGTTGGAGCGTCGGCGTGACCAGCCCGAGATTGCCGACCACCGCGCCCAGCATGACGCCGACGAGCAGCGCGGAGACCGTCGGGACGAGTTCGTGGACGATCGTGGCGGCGATCGTGAGCGCTGCGACGACGAGCAGGCCCGGAAGAATCCGGGCCGGCGCGGAGCGAAACGCAACGAGAGCGGGGGAGCGGGTGTCCATGACGATCGATGTCGCCGGTAGACGCACACAGTGTCGGTGCGGCCGCGAGACCCCCGGGGCGACGGCTGCAGTGTAGGGCTGGGCGCCCGGAGCCTCGATCGACCCCACCTATGACATCGGTCTCACCGGCGCCAACGACCGGGGATCACGCTCCCCGGGGCGGGGTCAGCCCCAGACGCCGGTCGGCACCTCGCGCAGGGCCTGGATGTCGGCGCAGCTGTGGCCCATGGGCAGGACCTTCCCGGGATTGGCGCGACAGGCCGGGTCGAAGGCCTGGCGGAGGCGGTTCTGGTGGTCGAGATCGGCGGGGGAGAACAGCTCCTCCATGTACTGCTGTTTCTCGACGCCGATGCCGTGCTCACCCGACAGGACCCCACCGGCGTCGAGCGAGGCCCGCAGGATCTCCGCGCCCGCGGCGTGGACCCGCTCGAGCGTGCCCTCCTCGCGAGCGTCGAACACCAGGAGCGGGTGGAGGTTGCCGTCGCCCGCGTGGAACACGTTGAGCACGATCACATCGTGTCGGTCGCTGATCTCGTAGATCTGCTCGAGGATGTCGGCGAGTTTGGCCCGAGGTACGACCGTGTCGTGGAGGTAGTAGTCGGGTGCGATCTGAGCCACCGCTCCGAACGCGGTCTTGCGGCCCTTCCAGAGGGCCGCCCGTTCCGCCTCGGAGCCGGCCCGGCGCACGTCGCTGGCGTTGTTGGTGCGCCCGATCGCCGCGATCCGTTCGGCGTCGATGTCGACCCCGCCCTCCAGTCCCTCGACCTCGGCGAGCAACACCGCCGCGGCATCGGTCGGGTAGCCGGCGGCGACATAGTTCTCGACCGCGGTCGTCATCCGCTGATCCATGACTTCGAGCGCTGCCGGGACGACACCGGCCGCGATCACGTCGCTGACGGTCTGCGCGGCGTCTCGTACCGTCGGGAAGGACAGCAGCAGGGTCCGGACCGCCGGCGGGTTGGGGGTGAGTCGGACGGCGATCTTGGTCGTGATGCCGAGCGTGCCTTCGCTCCCGACGAACGCGCCGCGGAGATCGAGTCCGGCCGGTTCGTCCTCGAGGCCGCCGAGTTGGGCCACCTGCCCGTCGGGCAACACGACCTCCAGCGCCACGATGTGGGCGTCGGTGACGCCGTAGGCGAGGCAGTGCGGACCGCCGGAGTTGTTGGCCACGTTGCCGCCGAGGGTGCAGACCTGCTGGCTCGACGGGTCGGGCGCGAAGTGGAAACCCTTGGGCCGCAGTTGTTTGCTGAGGTCGAGGTTGATCACGCCCGGCTCGACCCAGGCGATGCGGTTCCCAGTGTCGATCGAGAGCACCCGGTTCATGCGTCCGGTAGAGACGACGATCGGACGGCCCAGCGGGATCGCCCCGCCCGCGAGGCCGGTGCCCGCACCGCGGGGAACGACGGCGCTGCCATGGGCTTCGGCGATGCGCATGATCGCCTGGACGTCCTCGGTCGATTCGGGGAAACACACGGGCCCGGCCACCCCGCCGTCGAAGACCGATGCGTCGGCGGCGGCCAGGGACCGCTGGGCGCCGTCGTTGCGGACGCGGTCCGCACCGATCGCCGCCTCGAGATCGCGTACGAGCGGGTCGGCCCTGGCCGAGCGTGATCGGAACAGGCCCATCGGTCAGCTCCTCCCCGCCACGGGTCGGGCCACGACATCGGGACCGACCTCGGCGAAGGACCGGAGTCCGTTCAACGCCAACGACCGCCGGACCTCGTCGCGCAGGAACCCGAGCGCGGTGTCGACGCCGCGCTCGCCGGCGGCCCCGAGCCCGTAGAAGTGCACCCGGCCGCCCATCGTCGCGTCGGCCCCGAGCGCTATGGCCTTGACGATGTCGGAGCCTCGCCGCACGCCGCCGTCGCTGATGATCTCGCAGCGGTCCTGGATCGCGTCCCGGATCGGTGCGATCAGTTCCACCGGCGGGGGCGATCCCTCGAGTTGTCTGCCGCCGTGGTTGGAGATCGCGATCGCCTCGATGCCGAGATCGGCGGCGATCATCGCATCCTCGACGCACTGGATGCCCTTCACGACGATCGGGCCGTCCCAGATCGAGCGGAACCACTCGACGTCGTCCCAGCTGAGCGACGGGTCGAGTTGCTCGTTGGCGTAGGCGGCGAGGTTGATCGCATCGGTGCCGTCCCGGCTGCCGGAGCCGTCCGATGCGCTCACGTTCGCGAATCGGATCGGCCCGCCCCGCAGGAAGTCCCACGTCCAGCCCGGGTTGCGGGCGCCGTCGATCACAGTGTCGAGGCCGACCTTCGGGGGCAGCTCGAACCCGCGCCGGACGTCTCGCTCCCGCCGACCGAAGGTCGCGAGATCGACCGTCGGCACGATCGCTTCGTAGCCGGCAGCGGCGGCGCGACGCACCATCTCCTCGACCAGGCCGCGGTCCTTCCAGACATAGACCTGGAACCAGTTGCGGCCCGGGTGGACGGCGGCGACCTCCTCGATCGACCGGGTCCCGAGCGTCGACAGGGTGTAGGGCAACTCGGCGCGGCCCGCGGCCCGAGCGACCGCCAACTCACCCTCGGAGTGGGCGATGCGGGTGAAACCGGTCGGCGCCAGCACGAACGGGAATGCCAACGGGCGGCCGAGCAGGGTGGTCGAGGTGTCGACCACGCTGACGTCGCGCAACACCCGGGGAACGAACTCCAGATCGGCGAACGCCGACATGCTGCGGGCCAGCGACCGCTCGTCTTCGGCCGCACCGTCGATGTAGTCGAACACGCCACCGGGAAGGCGCCGCTGCGCCATCGTCCGGAGATCCATCACGTTCGCCGCCCGCTCCAGGCGGCGGGTGGTCCCGCCGAGCCGGAAGCGGCGGAACCGTACGGCCGAGCGCAGCGTGTCGAGCACCATGGTCGCCGTCAGCGCCCCCGGTAGCCGGGGGTGTCGAGCAGCGGCGGACGTTCGTCGACCTGCACCTCGACCGACGGAGCGTCGGGCCGGACGAGGATGCGTGACAGCGCAGCTCGGTCCGCCACGCCCGCCCGCCGCAACGCGGCATGGAGGACCTCCATCGCCTGCGGCGACAGCGCCTTCAGCGGCCGGTGGCGATGGGCGCGAACGCCGAGGTCGACCTGCGCGACGCGTTCGATGCCGACCAACCGCGTGATGTCGATCAAGAGTCCGGTCTCCACGCCGTAGCCCTGGGCGAACGGCACCTGCTCGAGGATCGAGCGTCGCGAGGCGTACTCCCCGCCGAGCGGTTGGCGGATCACACCGAGTTCGGGGAAGAAGGTGGCGAGCAGCGGGCGAGCCATCAGTTCGGTCGTCCGTCCACCGCCGACCCCGCCCTGTTCGGGTCGCTCGTAGAACCCCTTGACGAGCGCGACCTCCGGGTCGTCGAGCAGCGGGCCGAGCAACCCGAGGACATAGGACGGGGTGAAGCTCCGCAGGTCGCTGTCGATCCAGACGATGATGTCGCCGACACTCGCCGCCACCGACTTCCACAACACGTTGCCCTTGCCACTGCCGACTCCGGCGTCGGGAAGCACGGCGTTGACCGACACGACCCGGGCGCCGGCCTGCGCCGCGATCTCCGCGGTCGCGTCGGTGCTGCGATCGTCCATGACGATGACCTCGTCGACGAGGGTGTTGCAGCCGTCGGCGTGCGCACCGAAGTGACGCACGATCGAATCGACGATCGGTCCGACCGTCGCCGCCTCGTTGCGGGCGGGTAGACACACCGAGATCGTGCTCGTGCCCTTCTTCTCGCACAGCGACGCAAGCGAGAAGTCGCCGGCGCTGTGGACTCTCGGGAGCTCGACGGTCACGGGGCAAGAGTAGGGAACCGCCCGCCGGATCGCTCGATCCGGCACGTTTGGGTCAGGTGGGCGGGGTCGCGACCGACGAGGTTCGTACCATGTCCCCGATGGGTCGTCTCCTCCGCTCGGTCGCTCTGACCGCCCTGCTCGGGCTCTTCGCCGCGTCGTGCGGGGGTGGCCAGACCGTCGTCGACGACCTCGGGCCGGGTGTGGCGCTCGAGACGCTGCCGACGACCTCCAGCGCGCCGACCACGACCATTGCACCGACCACCACCGAGGCGCCGGTCACGACGACCACGGTGCGGCCTCCGGCCGAGCACGAGACGTTCGTCGCGTGGGTCAAGCCCGAGGTGACCGACCTCGTCGCGTTCACCGAGCCCGGCGGCGACGAGATCGTTCCGTTCGAGTTCCGCATCACCAACCCGACCTACTGGGGAAGCCAGCTCACCCTCATGGTGCTCGAACGCACTCCGGACGGCGAGTGGCTCCGCGTGCAGATTCCGGTCCGGCCGAACGGCACCGAGGGCTGGATCCCTGCGGCGGAGGTCGATCTCGAATCGCACTTCGTGCGGGCGCGGGTCGACCTGACCGAACGGTCGGTCACCGTGTGGGACGGCGACGAGGTGATCGCCGAGACCGGTGCGGTCATCGGCGCCGACCGCTCACCGACACCAGTCGGCAGCTTCTACGTCAACGATCTCGTCGAGAAGTGGGAGGGCAGCGCGTTCGGGCCCTACATCCTCAGCCTGTCGGCGTTCTCCGAGGCGCTCGAGACGTTCGCGGGCGGGATCCCGGTCATCGCGATCCACGGCACCAACCGGCCCGAGCTGGTCGGTGGCGCCCACAGCAACGGCTGCATCCGGATCCCCAACGATGTCGTCACCTTCCTCGCAGAGAACGTTCCGATGGGGACGCCGGTCGACATCGTCGCCTAGGCGTCACCGCCATCGGTCGGGTCGCGTCGCTCCAGCGGGATCGTCAGATGGTCGGACAGGTCGCCGATCAGGTCGGCGAAGTAGCGACGCTCCGTGAGGCGCCACCGGCCCTCGAGCCGGGCGAACGTGTCGTGGTAGCGGCCGGCGATGATCGCCTGCAGCGGCAGGGTGTCGGTCTGCTGGAACACGGTGTACATCGAGCGGATGGTGGCGGCGTCGCCGTCGACGGCGACGATCGGGTTGGTGGTGACGTGCTTGGTCCGCCAGGTGCCGTCGCCGTGGACCTTCACGATCGATGCGAAGTGGGCGACGGCCGCATCGCCACCGAGGGCGAGCACCACACCGGATGCGCCGTCGACCAGGCTGGCGTCGGCCAGCAACTCCCGCAGGGTCGCGGCGTCGGCTGCGTCCATCGCCTCCGCGATCTCGTAGAGCACGTTGGTGCAGGCCGCCACGTCGTCCACGGGCGCGGACCGTACCCTCTGGGGCGTGTCCCGGGCGAGTGTGCAGCGCCGAATCCGTCGGCGGGCGAGCAGGATGTGGCGGTGGTCGTACCGCTTCGTCCGTGAGCTCATCGACGAGTGGTCCAAGGACCGCGTCGGCGGGCTCGCCGCGGAGATCGCCTTTTTCGCTCTCCTCGGGTTCTTCCCGGCCGTGATCGTGCTCGCCGCCGCGCTCGGGTCCGCGGACGGCATCCTCGGCGCCGGTGCCGCGGCCGACATCGAGGAGTGGTTGGTCGAGCAGCTCACGACCGTCCTCGGCGGCAGCAGCGTCGAGAGCACCGTGACCGACCTGTTCGACGGCAGCAACAGCAGCGCTTTCACCGTCGGTGCCGCGCTCGCCGCCTATGCGGCCTCGCGCGGGTTCACCGCAGTCGTGCGTGCGCTCGACGTCGCCTATGACCACGAGCACAGCCGCGACTGGCTCTCCACCCGCTTGGTCGGGTTCGGGTTGACGCTGATGACGGTGGTGGTCGCCGCGATCGTGCTGACGCTGATCGTGATCGGGCCGTTGTTCGGCGAGGGGGCGGAGCTGGCGGAGCGGCTCGGCGTGGCCGGGTGGTTCGAGGTGCTGTGGACCTGGTTCCGTTGGCCAGTCGTCGCCCTCGCCCTGATCGCCTGGGCGGCGTCGGTGTACCACATCGCCCCCAACCACCGATCGCCGTGGAAGTACGAGCTCCCGGGGGCGTTGATCGCGTCGGTGTGGTGGGCGGTCGTGTCGCTCGGCTTCGGCACGTACCTGCAGTTCGCGTCGAGCGGCGCCAACGCGATCTTCGGACTGTTGGGCGGCGCGCTCAGCCTGTTGTTCTGGCTCTACCTGATGGCGATGGGGTTGCTGGTCGGCGCCGAGGTCAACGCGATCATCGCCACCCGTCAGGGCGTGAGCTGGGAGGTGGCGCCGTCGCCCCGGATCGACCAGCGGATCCGCCGGGTCATCCGTCGCTAGGCCACGACCCGACCGGCGCCGCCCGATCGTCCCGCGATCTGGGGGAGGGGGTACCCTCGAAGCCATGAGCGACTTCCGGAGCCCCATCGCCGACATCAGTTTCAGCCTGCGACACGTCGCCGATCTCGACGCGCTCGCCAAGCTCGACGGGTACGAGCATGCCGACCCGGAGCTGATCGACGGCCTGCTCGAGGAGGCCGGGCGCTTCTTCGACGAGGTCGTCGCCCCGACCAACCGTGACGGCGACACCGTCGGATCCGTGTTGAACGACGACGGCAGCATCACCACCGCGCCGGGCTTCGCCGACGCCTACGCCAAGCTCGTCGAGTCGGGCTGGAACGGCATCGGGTTCCCCGAGGCGTACGGCGGTGGCGGGTTCCCGCAGCTGCTCAGCACCGCCGTCCAGGAGATGACCACCACCGCCAACATGGCGTTCGCGCTGGGCCCGCTCCTCAGCCAGGGTGCGATCGAGGCGATCATGCACCACGGCGACGAGACCCAGAAGGAGATCTACCTCCAGAAGCTCGTGACCGGCGAGTGGACCGGCACGATGAACCTCACCGAGCCGCACGCCGGCTCCGACGTCGGCGCGCTCACCTCCAAGGCCGAGCCGGCCGACGACGGCACGTGGCGCATCAGCGGCCAGAAGATCTTCATCACCTGGGGCGAGCACGACGTCGCCGACAACATCGTCCACCTGGTGCTGGCCCGCACCCCGGGCTCGCCTCCCGGCACCAAGGGCATCAGCCTCTTCATCGTCCCGAAGTTCCTGGTGAACGACGACGGCAGCCTCGGCGAACGCAACGACCTCACCTGTGTGAGCATCGAGCACAAGCTCGGCATCCACGGCAGCCCGACCTGTGTCATGCAGTACGGCGACAACGAGGGCGCCGTCGGCTACCTCCTCGGCGAAGAGCATCAGGGCATGCGCTGCATGTTCACGATGATGAACAACGCCCGCCTCGGCGTCGGCGTCGAGGGCGTGGGCATCGCCGAACGCGCCTACCAGCAGGCGCTCGGCTACGCCCACGAACGCACCCAGGGTCGCGCCATCGGCGCCGAACCCGGCACCGAGTCGCCGATCATCGATCACCCCGACGTCCAGCGGATGCTGCTCGACATGAAGTCGACCATCGCGGCGATGCGCGGCCTGACCTACCGCAACGCCGAGGCGCTCGATCACGCCCAGAACGGGGCCGACGACGACGCCCGCACCAAGGGCGACGAGCGGGCGGCGCTGCTGACGCCGCTGTCGAAGAGCTGGTGCACCGACATGGGCGTCGAGCTCACGTCGATCGGGCTCCAGATCCACGGCGGTATGGGCTTCGTCGAGGAGACCGGCGCCGCCCAGCACTTCCGCGACGCCCGCATCGCGCCGATCTACGAGGGCACCAACGGCATCCAGGCGATCGATCTCGCGGGCCGCAAGCTCGGCCTGCGGCAGGGCGGTGTGGTCAGGGACCATCTCGGCGAGATCGCCGACACGGTCGCCGCGCTCGAAGGCGTCGTGGGACTGGAGCCGGTCAAGGAGCACCTCGCCGCCGCACTCGCCGCGGTCGAGGCGGCCACCGAGCACCTGCTCGCCGCATCGGCGACCGACCCCGCCGACATGCTCGCCGGCGCGATGGCCTACCTCAACATGATGGCGGTCACGACCGGTGGTCAGATCCTGGCCGACGGTGCGCTGGCCGCCCGCTCGCTGGGCGACGCCGAAGCCGAGGACCGTGCCGTGCTGGCCCGGTTCTTCGCCACGAACCGGCTCGCCGGCGTGGCGGGCCTGTTGCCGGCGGTCACCGCGGGTGCGGCCGACCTGGCGACCGCCCGGGACCGGATGCTGTCGATCTGATCGGTGCCGGGACGGCGCTCAGTCGTCGTCCGCCCGGAACAGGAACGCCGCCGCCTGCCCCCGGGTGACCGGGTCGTCGGGGGCGAACGTCGTCGGCGAGGTGCCGTTGGTGACCCCGTTGGCCTTGGCCCAGCCGACCGCAGGCGTGAAGTAGCGGCCCGCCGGTACGTCGAGGAACTCCTCCGACGCCGTCGCGCCCGGTGACCCTTCGCGTCGCCACAGCAGGGTGACGAGCTGGCCACGGGTCACGTCGTCGTTCGGGGAGAACGTCGTCGGTGAGGTGCCGGTCGTGATCCCGTTGGCCTTGGCCCATGCGACCGCCTGGTCGTACCACGAGCCGGCGGGGACGTCGGTGAACCCGTGGGCGGGGTTGCCGCTCGGCGAACCGGCCTCGCGCCACAGGAAGGTGACCATCTGCGCTCGAGTGAGCGTCTGATTCGGGCCGAAGAGGTAGTTCGAGACCCCGTTGGTGATGCCCTCGGAGACCATCCAGGTGACCGCGTCGTAGTAGAAGGCGGTCGCGAAGACGTCGCAGAACGTGCCGCTCTGGCTGAACCCACAGACGGTCGCGTCGGGGTCGGCGTTGCCGCTGCGGGAGGCGTCGCGGCCGAACATGGGCCAGTCGTCCTCGCCGGGCGAGGCGGGCAGGTCGTACACCGCGAGCCGCGAGGTGTTGTTCGGCGTGTCGAAGGCCGAGAGCACGAGCTTGCGTTCGCCGCCGAGGACGCCGACCGCCGGGGCGGCTTCGTAGGAACGGGAGAAGCCGGTCCGGTCCTGCCAGGGCAGCGAGCCCTCGAGCGAGGCGCCGGTCGCGCCGTCGAGCAGGATCATCGCCGCCGCACTGCCGAGCGCGACGTCCTGGCCGCCATCGCCTTGCAGGTCGGCGATGATCACGCCGCCGCCGAAGGGCTGAGCCGGGAAATGGGCGTGGTCGGGCTGCACCCGCCACAGCAGGCTGCCATCGCCGTTCCAGGCGTAGACGTGGGTGTCGGCCGAGCCGACGACGACCTCGACTTGTCCGTCGCCGTCGACATCGCCGAGCGCGGGGGAGCCGATGACGGTGCCGCCGGTGGAGACGGGGAACCCCGGCACCGTCGATCCGTCGTGGAGGTGGAAGGCGAACACCCGGCTCGTGTCGGATCCATCGCCGGGCCCGCACTGCGGATGCCCGGCGCCGCACTCGAGATACCAGTTGTTGCCCGTGCCGATCACGATCTCCATGCGGCCGTCGCCGTTGATGTCGCCGATCGCGCCGCTCGAGTGGAAGACCTCGTTGGCCTCGGCGTTCCAGAGGTTGACCACGCCGCCGGGGGTCCAGTCGAGGGCGCGCAGCACGCCGCCGAGATGGTCGTAGTACCCGCCGGGGGTGGTGTCGCCGCCGATGAAGATCTCCATGTCGCCGTCGGCGTCGATGTCGAAGAGGGCGGGCGACGACCAGACCGAGTCGTCGTTGTTGAACGGGAAGCCGGGCAGCGGGTCGCCGTTGCGGTCGACCGACCAGATGTAGAAGTCGAAGCTGGCGAAGCTGACGTCGGGGTAGCCGTCGCCGTCGACGTCGCCGATGGCCGGTGTCGAGTACACGCCCTCGCACCAGCCGTCCTTCACCGGGGAGTTGTCCCAGACGTCGCCCATGTCGCGACCGAGGGCGGTGCGCCACTCGATCGCGCCGGTGACACCGTCGAAGGCGATGACGCCACCGTTCTGATTGGCGACCCACGTCGACCCGACACCGACCACGATCTCGGGTGTGCCGTCGAGGTCGAGGTCGCCGATCGCAGGACTGGAGTCGATCGCGGTGGCGGTCGTCTGGGCGTTGCAGCCGGCGTTCACACCCGGAACCGCGGGCGTCGACCACTTGAGCGTGCCGTTCGCCTCATAGGCGCGCAGCAGGCCATCCTGGTGTCCGACGACGATCTCGTTCTGGCCGTCGGCATCGATGTCGGCGATCAGCGGCGACGACGACCGGTTCCACCCGTCGAAGGCGAGCGCCCAGTCCTGGGGGTACAGCGGGGCGGCGCTGGCCGGGGCGGTGGCGAGACCGGCGGTGAGCACGGCACAGATGGCGATCGCGGCGAGAGAACGGGGCATGGTTCCTGATCGGCGGTTCACCGCACGCGCATGACCGAAACTAGTGCGCGTTTCGCCACGTTGGGTAGCAGGGCTCACCAACGGATGACCAAAAGGTCCTCTCCGGACTGGATCACTTGGTAACCCGCGCCCTCGGCCTCGTCACGCAGGGTGGCGATCTCGTCGGGACCGAACTCCGGGGTGCCCTGCTCGAACCCGCCGTGGAGGATCACGTAACGGATCGCCAGATCGTCGAGGAGTCGCTCGGCGGGATCCGCAGGCCACTCGTTCAGCGTGCGCACGACGTCGTCGAACCCGGACGGGGTGTCGCCCGAGTAGCCGTTGACCCGGGGGTTGCCGTCGGTGATCGAGTGGTACATCCGGGGCGCCTCGACGAAGGGCCAGGCGACGCCGTCGCTCGAGGTGTAGATCGGGAGCTCGACCACGGCACCGTCGGGGAGGTCGTCGAGGGCCTCGTAGGCGGCGAGCCGTTCGCCTTCGGGCACCTCGACTCGGCCGGCCGGCCCGCCGACCTCGAGCAGGACCAATGCAACGAGTGCCGGAGCGGCGATGCGATGCCACCGGCCCGCGTAGCGGTCGGCGAGCAGTTGGTACGCGAGCCCGACCAGCACCGCGAGGCCGATGAACGCGACGACGGTGAATCGGGAGGTGGTCCGGATGCCGTCGAACCCGGGCACGAAGCGATGGAAGAGCCGGAACGGCCCGGGCACGCCACCGGGGGTGGGGCCGATCGCAAGGACGAGCGCCACGAGCGAGGCGGTGCTCAATGCGACGATCTCGTCGATGCGGACACCGGTGCGGAGCGTGTCGGCCTGACGGCGCACCAGCACGCCCAACGACACGAAGCCGACCAGCCCGAGCGCCATCACGCTGAAGCCCAGGAAGAACCAGTGTTCGCCGGCCTTGCCGACCGAGTTGAACCCGTCGAGTGCGGTACCCCAGCTCCAGTTCCCGCGATGCGGGGTGACGAAGTCGGTCGGCAGCAGCGACCCGGCCGGTTCGTACCCTCGGGCGAGGCCGTTGCGTTCGTCGACCTGGAGGTAGATCCGGGCGACGGGTCCGAGCACCGCGCCGGCGACGCCGATCGCGGCCAGGCCCGGTCGCAGCAGGCTCCGGATCGGAGGCAGCGCGCCCCGCAGCCCGAGCACGATCACCGCGACCCCCGCCGCGAGCACCCAGATCAACCCGTACAGGAGGTTGGCCAGGGTCATCACGATCACGACGAGCCCGAGGGCGACACCGTCGCGCGCCCGACGCCGCTCGATCGCGCCGAACAGCAGGACGAACCCGAGGGACAGGAAGCCGAACGTCTGGAGCTGCGGGTGGTTCTGCTGGCCGAGGACGAAGCTGTTGCAGCAGGTCACCACCGCCACGACGAGGGCGACGTCGGCCCGGCCGAACAGGCGCATCCCGAGCGCGTGGGCAGAGGCGAGCGCCAGCACGAACAGCAGGAACATCGTGAGGTTGAGCGCGGCGATGCTGTCGCCGGTGATCCACTCGATCAGCCCGAAGACCGGCGCCAGCGACAGCATCGGATCCGACAGGGCGAGGGTCTGTGGTTCGGGGTGGAAGATGGGGGCGTCGAACGCCCCCAGCGGATCGGTGCGCAACGCACGGGCGCCCCACGAGAGGGTCCAGGTGAGGAACATGGAGTCGCCGAGGTCGCCGACGACGGTGGCGCCCACCCGGTGCGGCGTGGGCTGCAACAGGACGAGGCCGAGCAGGATCCACAGCGGTGATCGACGCCAGCCGAGCGGAAGCGCCGCCCAACGAGCCCGGAGCCCGGCCGCCGTGTCGGGCCCGTCGGTCGCAGCGGTGGACGGCATCGGCGGGACCCTACCAACCGGGGCGACCGGGTCTTCCGGAATCGCACGCACCGACCTAGGGTTACGTTCGCATGTTGGCGTCCATCCCGTCCCCCTCGGAGAGCGTGATCGAACTCGGCCCGCTCACGATCCGCGCCTACGGCCTGATGATCGCCCTCGGCGTCGTCGCCGCCGTCTGGATCGCACAGCGCCGCTGGGCGGCACGCGGTGGTGATCCCGAGAACATCTCGACCATCGCGATGTGGGCGGTCCCGGCCGGCCTCATCGGTGCTCGGGCGTACCACGTCCTCACCGACTGGCGATTCGACGACGGCTGGGCCGAGCCGTTCAAGATCTGGGAGGGCGGGCTCGGCATCCCCGGCGGCATGGCCGCCGGCGTGCTCGTCGGCCTGTGGGTGATCCGCCGCAACGGGTGGGACCGGCCCAACCTGCTCGATGCGATCGTGCCCGGCCTCCCGCTGGCGCAGGCGATCGGCCGCTGGGGCAACTGGTTCAACCAGGAGCTCTTCGGCGGACCGAGCGATCTGCCGTGGGCGGTCGAGATCGACCCCGAGCTCGCCGCCGAGGCGGGCCATCCCGGGGTCGAGACGTTCCACCCGACGTTCCTCTACGAGTCGCTGTGGAACCTCGGGCTCACCGTGTTCCTCATCCGGCTCGACCGGACCGGTCGCATCCGTCGGGGCTGGTTGCTCGCGGTCTACGTCGTCGGTTACCTGACCGCCCGTCTGTGGCTCGAGACGGTCCGCATCGATCCGGCCACCGAGATCGCCGGGGTGCGCATCAACATCTGGATGAGCATCATCGGCATCGCGATCGCCGGTGGACTGCTGCTCTGGAAGGGCCTCAACCGCGACGGTGACGCCGATGCGGGGGCCGATCCGACCGGCGACGACGACGAGGACGCCGCGTCGGCCGGTGCCGACTCAGGCGACGCCGGTGGCGGCGTCGAGGAGGTCGAGGTGACTTCGACCGTCGACGGTGGCCCGGAGTCGATTGAGTGAGTGCAGCTCGTTGAGCTGGCCCGCCGGTGCCGACGGCGGGAACATCGTGAGATCGCGCAGGTCGTAGGCGATGCTGTACAGCTTGAGCCGGTCGTACTGGCGCGGGGTCTCGAACAGTTCGGGGTAGTCGTCGGCCAGCCACCACGGAACATCGGCGTAGTCCTCGGCCCGGGTGCGGTCGTAGTGGGCGTCGGCGACGTGCAGGTGCGGGTAGCAACACATCCGCAGGAACACGTCGAGGTCGACGTCGGCGGGCGCGGTGCGGGCCCACTCGAAGTCGAGGATCGCAGTGACGTCCGCGCCGTCCCAGAGCACGTTCTCGAACGTGAGGTCACCGTGGACGAGATAGTCGCTGCCGAACGGCTCGATGGCGGGGCTCAGTTGGTAGACGAGCTGTTCGACGTCGTTCATCATCGCCCGGTCGACATGGGGGAGCGATCGGGCCTGGTCGAGCGCCACCAGCAACGACATGACCGGCGACAGGGTGTCGCCGCGCAGCATCTGCGGTGCGTCGATCAGCGGCAGGTTGGCCGGACCGGGTGTCTGGTGGAGGCGACGGAGCTTGGCGGCGATCTGGGACACGGCGCGTCGGCGTTGGGCGACGGTCATGTCGGGCCAGCAGTGGGCGAGGGGTTCGCCGGGGACCCGGAGCACCACGAGGAAGTCCGCACCCATCTGACCGCCGTACGACACCACCATCGGGTAACCGATCTCGGCGGGCAGCGACGGACCGAGCACCGCTTCGCGGCGCAGGCGCTGGTTGGGGCGGCGGTTGACGCGGATGACGTGGGTCTCGGTCATCCAGACCTCGTTGGTCACGCTCGACGCGGCCTCGAGATCCACGGTCGAGTCCAGGCCCGCGTGCAGCAGCGCATGGCGCGCTCTGGCCATGGCCATCGGGTTGCGGCGCGTTTGGCTCACGTGGACTCCTGACCCGTCCGTCGGCGGACGGACTGTTGATCCATCGGCCTCCGCGCCCCAAACCTGAGGAACCGGCGGATTTCTCGTGCCGAGCGGTCGATCGGCCGGATCAGCCCCGTCGGGCGACCGCGAGCACCTCGCTCGACAGCACCGGCCAGGCCGTGGTCGCCCACGGCCCGAACCCCTGATCCGACAGGGCGATCACGGTGGTGTCGGCGACCGGGTCGATCCACAGCATCGTGCCGGTGCGACCGAAGTGGCCGAAGGTGCGGGGATGGTTGACGGGAGAGGTCCAGTGAGGCTGTTTGTCGCCCCGGATCTCCGGACCCAGCCCCCACGGGTTCGGTTCGTAGCGGCCGAAGCCGGGGACGACCCCGGCGAGGTCGGCCCGATGCGGGCTCGTGGCCCGATCGAGCGTCGAGCCGTCGACGAGCAGCGGCGCTCGCCAGGCGGCGCTGAGGCCGATCAGATCCTCGACCGAACCGATCGCGCCGGCGCCCGGCGAACCGTCGAGCCGCATCGTGGGGAGGTCGAGTGGTGCGGTGACCGCCTCCTTGGCGTAGTGCGCGAACGGCATGCCGGCCGCCTCGGCGAGCGCATCGGCGAGGATCTCGTACGCGGCGGTCGAGTAGATGCGTCGCGTCGACGGCGGCGCCATCCAGCGCCGCTCGTCGGGGGCGACGCCGCCGCTGTGCGCGAGCAGATCCGCAGCGGTGTGGCCGGCGTCGCCGATCGGTGTGTCGAGATCGAGGGTCCCTTCCTCGTGAGCGACGAGGGTCGCCATCGCCGAGTAGAGCTTGGTGATCGAGGCCAGCTCGAAGGGCCGGCGGGTGTCGCCGAATCGTTCGATCGAACCGTCGGGGAACACGGCCGCGCCGGCGCGCCCGCCCTCCCAACCCGCCATCGAATCCAGTGCGCCCATGCACTGACCATAGGACCGATGTCGGCTCCGAGCCGGTGACTCTGGCAACCTGGGGCCATGGAGGTCGAAGGAGTGGAACCGGTCGAGCCGCTGCCCGGGCGGGCGACTCGGATCGACCGGTCGTTCGCCTTCATCGACCTGTCTGGCTTCACCGCCTTCACCGATCACGAGGGCGACGACCGCGCGGTCGAGGTGCTGACGGCGTTCCGCACCGTCGTCCGCGGCGTCGCGTCGACCCGCGGCGTGCGGATCGCCAAGTGGCTCGGCGACGGCGCCATGCTCGTCGGGGTGGAGCCGGAGCCCCTGCTCGATGCGGTCGTCGACATCGAGGGGCTGATCGCAGCGTCGGGGTCGATCCTTCCGTTGCGCGCCGGCTTCACGACCGGTCCCGTGATCTTGATCGACGGCGACGACTATGTCGGTCACGCGGTCAATGTCGCCGCCCGACTCCTCGATGTCGCCGAGCCGCGACAGATCCTGGCGCCGGCCGACGACGTCGAACACCTCTACACCGACCTGGTGTCTCGGCCGGCCGGGCGGGTCGAGATGAAGGGCATCGAAGCGCCGCTCGACGTCGTCGCCGTCGAGCGCTGACGATGCTCTCCGACGACCGGGCCGAGTGGACCGACTTCGAACGGGCGGTGGCCGGCGTCCTCGACGCGCTCGAACCCGGAGATCTCGTCACCTACGGGGAGGTGGCGGCCGAGGCCGGCTACCCCGGCGCCGCTCGGGCGGTCGGCGGCGTTCTTCGTCGATCCGACGGGCAGTTCCCGTGGTGGCGGGTGGTCGCGGCGAGCGGCAAGCTGCTCACCGGACACGAAGTCCTTCAAACCGAACGGCTTCAGGCCGAAGGGGTCGAGGTGCGTGACGGCCGAATCGTCACGTAAGGCGAACCTCGCCGGTAGCCTCTCCAGGTCGGCCTGCACTCCGAGCAGGACCGCCCCGCCGGTCGCTCTCCCACCCCCGACCGAGCACCCCCTTTGATGACTGAAGAAACCACGTTCGCGGATCTGGGCCTGGCTGACGAGATCGTCGGCGCCCTCTCCGACCGGGGGATCATCTCCCCCTTCCCCGTCCAATCCCTCACCATCCCCGACGCGCTCGCCGGTCGCGATGTCTGCGGCAAGGCCAAGACCGGCTCGGGCAAGACCCTCGCCTTCGGCCTTCCGGTGCTGCAGCGCATGGACAAGGCCGAGCCGACCCGTCCGACCGGGCTCGTGCTCGTGCCCACCCGTGAGCTCGCCAACCAGGTGTGCGACGAGCTGGCTCCCGCCGCGGAAGCGGTCGGTCGCAGCGCACTCGCCGTCTACGGCGGCGCACCGATCGAGAAGCAGATCGAGCGGCTCGCCAAGGGTGTCGATCTCGTGGTCGCCACCCCTGGTCGCATGATCGACCTCATCGAACGCAAGGCCATCTCGGTCGCCGCCGTCGCCCACGTCGTGGTCGACGAGGCCGACCGCATGGCCGATATGGGGTTCCTGCCCCAGGTCGAGTGGATCCTGCGCAACGTCGAGGCCGACCATCAGACCCTGCTGTTCTCGGCCACGCTCGACGGCGTCGTCAACACGCTGATCAAGCGGTACCAGACCGATCCGTCGATGCACGAGGTCGTGTCCGAAGAGGTCACCGTCGAACAGATGACCCACCGGTTCATCGCAGTGCACAAGATGGACAAGGCCAAGGTCGCCGGCACGATCGCCGATCACGCCGATCGCACGATCATGTTCACCCGCACCAAGGCGATGGCGGACCGGCTGGCCCGCGAGCTCAAGGAGCTCGGCGTCAAGGCGGCGCCGATCCACGGCGACCTGCGCCAGTCGAGCCGCGAGAAGTCGCTCAAGGACTTCAGCGACGGCAAGCTCCACGCCCTCGTTGCGACCGACGTTGCCGCCCGCGGCATCCATGTCGACGAGGTCGACGTCGTGATCCAGTACGACCCGCCGAACGACCACAAGACCTACCTGCACCGCGCCGGCCGTACCGCCCGTGCGGGGGAGTCGGGCCTCGTCGTCACCCTCTCGCTGTGGGACGAAGAGCTCGAGATCAAGCGGCTCCAGAAGCGCATCGACTGTGTCATGCCGATCGTCGAGATGTTCTCCAACGACCAGCGGCTGTCGAACCTGGCCGAGTGGGATCCCGCTGACGCCTGATCACGGCCTCGCCGACCAGATCGACCGTTGGGTCGAGGTCGTCGGCGACGATTCGGCCGCCGCCATCGCCGCGGTCGTCGCCCGGGTGGCCGAGAACACCGGTGTCGAGGTCGAGTTCGTACTCGACGGCCTCGTCGTCGCGCCCGACCCGGCGGTGGCTGCCGTCGCGGTCGATCACGCGATCCTCGATCGATGGGGACCATGGCTGCCGGGAATGGTGCGCGAAGCACTGACATCGGCCGCTGGCCGCAAGGGACTGGGCGTGCACCACACGCCGCCCGACGTCGTCGCCGAGGTGCTCGATCATGCCGAGCGGACCGGCCTGACCTGGGACGACACGACCACCGTGCTCGATCCTTCCGTCGGCGGCGGCGCCTTCCTGCTCGCCGCGGCCGAGCGACTTCCCGGGGACCGCGCCGCGGTGATCGAGCGGCTGGCCGGTGTCGACATCGATCCGCTGGCGGTCGCCACGACGATCGCGGCGCTCACCCTCTGGGCCGGTGTCGCACCCTCACCGACCCGGTTCGTCGTCGGTGATTTCCTCGCGATCGATCCGTGGCCCGACCCCGTCGACGTGGTCGTCGGCAACCCGCCGTTCCTCAGCCAGCTTCGGGCGGGGACGGCACGCTCGGACGACCGGCGGGCGTGGCTCGCTGAGCGGTGGCCCGGCGTCGGTCGCTATGTCGACGACGCGATGGCGTTCGCGCTCGCGTCCGTCGACGCCACCCGCACCGGCGGCGCGGTCGTGTTGATCCAGCCGACCTCGGTCCTCGGCGCGACCGACGCCGAACCGGTCCGTGCCCGGCTGGCCGAGACGGCGCCGCTCGCCGGGCTGTGGGTCGACCGGGCCCGACGGTTCGCGGCGAGCGTCGACACGGTCGCCATCGTGCTGCGGCCCGGGGTTCGCGGTGGGTCGGTCCGCGTCGGGGAGCACACGGTTGTCGGTCCGGCAGCGGCGTCGTGGGCACCGCTGCTCGCGACCGCGACCGGCACGCCGACGGTCGTGGTCGACTCGACGCGCACGCTGGGCGACGTTGCCCACGTCACCGCCGGGTTCCGCGACCAGTTCTACGGGCTGCGGGGCGCGGTGGACGACGATCCCACCGGTACGCACCCGCTGGTGACCTCGGGGTCGATCGATCCGTTGCGGCTCCGATGGGGCGAGCGGGTCACCCGATTCGACAAGCGCCCCTACCGCCATCCGGTCGTCGAGCTCGATCGCGTCGAGCCGGGGATCCGGTCGTGGGTCGACGCTCGTCTGGTGCCCAAGGTGTTGGTCGCGAGTCAGACGAAGGTGATCGAGGCGCTGATCGACGATGCGGGCGTGCTCGTGCCCGGAACCCCGGTCGTGTCGGTCGAACCCTCGAGCCCCGAGATCGGAACCGCACGCGTGGCCGCCCTCTTGACCTCACCGGTGGCCTCGGCCCGCCTCGCCGCCGTCGCCGCCGGCACTGCGCTCTCCGCCGACTCGGTGCGGGTCTCGGCCCGGCTCCTGGCCGACCTACCGCTCCCGATCGACGACGATGCATGGGGTCGCGCCGCCGAGCGGGCGACGGCGGGCGACGTGCTCGGGTGTGGCCGAGCGATGCTCGTCGCCCACGGTCTCGGCGACCGGTCTGACATCCTGGAGTGGTGGACGGGTCGAATGCCGACCAATTCACTTGGGAATTGACACCGATTCGTTAGTGTTGGTCCGGACAACCGGACGCCAGGAGCACCGTGCCCGATCGCCCCGAACACCTGCATTTCGACCCCAGCCGGCGCTTCCCCGCGCCGCTGCCGGCGTCGGGCGCGTGGCGGGTCGGTGATCCGGTCGGCGATCGCCGGTTCGCCAAGGTCTGCTGCGAGCGGCCGTTCGTGCTGGAGTCCGGCGGGGTGCTCCCCGAGGTCACCGTCGCGTACGAGACCTGGGGCCTGCTCTCCGACGCCCGCGACAACGCCGTGCTGGTGTGCCATGCCCTCACCGGTGACTCCCACGCTGCCGGGGAGATGGGCCCCGGCCACAAGAGCGACGGCTGGTGGAACGACCTGATCGGGCCGGGCAAGGCGCTCGACACCGACCGCTACTTCATCGTGTGCGCCAACGTGCTCGGTGGGTGCCAGGGCACCACCGGTCCCGCCAGCACCGACCCCGACACAGGGTTGCCGTACGGGCCGACCTTCCCACAGGTCACTATCCGCGACATCGTGCGTACCCAGCACATGCTGATGGAGGACCTCGGACTCTCGGGCTGGCTGTCGGTCGTCGGCGGCTCGATGGGTGGGATGCAGGTCCTCGAGTGGGGGGCGATGTACCCCGATCTCGTGCGTTCGCTCGTCCCGATCGCCACGACGGCGGCCGCGAGCCCCCAGCAGATCGGATGGAGCGCCGTCGAGCGTCTGGCGATCGTCCAGGACCCGAAGTGGCGCGACGGCTGGTACTACGACGCCTCGGACGGCGACGGCCCCTGGCAGGGCCTCGCGCTCGCCCGGGAGATCTCCCAGATCACCTACCGCACCACCGAGGTCTTCGACGATCGGTTCGGCCGTGAACCCCACGACGCACGCGACGAGTTGTCGGCCTGGGGCCGCTATCAGGTCGAGTCGTATCTCGACCATCACGGGCAAAAGCTCGTGCGACGCTTCGACGCGAACGCCTTCCTGATCCTGAGCAAGGCCATGGATCTCCACGACGTCGGCCGTGGCCGCGGCGGTGTCGATGCCGTGCTCGGACGCCTCCGCGTGCCGGTGCTCACCGCATCGATCACCAGCGACGTGCTCTACCCGCCCTACCAACAGGCGCGGATCCACGAGGCGATCGATTCGGGTGGCGGCGACTGCGAGTACCACATCGTCGACAGCCCGCAGGGCCACGACGGCTTCCTGCTCGAGTCGGCGTTCCTCGGTCCCCTCATCGCCGATCTGCTCACCCGCGCCGAGAAGGGCTGACGCCACACCGATGCCGGAGATGCTCGAGGTCGAGGCCTATCGCCAGGCCGCCGACCCGGTCATCGGCCGCACGATCAGTGGGGTGCACGCCCCCGACGACTGGTTCACCAAGGGCGAGACCACACCTCGCCTGCTGGGGGCCGTGTTGCCGGGTCTGCGAATCGTCGGCACTCGACGCATCGGCAAGTTGATGCTGGTCGACACCGATGGTCCCGTGCTCGGCCTGCGGTTCGGCATGACCGGGCGCATCCTCGTCGACGACTCGGCGCCGATCGCAGCGTTGGAGTACTCCAGTGACCGCGACGACCCCGCGTGGGATCGCTTCGGTCTCGACTTCGCCGAGGGCGGATCGCTCGTGATCCGCGATCCTCGTCGGCTGGGAGGGGTCGAGCTCGATCCCGACGAGGGCCGCCTCGGTCCCGATGCCGCATCGGTGACCCTCAAGCCGTTTCGCGAGATCGTGACCTCCTCGTCGGCCCCGCTCAAGGCCCGGCTGATGGATCAGGCGAAGCTGGCCGGGCTCGGCAATCTGCTCGCCGACGACACGCTCTACCGGGCGGGCATCGCACCCGACCGACCGGCCAACACCCTCGGCGCCGACGAGGTCGCCCGGCTGCACCGGGCGATGCGACGCTCGATCGACCAGCTCGGACGCCGCGGTGGCAGCCACACCGGCGACCTCCAACCGCATCGCGTCCGCGGCGGACTGTGCCCTCGGTGCCCGATCGAGCTGCGCCGAGACGAGGTCGGCGGCCGCACCACGTACTGGTGCCCGCAGTGTCAGTCCTGACGAACCGACGGTCGGCTCGCGACCCGGGCTGACCGGTCGACCGGTGTGGTGGTCGGCTACGGTCGCCGGTCGATGCTCAGCCACCCCTCCCGTCGCGGCCGCGCGGTCGTCTTCGGCGTGCTCGTCGCGCTGGCGGCGCTGGTCGGCCCTGCGCCGGTCGGCGCGGTCCCGGCGCAAGACGACGAGGTCTTCGACGCCAACGAGACCGAGGGCACGATCGAACGGGTCCGCTATCAGTTGCTCGGCGTCGCGGCGATCACCGGCGCGCTGCTCGTCGGCTACATCTGGCACACCGATCCGTCACGGCGCCAACGCGTGGCCATTCGCCGGCGCGAGGATCGCGAGCGGGCCGGCGTCGCCGCCTTCGACGACGAGTTCGTCCTCCCCGTCGACGCCGACGCCGACATCGATCTGGTCGACGAAGGTCCGGTGACCGACGCCGCGCCGGAGGCCGACGCGACCGAGATGGAAGCCGACGTCGAGGAGCGCTGACTCGGGGTCGCCCGCTCGCAGCGGCCCGCCCGGTTACTGTGGCGACATGTCCGAAGGACTCGACATCGATGCCATGCTGGAGCGGTTCCGCGAGCGGGCCGAGGCGGTGAAGCGTCGCAACCTCCCGCCGGTCGGTGGCGACGAACGTGCCGCCTTCGTCCGACAGGCTCAGATCGACTTCCAGGACTTCGCCATGGTCGGCGACGCGACGGGCGAGCTCGTCGACGGTGTGCTGACCCTACGGATCGACCTCCGATCGACCGATGGTTGACCCGACCCGGTGCCGGGCCGCGAACCCGCACCCCGACCACTGAGGAGAGCCGTGTCCGACGAGGACGCTCCGCCACCGCCGCCACCGCCACCACCGCCGCCTCCTCCGCCCCCGCCCCCTCCGGTCGAGCCGGCGGTGTCGGATCTCGGCGGCCTCCCCACGAGTGACGCGCCGCCACCGATCGCCGGTGTCGATCCCGCGCCGCCGACCCCGGTTCCGGCGATGCCCGTGAGCCCGGCGTCTCCACCACCTCCGGCTCCCGCCCCGGCGGATCCGCCGTTGGACTCGATGCCGCCGCCGGCCGCGGCGAGCGCCGCCGAGTCGGCCCCGCCGCCGCCCGCCGATCCGCCACCTCCGCCTCCACCGGCGGCCGCTCCACCTCCAGCGCCTGCGCCGCCGCCCCCACCCGCGGCTGC